>NZ_JADPUN010000119.1 GCF_015690345.1 Plantactinospora alkalitolerans | reverse complement strand
CGCCGCCGGCCGGGACCGGCCCCCCGTCCGCCCCCGCCGGGCGGCGTCACGGCGGGCCGCCATCCGTTCCGTGCTCGGGGTACTCCTGCTGGTCGGACCGCTGCTGTCGACCGGTTGCGGCGGCGGGGCGCCCGCACCGGCGGCGACACCGACCAAGCCGGCGGCGAGCCGGCCGCCCGAGGCCAGGGACCAGCTCGCGGCGCTCGCCGCCGCCGCGCAGGACCGCCGGCTGGTGGCGGGGTACACGCTCTCGACCGAGGGCCAACCGGACCGGTCGATCTCGGTGACCAAGGCGACGGACGGGTCATGGCGGGTGGACATCCCCGGCGGTGCGCTCGGCGGCACCGCCGACGTGTCGATGGCGCAGACCGGTGCCGGGACCTTCCAGTGTTCGCTGCCGTCGGCCGGGCAGCCCGGGTCGCCCGGCTGCGTCCGGGTGGCCGATCCCGGGCAATCGCTGGACGCCGGCATCGATCCCCGGATGCAGCATCCGTTCACGGACTGGCCCGAGGTGCTCACCGACCGCCAGGCACCACTTGCGATCTCCACCACCACACTGCCGGGCGCCCGCGGCACCTGTTTCGCGGTCGAGTCGACCTCGGCGTCGGTCAGCCCGCCGCTGGATTCCGGAATCTACTGTTACGCCCCGGACGGCACCCTGACCGCCGCCCGGCTGCCGGCCGGCACCCTCACCCTGACCGGTACGCCGACCGCCCCGCCCGCCACGGTCTCGTTGCCCGGCCCCCTGGTCGACCGGGAGCCGCTGCGGATCGCCGCACCCCCTCCCGTCGAGCCCGCCGAACCGGCGAGCGAGGGTGGCCCGGACGGCGGTGGCCCGGACGATTCGCCCAGCCCCAACGAGTGAGCGCCTCTCACGTTACGGGTGCGCCCGGTCACTTCTGGTGACCCCGGGCAAGGGACAGAGCGGCCGATACGGCACACTCGGCGACATGGCCCAGCTCTCCCCGTTGCTCGCGACCCGGTGGAGTCCGCACGCGTTCGACCCGGTCGCCGACCTCACCGACGCCGAGGTCGCGTCGCTGCTCGAAGCGGCCCGATGGGCTCCGTCCGCCGACAACACCCAGCCCTGGCGGTTCCTCGTCGGGCGGCGGAACGACGAGGCGTACAAGCGGATCCTGACCAACCTGACCCCGGCCAACCAGCGGTGGGCCGGGCGCGCCTCGGCGCTGCTGCTCGGCGCGCACGCCACCACCGGCCCGACCGGTTGCCCGCTGATCCACGCCGCGTACGACCTGGGCCAGGCCGTGGCGCATCTCACCGTCCAGGCCACCGCGCTCCGGCTGTACGTACGGCAGATCTCCGGGTTCGACACCGCCGGGCTCCGTACCGACCTGGAACTGGCCCCGGCGGTACGGCCACACGTCGTCGTCGCCGTCGGACGGCTCGGCGACCCCGCCTCGCTTCCCGAGGACCTGCGGCTCCGGGAGGTCGGCCTGCGGCAGCGCCGCCCGCTGACCGAGTTGATGCTGCACTGAACTGATCCGCCGCGCTGCCGCACCGTCGCACCGCCGCACCGTCGCACCGACCTCGGCATGACCTGGGCGTATCCCAGATTCCGGACTACGCTTTCCGATCGCACTCACGGTCACATAAGGTCACGATTGTCATGTGGCAGGCCCTGCTCCTTCGCTGCCGCGACGAGGCCCCCCAGGCCGGCACCTCGTCGCGGAGTTGAAGCGCGCCGTCCTGCATACCGGCCGATCCCCGTCGCGGCCCGCTCGTCTCGAAGCCCGAACACCTCGGCGCCCACGACTCTTCGGCGCCACCGCCACATGACCACGGGAGTTATCCGCCATGTCGTTCCAAGCCGGCACCACTGACGCCGATCCGATAGCCCGGCAGCGGCCCAGCCGCATGCCCTTCCAGCGCTACCAGCCGTACCACCAGCAGTTCGCCATCGACCTGCCGGACCGGCAGTGGCCGACCCGGCGCATCGACGCCGCGCCGCGCTGGTGCGCCGTCGACCTGCGAGACGGCAACCAGGCCCTGATCGACCCGATGTCGCCGGAACGCAAGCGGCGGATGTTCCAACTGCTGGTGCAGATGGGCTACAAGGAGATCGAGGTCGGCTTCCCGTCGGCCAGCCAGACCGACTTCGACTTCGTACGGCAGCTGATCGAGCAGGACCTGATCCCGGACGACGTGACCATCCAGGTACTGACCCAGTGCCGGGAGCACCTGATCGACCGCACCTTCGAGTCGATCCGGGGCGCGAAGCGGGCGATCGTGCACTTCTACAACTCGACCTCGACGCTGCAACGCCGGGTGGTGTTCGGGCTCGACAAGGCCGGGATCACCGACATCGCCACCCAGGGCGCCCGGCTCTGCCAGAAGTACGCCGAGATCCACGCCCCGGACACCGACGTCTTCTACGAGTACTCGCCGGAGTCGTACACCGGAACGGAACTCGACTACGCGCTGGAGGTCTGCGCGGCGGTGATCGAGGTGATCGACCCCGCCCCGGACCGGCCGCTGATCATCAACCTGCCGGCGACCGTCGAGATGGCCACCCCCAACGTGTACGCCGACTCGATCGAGTGGATGCACCGGCACCTGCCCCGCCGGGAGAGCGTGATCCTGTCGCTGCACCCGCACAACGATCGCGGCACCGGTGTCGCCGCCGCCGAACTGGGCCTGCTGGCCGGCGCCGACCGGATCGAGGGCTGCCTGTTCGGCAACGGCGAGCGCACCGGCAACGTCGACCTGGTCACGCTGGGGCTCAACATCTTCTCCCAGGGCATCGACCCGGAGATCGACTTCTCGAACATCGACGAGATCAAGCGCGCCGTCGAGTACTGCAACCAGCTTCCGGTGCACGAGCGGCACCCGTACGCGGGTGATCTGGTCTACACCGCCTTCTCCGGCTCGCACCAGGATGCCATCAACAAGGGCTTCGACGCCCTGGAGGCCGACGCCCGCACCGCCGACGTACCGCTCGACCGGTACCCGTGGGCGGTGCCGTACCTGCCGATCGACCCGAAGGACCTGGGCCGCACCTACGAGGCGGTGATTCGGGTCAACTCGCAGTCCGGCAAGGGCGGCGTCGCGTACGTCATGAAGACCGAGCACCACCTCGACCTGCCCCGACGGTTGCAGATCGAGTTCTCCGGCGTCGTACAGCGGGTCACCGACGACGGCGGCGGCGAGGTGGAGCCGGCCCGGATGTGGCAGCTCTTCGCCGAGGAGTACCTGGTCGACCAGCAGCGGCAGCCGGCGGTGAAGGTCGACAACTACGCAATCGGCACCGTCGACGGCAAGGTGGAGATCGAGGCCGAGACCCAGTTCGGCACCGAGCGCCGGTCGCTCGCCGCGACCGGCAACGGCCCGATCGACGCGTACGTGGGCGCGCTCCAGGCGCTGGACGTGCAGGTACGGGTGCTCGACTACCACGAGCACGCGATGTCCTCGGGTGGCGACGCCCAGGCGGCCGCGTACGTGGAGTGCGAGGTCGACGGTCAGACGGTCTGGGGTGTCGGACTCGACGCGAACATCGTCACCGCCTCGCTCGCAGCGGTGACCAGCGCCGTCAACCGCGCCCTGCGCTGAGCCCGGCCGCGCGGGTCGGACCGGCCACCCCGGCCGGCCCGCGCGACCGTTACACCGCCAATACGGATCACCGGCCGGTGGCCTTTGTCCGCTGTCCCCGCCGGCCGACCGACGATCCGCCGGAAAGAGACCCGACAGAACTTGAATTGATCATGTTTTCCGGCGTGAATCCCAATGGCCGAACAGTGGGTCCGATTTCCGGCAGAGTTCGCACGATCGACAGGTGATACTGGGCCGGCAGCCGAGCCTCGGAGCGTCGCCGTGCTGAACGAGTCCACCCGTTGGCCGAATGGGACGCTGATGCAGCGGCTGTCCAAACGGTCACGCGGCGAACTGATCGGCCTTCTGGCACCGGCCCGGACACTGAAGATCGGCGAGATCCTTCTACGACAGGGCGATGGCGGCCAGGTCGTCTATCTGCTGCGTTCCCCCGGTCCGGAGCGGTCGGCCTGCGTCAAGATCACCGCTCGGTTGGAGAACGGCAGTCACACCCTGCTCGCGATCCGGATCGGCGGTGACCTGGTCGGCGAGATGGCAGTACTCCGGGATGTACCCCGCAACGCCACCGTGACCGCCTGCGCGCGCACGCTGGCGCACGCCGTGCCGAACGACACCTTCAAGGCGTTCCTCCACCGCTGCCCTGACGTGTGGCCGCACCTCTACGAGATGGCGACAGGTCAACTGGACTGGGCGAACCTTCGCCGCCAGGAGTTCACCGGCTACCCGATCGCAGTGCGACTGGCCCGGGTGATGCTGGATCTGGCGGACCGGCACGGCAGCCCCGGGCCCGGCGGCATCCACCTCGGCGTACGACTGTCCCAGGCCGAGCTGGGCCTGCTCGTCGGTGCCCGGGAAGACGCCGTGAGCCAGGCGTTGGGCCAGTTGCGACAGGCCGGGCTGGTCAGCCCGCGGTACCGGGCCGTGCTGGTCACCGATCTGAGCGGGCTACGCCACTTTGCGTCATCCACTTGATCGGGCTGGCCGTCGGGGCACCGGACCGCCCCGGACGACCCGACCATCTGACGCTACCGCCGCCGGGTCGGTCCACGCGGCCAGTGCCGGGGACACAAAGGTGTGACCCGTACTCGACTGTGTGGAATGCCGTCGATGTCTGGCGGTGCCGGCATACGGACGGAAACTCCTATTCATTATCTCCCGGCTGACGCCATAGCGTTCGCAGGAGACCACTCAGAGTGATCTGGCTCTGCCGATCGGGCGGGCGCCACCTCCGTCGAATAGTCGTTCCCGTAATCGCGCCGGCAGATCCCGGATTTTTCGGAGATCCGCTGCGCCACCTGGTTCGACACTCTCCTGAACAGCACCATCGGATCCCGAGAGAGGCCATCGAGTGAACCGGAACACCGACTTCAGCCGTCGGCTCCTTATCTCCGTCGATGCCAAGGGTTACGGCGGCCATACCGACCGCCGGCAGGCCGCAGTCCAGGAGGGACTGCTCGCTGTCCTCGACGTCGCCGCCCGGCGGGCTGGGCTGCACCGGGCCGGCTGGGAACGTCAGCCGGCCGGAGACGGCGAGTTGTCGGTGTTGCCGTCGACCGAGCAGGAGCCCCGAGTCCTCGACGACTTCGTCCGTGAACTGCACAGCGCGCTTGTGTCGTACAACGAGGACCTGGTCCGCCAGGCCCAACTCCGACTGCGGCTGGCACTGCACTTCGGTGCGGCGATGCCAGCCGGAAACGGCTTCTCCGGCCAGGGCGTGGTCCAGGTCAGCCGGCTCGTGGACAGCGAGCCGGTCCGCGCCATCCTGGCGGACGAGCGCATCCCGCTCGCCGTGGTGATCTCCGATCGCTTGTTCACCGATGTGGTGGCGCAGGGCCACACGTCGTTGCGTCCCGGCGACTTCCGTCCGATCAACGTCAACCACAAGGAGTACGGCCGCCGGGCCTGGTTACGGTCACCCGGTTTCGACATACACGCGCTGGATCTGGCCGGCGCTGAACGGCCTCGCACCCACGAGCCGGCGAGCGACCCGGTGTCGGGCGGCACGACGGCGACCACCCCCGGCACCGGTACGTCCGGTGCCGATGCCGCCGATCCCGGTCCATCGAGGGCAGCCGCGCCGCCCTCGACCGTGCACACCGAGTTCCACGACCGGGTCAGAGCGGAGAACTTCACGATCGTCCGGAACTCATGACCGGCCCTGGCCTGCCCCCCGGGTCGACGACCACGAAGAACGATCAACCGGATGACAGCCGGCCGACGGATCCGGCCCCTGACGCCGAACAGGTCGACACCGCCGAGGGCACCACGGGCGAGTCGGTTCGGGACGGTACCGAAATTTCACAGCCACGTTCCGGAGCGGGTGCAGAGCCCAAACCGACGGCGGACGGTCTCTCGCAGGTACACACCAAGTTCGCCCACGCCAACATCGAGAACCTCTACGTCGGTGCCGACCCGCCGAGCCGATCCGCCAGACGCAAGGCCGCCGGCCGCTTGGACCACGACGACGTGACCCAACTGCTTTGCGGTTTCGTCACGCCGAGGTCCTACGACGAGGCCCTCGTCGCGCTCGCGGCCGACCACGTGACGGTGCTGGAGGGGCGCGCCGGGGACGGCCGGCAGGCCGGTGCGGTCGCGCTGCTCCAGGAACTCACCGACGAGCGCCTGGTCATGCTGTCGCCGATCGTTACCCTGACCGAGCTGTCCGAGCGACATTACGACCAGGGCCACGGCTATGTCGTGGTGGACCGGTTCGTGGAGGCTACCGCCTCGGACGCCGACTTCGTCTGGCGCACCGTGCGCGACCGGCTCCGGGACTGCGACGCCTATCTGGTGATCACGTGCAGCTCCGGCGGTTCCCCGACCGTCGAGTCGGTACGCCACGTCCGCTGGCAACGTCCCGAGCTGCCGCAGGTGCTGCGGGCCCACCTGGCCGAGGAACACGCGTCCGACTCGCGGCTGACACATCTCGTCGAGCGGATCCCCGCCGGCTGGCGGATGGGCGAGGTGGCCCGGCTCTGTGCCCGGATCAACACCGGGGAGGACAGCGAGGAGGCGCTCGGCGCGTTCAGTACCGCGCCGATGGAGCACGTACATCGATGGTTCGAGGCCGAGCCGAGCCGGCGCGAGATCCTGGCGGTCACCGCGCTGTCCTTCACCTCGGGCGCCAACAAGCGGACCTTCGAATCCTTCCTGGCCTCCCTGGAACAGCACTACGACCGGCAGGTGCCGCCGACGGTGCCGCGTCGGCACGGGCCGGGAGACGACGCCGGTACGGCGGTCGAGCCGGTCGGCCACCTCCGCGACGAACTGCCGGCCCGGCGCCGGACCCTGCTGGCCGAGGACGGGCTCATCGTCGAGAACCGGGAGTCGACCGGGCTGACCACCCGTACCGTGCTGGCCTTCCGAGCTCCGGACTACCGGATGCCGGTGCTGGCCGAACTGTGGAGCCGGTACGACCTGGATTTCTGGGACGCGGTCCGGGCCTGGATCCAGGACAACATCCTGCGGTTCGACGAGTTCCAGATCGCCTACGGCCTGAGCCTGCTAGCCCAGATCGACCACGACGAGGTGCAGGACTCATACCTGGAGCCGTGGTCACGCGGCCGGATGGCGTGGCCGGGTCAGGTCACCGCGACCTACGTGCTGTGGCTGATGTGCGCCGACGACGCGATGTCGCGGGTCGCGTTGCGGACCGCAGTGCGCTGGGCGACCAACGGCACGCCGCCACAGCGTTGGACCGCGGCGCTCGCCTTCAGCGGTGAGGTGGGCATGCGTTACCCGGCCGACGCCGTACGCCGGTTGTGGAACCTCATCGCGCAGAGCAACGAGAGCGATCCGGCCGCCCGGCTGGCGCTGGCCGGGCTGTTCTCGTCCCTGGTGGACAGCAACGGCGATGCCAGCCTCATCCTCCGGGTGCTGGCCCGGCATCTCCGCAAGTACCGGCGGGGCAGGGACCCGCGGCTGCTGAACCTGACGATGACCTCCATAATCGCGATCTTCACCGTGCTGGATCACCAGGACAAGCGGCCGTCCATCTTCAAACTGCTGCGCGCCCAGCCGGAGCGGCTGGAACTGGTCGTACGGCTCTGGGCGGACGTGCTCTGCAACCGCTTCTACCGCAAGGTCGCCTTGGAGGCGCTGCACGACGGGCTGAGTTCACTCGAACAGATCAGTGACGATCCGGTCCGCTACGCCCGGGAACTGGGCGAGGCACTCGCGGACGCACTGCCACCGCGCGAACACGAAACGCTACAGCGGGCGTTTCGGACCCTTCAAGCACGCTCACGCCAACGCGCTTCGATCCTGGAGGCCCTTCTCGAAGCGATGCGACGCACCGTGCCCAAATTCAGGCAGGAGGAAGAGGAATGACAGAGATTGTGAACACCTGGCAGGCCAGTCCATACCCCGTTGTCGAGCACCGCTCACTGAATCCGCCGCCCAAGCGGGGTCCGATGGGTCTCGGCCGGCGCTTCCGACAGCTCGGTGAGGTGCCCCGGCCGCAGGGTCACCAGGTGCTCGTCTACCGGGTCGACGGCCAGTACGTGCTGGACGGCGACGGCCTGCGGTTGGACGACGAACTGGTGCTGACAGCCACGCATGTGAGCCTGATCGACATGCGTCGGGACGCACAGGTGATGGTGCTTCTGATGATCCCGTCCCGGGACGACAGCGAGTTCGCCCTGCAAGTTACCTTCTCGTGCACCGTCACCGATGCGGTCACCGTGGTCCGGGACGGGGTGGTCGACGCGGAGGTGCTGTTGCGCGGCTATCTGAAGAGCCACAGCAAGATCTTCGAACTCGGCCTCGACTACGCCCTCACCCAGCTCAACGCGGTGCGGCGGGTGGCCACCGCACAGGTGCGGGCGTACGCCACGGTCAAGCCGCTGATCGTGCCCGGGCTACGGGTGCAGCTGGCCAGCGTGGAACTGCTGACTCCGGAGGAATTTCGCAAGCTCGGCGCGGATCTGCGTACGCAGGACATGGAGAACCGACTCACCCAGGAGCGGATGCGCTTCGAGCAGGAGCGGGAACGGATCGCCCGGGAGCACGAGCAGAGCCTGGAGGCACAGCGCCGCGAGTTCGAACGCCTGATGCGGCAGGAGAACGACACCCCCATCGTCGATCCCCGCGAGGCGATCTGGCTCGCGTACACCGAAGGCAAGCTGGACACGCGCGAGATGCAGCAGCAGCTCGCCGAGTTGGAGGACCGCAAATTCACGCGTGACCAGCAGGCTGAGGAGATGCAGCGCGAGGAGCGCCGCCAGCAGCAGGCGTGGGATCGCGAGAAGGAGAGACTGGACATCGAGGCCCGGACCCGGGCCGCGGAGGTCGATGCCGGCAACCGCCAACAGGAGCGGCAGTGGGCTCGCGAGGGCCAGGCCCGTGCGGAGCAGCACGCCCGAGACAACCAGATCCGCCAGTTGGACACCAAACTGGAGGTCCTGCGCGAGCTGGCCAAGCGGGGTCAGCTCGACTGGGTAAACGTCAACGTCGACCAACTGGTCGCCGACCTCGTCCCGACCGCGGCACAGATCAGCGGGGCCGAGGTGCCCGCGTTGACCGACGGGCCGGGCCGTACTGACGGCGGGGGCCAGAACCGGCCGGAGCGGGATGCCGACGAGGCCGAAATGGAAGCGGAAGTTAGGGACGAGGATGTCGACTGACACCGCGCCCGCGATCGAGACGATGGACGAACCGGGCGTCCTGCCGTACCGACCGGCGAAGCCGGCCCGTGGCGTCGGTCGCCACCTGCGCCGGGTCGCCGGTGTGAAGGAGGACCTGCTCGACTGGGTACCGGAGGAGCGGGCGCGCTATGCCCGCCTCGGTGCCATCGTGCTCAACACCGGCCTGATGGCCGCGCTCTCCCTCCAGACCGCGCTGGACAAGGTGGTCGACACCAACTGGCTCCTGCTGCTGCCCATCGCGCTCGTCTGGGGTTTCGTGATCGTCAGCTTCGACGGCTGGCTCATCGCGAGCACGCACGGCGTACTGGGAACCCGGGCCCGGGTGTTCCTGCCGCGATTGGCGATCTCGATCCTGATGGGTGCGGTGATCGCCGAACCCATGCTGTTGTGGGTCTTCCAACCCGCGATCCACCGGAACGTGATGGACCATCGGCAGGAGGAACTGAAGGCGTACGAGAGCCTGTTACGCACCTGCAATCCGGAGTCCGGGGCCACGAACCCCGATGCCGTCTGCGCCGGTCACCGGCTCATCGTCGGCGCCACCCCCGCCGCCGTCCAGGCACAACTCGCCAACGCCATCCAGCAACGTGACGCGGACCAGGCCAAGGTCGACCAGATCAGCGCGGAGTTGGGCAAGAAGCAGAACACGGCCCGCCTGGAGTGCAATGGCACCCCCGGCGCGGGCCGGACCGGCCGGGTCGGCGAGGGACCCAACTGCGAGCGTAACCGCGCCGAGGCCGACGAGTTTCGCCGAGACAGCCGCCTCGGCCAGCGCCAGGCCGACCTGGTGACGCTGAATCGGAAGATCACCGAACTGACCGCGCAGACCAAGAGTGCCGCACAGGGGTACGCCGAGGCGGTCAGTGCGGCCGTCACCGAGGAGGTCGCCGAGATGAGGGGGAACCAGCGCAAGATCGGGATTCTCGACGAGTTGGCCGCGCTCGGCCGGCTGGCTGATCAGAGCAGCCACGTCCTGGTCGCCCAGTGGCTGGTACGACTGCTTCTCATCGCGATCGACTGCCTACCGGTGCTAACCAAGATCATGAGCAGTACCACCACCTATGACCTGCTCGTCAGCCGGCAACTGGAGACCAGCAAGCGCCTGCACGACAAAGGCATCGGGGTCGCCGAGCGTGGTGATCTGGCCACCGACGAGTTGCGAATGCAGCGCACCGAGCGTGAGTTGAGAGCCAAGCTGGAACAGTTGCACGAGGCTGACCGCGACGGTCGGGTGCGCCGCGAATCCGACCTCGACGCCCAGATCAACTCGCTCGCCGAAGAGTTGATGCACGGCTCCGATTCGAGGGACGCCGAGCGGCGCCACCAGGCGGGCTCGCCGAGTGGACCGGGCGCCCTCCGGTGACCCCCGTCCGCGAGACCTGGGCGCCGACCGGAGCCGCTCGGACAGATCGGGCTCCAGACGCACTGACCACGGCCAGAGACGGGACGAGGGCCGGCTCCGCCTGGCAGGTGCTCGAACTGGTCAGCCAATGGATCCGGCATGCCGAGGCCAAGGCCGCAGCCGTGCTGGCCGGGGCGGGGGTCACCGGGACCGTGTTGTACCAACTGATCCGCGCCGAACCATCGCCGTCGTGGTGGTTCGGCGCGACCACGGCGGTCGCCACGGCACTGGTGCTCTGCGCGGGCTGCGGCTCGGCGGTGGCGCTCTGGCCACGCACCCGCGGCACGGGCGCGCCGGTCGGCCTGATCTTCTTCGACGACGTGTCCCGGAGCTATCCCGAGGGCGCCAGATATGTCGCGGCATTGCGCTGGCAGAACGCGCAGGACGAACTCTTCGAGCAGATCGCCTGGCAGATCTGGCTCAGTGCCACGGTTGCCCGGCGCAAGTACGGCTTGATCCGCTGCGCGCTGATCGCGCTGCTGGCCGCACTCGCCCTGGTCGGCCTGAGCGCACTGGAGGTCATCATCGACTGACTCGGACTGCCCGGGTCGGGCCGGGGTCGGTCCGCCCGCGGCTCGCCCGCGGCGCCGACCCCGCCGTGCCGAACGGATCCGGTCCCGGCCGGGCCACGATGGTGACGAGGTGGCCCGGTCGGAACGAGCCGCGTGGCTAGGATCGGGCGCGGTCCGCATCCTGGTCCCGTTCGTGCAGGTGGGTGGGCGGCGGCGGCAGGGCCGGACACGGCCGGGATTTCCGAAGCTCGCGGTCCGGGCGGTGCACGAGCACCATGGCCAGGATCGCGCCGAGCACCATCAGTCCGGCGGAGTAGAGCACGGCGGCCCGGTACGCCGAGGTGAGCTGACCGGAACGTTCGTAGCCGCCGCCGGAGAGCCCGACCACCAGCGGCAGTGCGGAGACGGCGAGGAGTCCGCCGACCCGGGACGCCGCGTTGTTGAGCCCGCTGGCCGCTCCGGCGAGCCGGTCGGGGGCGGCGGCCAGCACCGAGGCGGTCAACGGCGCCACCACCAGGGTCATGCCAAGCCCGAAGAGGGTGACTCCGGGCAGGATGTCGGTCCAGTACGACGCGCCACGGCTGATGCCGCGCAGCAGGAGCAGCCCGACGGCGGCGATCAGCGGCCCGGTCGAGAGTTGCAGGCGGGGTCCGATCCGGGCGGCCAACGCGCCGGACCGGGCCGAGCCGATCAGCAGCAGAATCGTCAGGGGCAGGGTGGCCAGGCCGGTCTCCAGGGCGGAGTAGCCGACGGCGTTCTGGAGGTAGACGGAGAAGAAGAAGGTGAGGCCGGTAAGCGCGGCGTAGACCAGCACGGTGTAGAGGTTGAGCACGCTGAACAGCCGGCTGGCGAAGAGTGTCGGCGGCAGCATCGCCCGCTCGCCCCGGCGCCGTTCGAGCAGCACGAACCCGACCGAGGCGGCCGCGCCGAGCAGCGCCGCGACCACCACCTGGACGGAGCCCGGTCCGAGCTGCTGGGCCTCGACCAGGGCGTACGTGATTCCGGCGAGGCCCAGCGCACCGAGCAGCGAGCCGGTCAGGTCGAAGCGGGACCTCCCCGCCTCCTCGGCCCGGCTCTCCGGGGTCCAGCGGCTCGCGGCGACCAGGACGACGACCGCGAGCGGCAGGTTGAGGAAGAAGATCCACCGCCAGGACAGCGCGTCGATCAGCCAGCCGCCGAGGAACGGGCCGAGGGCGGTCGACACGCCGGCCAGCCCGGACCAGGCGCCGATCACCCGCCCCCGCTCGTCCGGATGGAAACTCGACTGGAGCAGGGCCAGCGAGCCCGGCGTCAGCAGTGCGCCGCCGAGTCCCTGGAGGAAGCGGGCGGCGATGAGCCACTCGATGCTCTGCGCGGCACCGCAGAGTACGGAGGCGGCGCTGAACGCCAGGACGCCGAGGAGGAAGATCCGACGCCGCCCGAGCCGGTCGCCCAGCGCCCCGCCGAGCAGTACGAAGGCGGCCAGGGTCAGCAGGTAGCCGTTGAGCGTCCACTGTAGGCCGGCGGTGCTCGCGCGCAGCTCCGAACCCAGGTGGGGCAGCGCCACGTTGACCACCGTCGCGTCGAGGAAGACCATGCCGGAGGCGACGACGGCGGCGAGCAGGGTGCCTCGTCCGGCCACCGTGCCCATGCGTAGCGGTGCTGAGGAATCGCTCACGGTGTCAATCTGCCGTGTCGGTGGCGTAAGATGCCGCGAAACGCCGGAACCGGTTCCTGGATCTCGGATCCACCGGTCGACACCCCGCAAGCTGGAAGCGTGCCGTTCATGCGTACCAGTACACGAGCGCGCCTGGGAGCCATGGTCGCGCTGGTCGGCGTGCTCGCCCTCGGCGGCGCGGCCGGTTGCACGTCCGTGGAGGCCCCGTCGCCCGGGCCGACCGACACCGCCAACGCGCATGCCCAACTCGACCAACTCACCGTCGCCACCGCCGCCTCGATGCGGGGTTACAGCCGGGAACACTTCCCGCACTGGCGCAACGCGGGCAAGAACTGCGACGTCCGGGACACGGTGCTGCAGCGCGACGGCACCGGCATCAAGCTCTCCGGCTGCAACGTCGTCGGCGGGCGCTGGTCGAGCCGGTACGACAAGCGGACCCTCGCCGACCCCTCGGACGTGGACATCGACCACATGGTGCCGCTGGCCAACGCCTGGCGCTCGGGTGCGGACGACTGGAACGACGACAAGCGCGGCGACTTCGCCAACGACCTGGACCGACCGCAACTGTTCGCCGTCTCGGCCTCCTCGAACCGGGCCAAGGGCGACCAGGACCCGTCCCAGTGGAAGCCGCCGAACCGGGACGACTGGTGTGGGTACGCCGAGGACTGGATCGCGGTCAAGCACCACTGGCGGCTATCCGTGACCTCCGCCGAGAAGGCCGCGCTCGACGACATGCTGGGGAGCTGTTGATGGCCGATACCGGAGCCACCGCCGCCACGCCGGACGAGACTGACGCCAAGACCACCGACATCACCGCCGGGCCGGGCGGGGTGATGACCGACGAGGTCGGGGTGATCACCGGAGATCTGACCCTGCGTACCGAACTGCGGTCGGGTCAGGTCGCCCTCCGGGTCCAGTACAAGGACGCCGACGAGTGGTACGCCGTCACCGGCGGACTGGCACCGCTTGTCGATCCGGCCGACCTCGCCGCCGTGCACACGATCGCGGTCGGCCTGCTCCACCGCCCCGAGGGCTGACCCGCCGCCCCGAGGGCTGACCCGTCTTCTCTCTGACCTGACCTGCCCACGCTGATCTTTCGAGGTCGATGACGACGATCTTCTCGTAGGCGATTGACAAAATTTAGTTTTACGTACAGGATTGTTTTTGCCATGAGAGACGTGATGTACCTGGAGCAGATCGAGCAGGCAGAGACCCTGCTCAAGCCGCAGCGGATCGAGGTGCTGCGGCAACTCGCCGAGCCGCACACCTGCACCGAGGTGGCGACCCAACTCGGCCAGACCCCGCAACGGGTCTACTACCACGTCAAACGCCTGGTCGAGGCCGGCCTCGTCGACCAGGTGTCCGAACGCAAGGTGCGCGGCATCCACGAGGGCATCTACCAGGCGAGCGCCCGGTCGTACTGGCTCTCACCCCGGCTGGTCGGCCGGCTCGGACTGCGCAAGACGCAGGACGCGATGAGCCTCGGCTACCTGCTGAACCTGATGGAGGAGGTCCAGGCCGACATCGCCGCGCTCGACCGGACCGCTCCAGAGCTGCCGTCGATCGGTGTCTCCGGCGAGATCCGGGTGCCGGCAGAGCTCCGCCAGCAGTTCCTGACCGACCTGCAGACCACGCTGCAGGACCTGTTCACCCGCTACGGCGGCTCCGAAGGCGACGCCTTCAAGCTTGCCGTGGCCTGTTATCCACACGGGAGTACGCAATGAACGCTCCACTGACCCTCCGGGCCCGCGCCGCCGCACCGATCAAGAACGCCTGGCAGGCCCTGACCGACGCCACCGAGCTGCGCACCTGGCTGTCCGATCACGCCGAGGTCGAGCTGCCACACCGGTACGAGTTCTGGGGCCGCCAGGTTCCCGAGGGCGACGCCCCGCACCAGCGACTGGTGCACGTCGGCGAGCACACGCTCCAGTTCACCTGGCTCCTCGGCGGCGAGGAGACCACCACCGAGATCCAGCTCACCGAGGAAAGCCCCGAGTCCACCATCGTGTCGGTGTCGCAGACCGGCTGGAGCATGCAGGACGCGATGAGCGGCGCCACGATCCGGGGCGTGCTGCAGACGTACTGGTCGCTGGCGATCGCCAACCTGGTCGACCACGTCGAGGGCAGGCCGCTCAACCCCCGTACCGACTTCACCTCCTCGACCTTCCGCGAGGAGCTGCTGATCGACGCCCCGGCCGATGCCATCTACGAATCGTTGACCGACTCGGCCAAGGCCAGCGAGTGGTTCGGCTACCCGATCGGCATCGAGCCCGTCGTCGGCGGGCGGTGGGCGATGGGTGGCTTCGAGAACAACCCCAACCCGGCCAAGGTGCTCGACCTGACCCCGGGCCGGGCGATGACGGTCGACTGGGGACCCATCGGGATCGTGACCTGGGAACTTGAGGAGAGCGCGGGCAAGACGAAGCTGTCGTTCGTACAGAGCGGCTTCGACACCAGCAACCCGCCGTACGGAGCATGGACCGGCTGGCTCAGCGGGCTCGCCGAGCTGCGCCGCTACCACGAGCTGGCCGACTGGCGCCCGATCTGGCTCCACGACCCCACCGACAACATCTCCACGGACGAATCCGTCAACGGCTGAGCACTCCGCCCCTCCGATGGCCGCCGGGAGGACCTTCCCCCCGCCCTCCCGGCGGCCATCGGAGGGGCGGAGTGCTCAGCCGTTGACGGATTCGTCCGTGGAGATGTTG
>NZ_JADPUN010000146.1 GCF_015690345.1 Plantactinospora alkalitolerans | reverse complement strand
AGCGGAGAGAGCGGAGGGAGCCGGGGATGCGGCGGGGGCGGCCTTGGCCAGGTCGCCGGCCCGATAGGTCCGGCTGCCCGACGCGGTGGCAGGCATCGAGGCGATGTCAGCGGCACTCGGCGTCGTGACGGCTGCGGTCGCGGCGCGGCCCCGGGCCGCTGGCGTTCCCGCCGGGGCCGGGGCTGCCAGACCGGCATTCGACGCGGGTGGTTCGGATCCTCTGGCGGCGACGACAGCCGGTACGTCCGCAGGATCGCCGTCGCCGTCAGCGTCGGCGTCCGGACCGGCGTCGGTGTCGGGACCGGTGTCGGCGTCGGGACTGGCGTCAGCGTCGGTGTCGGCGTCCGGACTGGCGTCAGCGTCGGGGTCGGGACCGGCGTCGGCGTTGTCGGCGGAGACAGGACCGGGGGCGACATCGGTGTCGGCGGGATCGAGATCGGTGTCGGCGTCCGCGTCGGGACCTGAACCGGCACCCGGGACAGGATCGGTGTCGGTGTCGGTGTCGGGAGCAGGATCGGGGCCGGAACCGGGCGTGGTGGTGGCCCCGACGACAGGAGCGGGGTCCTGCGTGGCGGTGGCGTCCGGGGCGGGATCGGGCGCGACGGTGGCGTCTACGGCAGGAACGGGCTCGGGCAGGGCGTCGGCGGGGTTCGGTGACGTCCGAACCTCCTCCTCGGCCGATGGCACGCTCCGAGCCTCTTCGTCCTCCGGCGGTACGTCGTCCGTTTCCGGTACCGCTGCTCCCTCGTCGCCAGCCGAATCCACGTCAGCCGAATCCACGCCGACCGGGTCCCGATCCGTTTCGGACCCGGCCCGCTCGGCCGGACCCCGTTGAGGCTGGTCGGCCCAGAGCGCCCCGGCGGGCGGGGGCGGAGGCGGTTCGTACGCCTCGGGCAGTTCGTCCTCGCCCGGTGGCTCCGGCAGGGCAGTGCCGACCGGTGGCGGGGGTGGCAACGGAGACAGTTCGTCCTGCCCGTCCCGTACGGACGGCGGAGGGCCCGCCGGATCGTCGGGACCTGGCGGTCCGTCCCCGTCGCCCGGCCTGACCTGCGATTTGTCCATTGTTGCCTCCCGCGCCCCACGCCCCGGACCGGTGGGCCGGGCCGGAAGTACGTCAACCCTCACCGTGCCATATCTCAGCACGAGCGCACAGCCGGCCGCCGGCCGGCACCGTCAGCCCTCGCTGGGACTACCGTCCGCTGTCGGAGCCGACCGGGTGGCGCTCGGTCCGCCCGTCGTCGCGTTCGCCGTGGGGGTCGTCGGCTGGTTGGTCGACGGGTCCGGCTTCGGCGCAGACGTGGTCGCCGGTGGCGTGGTCGCCGGTGGCGTGGTGGTCGGCGGTGGCGTGGCGGGTGGCTTCGTGGTGGTCGGCGGTGGCGTGGTGGGCGGCTTCGTGGTGGTCGGCGGTGGCGTGGTGGGCGGCTTCGTGGTCGTCGGTGGCGGTGTGGTCGGCGGTGGCGTGGTCGTGGCGGGCGCCGGCACCGCGGGGAAGACCCGGGTCGCCGCGTAGAACCGGGACCACCAGACGGTGGAGACCTTGACCACCTCGCCCGTGGTGGGCGAGTGGACCATCTTGCCGCCACCGATGTACATCCCGACGTGGTGGATGGTGGTCCAACTGCGGCCGGAGGCGAAGAAGATGAGATCGCCGGGGAGCAGAGCCTCCCGTGCGACGCTCTGGTTGCGGGTGCCGTTGTACTGGTCCCGTGACACCCGGGGGATCCGCTTGCCCTGGGACAGATAGGCGGCCAGCATCAGCCCGGAGCAGTCGAACCGGTCCGGACCCTCGGCACCCCACAGGTAGGGGTCGCCCCGCTGGGCGAGTGCGTAACGCATCGCACCCAGCGCCTTGGGATGCGCCACCATCCCGGCGACGCTGTCGGTGCCGATCTGGCCGCCGAGGAGCTGCTCGGCCGCTTCCTGGGCGCGTTCGATCGCCGCCAGCTGATCCGCGTTGTTGCGCTTGAGCGTCACCAGGGCGGCGGACCGCTCCTTGTACCGCCTCTCCGCCGCCGTGAACGCATCGGCCGCCTGCGTGGACTTGGTAGCGGCCGCCTGGTAGGCCGCCCCTGCCGCCTGCTCGGCCTGGAGCGCCCGGGCCACCTCGCTGGCGGCGAGGGTGGAGTCGCCGCTGCGCTCCTCGCCACGCTGGATCCGGCTGAGCAGGTCGAGGCCGTGCAGATCGGTACCGAAGGCGCCCGGCGGCAGACCTGCGGCGTCCTTGAGCGCACCCGCCGCCGCGCTGTCCGCCGAAGCACGGGCCCTGGCCACTTCGTCCCGGGCCTTGATCCGGACCCCGTCGGCGGCGGTCAGTTCGGTGGCGGCCGTGTCCCGCGCCTGGCGCAGCTGCAGCAGTTGCTCGCCGAGCTGGGCGACCTCGACCTCCAGCGCGTATATCTGACTCGCCAGCGGGCCGTTGACGGCCGGGATCTGCGGGTACGACGGTGGTGTCGTGACGGTGCCGGGCACGGCCGGCACGCCGACCGGCAGGGGGCGTACGCCGGAGTCGGGGATGGTGTTCGGCAGTGGCGGTTCGGCGTAGACCGGGCTGGCGAGCGCCCCGGCGACGATCGCGCCGACCAGGGCGGACCAGAGCATCGGGCGTAACACCGGGGAGACGGTGATGCCCGGTCGCGCCGGTCGTCCGCGCCTGCTGTTGGTCATGCCGCTTCCCGTCCGGCGCACCACGGCGGCATCGACCCGGCCGTGGTATCGCCTTGAGTGTGTATCGCGTCCCACTTTGTCTTACCTCAATGTGCTGGGGATGTCGATCCGGAAGCGGGTAACGAGACGCTGAGAACCCGGTTAACCGGACGCGCCGGACGGTGAACTTCGTCGCTGTCGGCGACCGGTCCGGGTTGCCGGCAGAGGGGTCCACGTAGGCTCGTCGAAGATCGGGCTGGTGGGGGATCGCTGCTGGAGGGACGTGGCTGGCATGGATGCCGGACGAAAGCGTGAGCTGGAGGAGAAGGTCTACGCCGGGGAACGGCTCAGCCGGGCCGACGGCGAGGAACTCTACGCCAGCGACGATCTGGTCTGGCTCGGGCGGCTGGCGCACCACCGGCGTACCGAGCTCAACGGTGACCGGGTGATGTTCAACGTCAACCGGCACCTGAACCTCACCAACGTCTGCTCGGCCAGCTGTGCGTACTGCTCCTTCCAGCGCAAACCAGGCGAGTCCGACGCGTACACCATGCGCGTCGAGGAGGCCGTGCGTAAGGCGAAGGAGATGGAGGGCCAGCAACTCACCGAGTTGCACATCGTCAACGGGCTGCACCCCACCCTGCCCTGGCGCTACTACCCGAAGGTGCTGCGCGAGCTGAAGGCGGCGCTGCCGGACGTCAAGTTGAAGGCGTTCACCGCCACCGAGGTGCAGTGGTTCGAGAAGATCAGCGGCCTGCCCGCCGACGAGATCCTCGACGAACTCATCGACGCCGGCCTGGAGTCGCTGACCGGCGGTGGGGCGGAGATCTTCGACTGGGAGGTCCGGCAGCACATCGTGGATCACGACTGCCACTGGGAGGACTGGTCCCGGATCCACCGGTTGGCGCACGCCAAGGGGCTGCGGACCCCGTCGACCATGCTCTACGGCCACATCGAGGAGCCTCGGCACCGGGTCGACCACGTACTACGGCTGCGGGAGTTGCAGGACGAGACGGGCGGCTTCACCGTCTTCATCCCGTTGCGCTACCAGCACGACTTCGTCGACTCGGCGGACGGCAAGATCCGTAACCGGCTCCAGGAACGGACGACGATGGCGTCCCCGGCCGAGTCGTTGAAGACGTTCGCCGTGTCCCGGCTGCTGCTCGACAACGTGCCGCACGTGAAGTGCTTCTGGGTGATGCACGGGTTGTCGGTGGCCCAGCTCTCGCTCAACTTCGGCGCGGACGACCTGGACGGGTCGGTGGTCGAATACAAGATCACCCACGATGCCGACTCGTACGGCACGCCGAACACGATGCACCGGGAAGATCTGCTGGAGCTGATCTGGGACGCCGGGTTCCGGCCGGTCGAACGGGACACCCGGTACAACGTCGTGCGCGAGTACGACGCCCCGCCGACGCTGGCGCACCGACGGTCCGAGCCCCAGCAGGTCTGGGCCTGATCCGCTCGGCCCGGTGGACGGCGGCCCGGCTCGGGCCGATCCGCCCCGGCTCACGTACGCTCGACGCGTCATGAGCGAGCGAAGTGAGCGGGCACCCTTTCCCCGGCGCGACGACGACCGGCGGATCGTGGTCCTGGCCGATCTGCTCGGGGTGACCCTGGCCGGGGTGGTCGTCGGAGTGGTGGCGCTGCTGGTCTTCGACTGGATCTTCGCGCTGCTCGGCATCGGCGAGTTCGGCCGGGCGAACGGCTGGCTGGCGGTGATCCTGCCGGCGTGGGTCTTCGTCGAGGAGTTCCGGGCCTGGAACTTCGGGCCCGCCCGGGTAGCTGGCGCGCTGGTGGCCGCCGCCGTCGGAATCGCCGCCGGGCTGCTGGCCGCCGGGTTGGCAGCCGGGGCCCCGCCGCTGGTCTCGGGCGGGTTGGGCGCCGCCGTCTTCGCCGTGGCGTACGCGTTGGTCTGGTTTGTCGGCATCCGCTGGCTCGCCGGCCGGACGAGCTGATCGGAGATGGAGAGATGAGTCCCGCGGTGAAGTACACGCTGGGCCGGATCGGTCTGTTCGTGGTGGTGGCCCTGGCGCTCTGGCCGGTCGAGGCGAACATCTTCCTCAAGCTCATGCTGGCGGTGGCGTTCTCCGCCGCGCTCGCCTTCTTCCTGCTCCGGGGTTGGCGGGACCAGATGGCCCAGCAGCTGGCCGGTGCGGCGGAGAAGCGCCGGGCCGAGAAGGAACGGCTCCGCGCCGCGCTGGCCGGGGACGACCGGCCGGCCGCGGCGGAAGAATCGGGCGACAAGCCGGACACCGTACGCTGATCGCGCCCGAACCGACCCGGCGTGCCGGCTGGTAGGGCCGGTCCTGCCGCCCGGTCCGGCTGCTCCGTCCGGTCCGGCTGCTCCGTCCGGTCCGGCTGCTCCGTCCGGTCCGGCTGCTCCGTCCGGTCCGGCTGCTCCGTCCGGTCCGGCTGCTCCGTCCGGTCCGGGGCATAGGGTGACCGGGTGAACCGACACGTCGAGTTCGACCGTCTGCACAACTTCCGGGATCTCGGCGGCTACCGGACGGCCGACGGCCACACCGTCCGGTGGGGACGGTTGTACCGCTCGGACTCGCTGGCGAAACTGCGGGGGCGGGACTGGGACCGCTTCCTGACCCTCGGCGTGCGTACCGTGATCGACCTGCGCTATCCGTGGGAGGTCGAGGCGAAGGGGCGGGTGCCGGAACACGAGAGCCTGACGTACCACAACCTGAGCGTGGAACACCGGCCGTACAACCAGGCCGAGATCGATCCGGCCCTCGATCCGTGGCGCTACCTCGCCGACCGGTACGCCGAGGTCGCCCTCGACGGGGTCAAGGAGTTGCGGCAGGCGCTGGAGGTGATCGCCGCCGAGGACACCGGTCCGCTGGTCTTCCACTGCGCGTCGGGCAAGGACCGGACCGGGCTGCTCGCCGTGCTCGTGCTGACCCTGTTGGGCGTTCCGGAGGAGGAGATCGTCGCGGACTTCGCGCTGACCGAGCTGGCCACGGACCGGCTGGTCGCGGACTGGAGTGCCGTGAACGGTGGCCGTCCGCCCCGCTGGCCCGGATACGGGCGGGCGCCGGCCGAGGTCATCCGACTCGTGCTGGCGGACCTGGCCGCCAACCACGGTTCGGTGGACCGGTACGCCAGCGACCGGCTCGGCGTCGACGACGACCTGCGGGCCGCGCTGCGCCGGCAACTGCTCGACGGATGACCGGCCCCGCACCCGGGCGACGTTGACCGGGTACGGGGCCGATGTTCCCTCCCCAGGGGCTTGCCGCGTGGTGGCTACCAGTTGGTCGAGCCGGGCAGCTTCGGCCAGGGCTTCCACCACGGCTTGATCAGGTACGCGATGCCGCCGGAGCCACTCGACACTCCGCCGCTGGCGTTGGTCCGCTTGGTCCGCAGCCAGATCTGCTCGAACTGCTCGCGCTGGTAGACGTTGCGGACCACGTCGTTGCTGGACGACGCCGGATCGTTGATGATCACGTCACCGTCTCTGGTGAACCCGACCACCACGAAGAGGTGTCCCGAGGTGCCGTAGTTGGCGCCGTCGAGCTCCTCGGCCAGGAAGGACTGGCTGGTCACCACCGGTATGCCGGCCTTGATGAAGTGTTCCACCTCGTCGAGGGAGTGCAGCCGGGTCACCTTCGCGTCCAGCCCCGGGAACGAGGCCGCGTACGCGGTGTTGAACGGCCAGTTGCCGGCGCCCTCGTACGCGTAGTCGTAGACCATCCGGGCGGCGTGGTTGACCGTGTGGTCCGGATAGTCGGGATTCACCCAGGAGGTGTCCTCGGCGGACGGCTTCTGGCCCCAGTACTCCACCACCATCTCGGTGGAGGTCGGCGAGCACCAGGCCTGGCCGCCGCCGTCGTACTCGGGATAGTGGCCGGCGTGGACGTTCTGCGAGTAGGTCGGGACGCGCAGTTCCCGCCCCCAGGCGATCCGGCCGGCGCTCGGCGGCACGCTGAACCGGTCCGGCACCATCGAACTCATCGCGCCGAGCATCCGGACCCGGGGCGCGTGCCGGGCGTCCGGGGCACGGTAGAGGGTCAACCGCAACTGGTACGCCCGCAGCATCACCCCGTTCGCGACGTCGTCGATCGAGAAGGTGTCGGTCCAGATCGTCGACCAGGGGTCGCCCTGCCGGTTGACTGTGGTCCGCCGGATGTCCTGGTCACCGGAGGCCCAGCGGCCCATGACGTACCACGGGGTCTGGTTGCCGGTGTTGTAGGTGCCCTGCAGCTCGATCTGGATCCAGGTGCCGGCGGGGGTGTCGGCGTTCCACGAGGCGACGAGTTCGCTGGCGTCGAAGCCGACCGAGGTGACCGGTGACGTCCAGGTGCTGTACGCCCAGGTCTTCGTGATTCCGGTGTGCGGATCGGCGTACTCGGTGGTGCCGAACGGCCGCAGCATGGTGATCCCGGTACGGACGCCGGGGATCGCGACCGTGCCCTGGTGGCTGCCGCCACGCCAGTCGGCGTAGCTGGACCAGTCCTGGTAGGTGATCTGCTCGTCGTGGCTGACCGGCCGCTTGCCGGTCTGGGGCACGGTGGCTCCGGCCGGGGCGGCGGTGCCGAGCAGGGCGAGTGTGGTGATTCCGGCGAAGACGAACGCCCGCCGGCTGGTCGGAAACGGGGGTCTGGCCATCGGTGCTCCGCGGGGACGAAGGTCGGGTCCTGTCCTGTCGTCACTATTCCGCTCGGCAGGAACTTTCGCCAGAGCTTCGAGCTAGGAAAATCTTTGCCGGGATGAGGGGCAGACTGGCATGGGACTCGGAGTGATCAATATTGATATGACCATGGAACGGATGGTGCAGTGGGCACTACCCAGCGGGATCCTCCCTACCCCCAGGAGGTCTTCATGCCCTTCCGCACCCTGATGTCCCGGCCGTCGATCCGGCACCGGACCGTCGCCCGGCCCACCATCGCGGGCCGGAGCACACCACGCCGGATGGCGGTACTCGCCGGCGCCGTCGTGATCGGACTTCTCGCGGCCGTTTCCGGCCCGGTCGCCGCCAGCGCCCAGCCGGACCAGACGACCGCCGCCGAACCGGACACCACCGCCGAGTACCGGGTCCTCGGTCCGCGTACCCTGGCCGACCGCAACGCCGTCGCCCGCACCGGTACCGCCATCGACTACGTCGAGCACGGCGTGCTGCACGTGACCGCCACCGCCGCCGAGGTCAAGGCGATCACCGCACTCGGCTTCGAGGTGGCGGCCGTACCGGCGCCACCGGACCGGGGACAGCCGAACGGCGACATCGGGATCCTCGACTTCCCGCCGGCCGACTCCGCGTTCCACAACTACGCCGAACTGAACACGGTGCTCAACCAGGTCGTCGCCGACCATCCGACGATCGCCCGCCGGACCAGCATGGGAACCTCGTACGAGGGGCGTGACCTGCCGGTCATCAAGATCTCCGACAACGTCGCGACGGACGAGAACGAGCCGGAGATCCTGTTCAACTCCCAGCAGCACGCCCGCGAGCACCTGACCGTGGAGATGGCGATCTACCTGCTGAACCTCTTCACCGACAGCTACGGCTCGGACTCCCGGATCACCAACATCGTCAACAGCCGGGAGATCTGGATCGTTCCGACCGTCAACCCGGACGGCAGCGAGTACGACATCGCCACCGGCTCCTACCGGTCCTGGCGGAAGAACCGGCAGCCGAACAGCGGATCGTCGAACGTCGGCACCGACCTGAACCGCAACTGGGGCTACAACTGGGGCTGCTGCGGTGGCTCGTCCGGCACGACCTCCTCGGAGACGTACCGGGGCCCGTCGGCGTTCTCCGCGCCGGAGACCGCCCGGCTGCGCGACTTCGTCAACAGCCGGGTCGTCGGCGGTACGCAGCAGATCAAGGCCAACATCGACTTCCACACGTACTCGCAGCTCGTGCTCTGGCCGTACGGCTACACCACCGCCAACACCGCGCCGGGGCTGAGCGCCGACCAGGAGCGGACGTTCCGGACCATCGGCCAGCAGATGGCGGCCACCAACAGCTACACCCCGGAACAGTCCAGCGACCTCTACATCACCGACGGGGACAGCCTGGACTGGATGTGGGCGACCCACAACATCTTCGCGTACACCTTCGAGATGTACCCGGGCTCGGCCAGCGGCGGCGGCTTCTACCCGCCCGACGAGGTCATCCCGGCGCAGACGTCGCGGAACCGCGAGGCGGTGCTGCTCCTGGCCGAGTACGCCGACTGTCCGTACCGGGCGGTCGGGCTGGAGGCCACGTACTGCGGAACCGGCGGCGGCACCACGGTCTGGTCGGACACCTTCGAGACCGCGACCGGTTGGACGATCAACCCGTCGGGTACGGACACCGCCACCTCCGGGGCCTTCGAGCGGGGTACGGCCCAGGCGACCACCTCCAGCGGGGCCAAGCAACTCGCCCCGTACGCCGGCAGCAACGACCTGGTCACCGGTCGGCTCGCCGGCTCGGCAGCCGGTGACTACGACGTGGACGGCGGCGCCACCAGCGCCCAGTCCCCGGCGATCACCCTGCCGGCCAGCGGAACGCTGACGCTCTCCCTGGCCTGGTACCTCGCGCACGGGTCGAACGCCTCGTCGGCGGACTACCTCCGGGTGAGCGTGGTGCACAGCGGCGGCACGACCCAGGTGTTCAACCAGGCCGGTGCGGCGAGCAACCGCAACGGCTCCTGGGCGACCGCCACCGCCAACCTGTCCGCGTACGCCGGGCAGTCGGTCCGACTGCTGGTCCAGACCGCCGACGCCTCCGGGGCGAGCCTGGTCGAGGCGGCCGTCGACAACGTGACGATCACCAGTTCCTGACCGTCACCGCCTGGCCCGTGGTCTCCGGCCACTCTCCGGCCACCTCGTCAGGGGTGGCCGGAGACCACGGCTCAGTCGCCGGAGAAGCCCCAGAAGTAGATCTCCTGCGGCTGGCCCGCTGCGTCGTGCAGGACCACGCAGCGGCCGAACCAGCGATCCCGAACCAGATCACCCATCGCGACGACGTGTTCCCGGGTAGGTAGCTCGGTGCCGGTGTACTGGAGGGCCTCCGCCTTCGTCACCGGCTCCACCGTGCCGTGATCCGGCTTTTCCCCGTCGCCCAGCACCCGGTACATGTCGAGGATCGAGTGGGTTCCGCTCTCCTGCACCCACTCGTCGGCGAAGAGTTCACGCATGGTGGCCGGGCGGTTGTCGTAGTCGCTCGCCGAGTGGCCCAATTCGCCGCGCGCCCACCAGTAGTCGCCCTCGGCGAACACCTTCTGGCGCAACGCATCCAGCGCCGCGCCCAGATCCGGCTGGTACGCGACGACGTAGCCCCATCCCGATGCACCCACGACCGACTGAAACCCCGCCGGCCCCACCTGCTCAGGGTGGCCGCTTCGTGATCGCGAAGATTGTGGCCGGAAACAGCGAGCCGAACTTAACGTGATCATGGCTCGCTGTTCCGGGTGGCTGGGACAGGCGGTGCGGGCCGGGCGAGTGCTCGGCCCGCACCAGCCTCCGGTGTGGTCGACTCAGCTGGTCGGTGAGCGCCTGCGGTCGGTGCCGGCCGGTGGGGTCTCGTCGGTCCAGGTGGCGTGGAGCAGCAGCGTCCAGCCCATCAGCGTCCCGTGCTCGGCCACGTCCTCGTCCGCCTCCCGGACCCAGGCGCGCAGTTCGGCGGCAAGGGCCGATTGCCGGACCTCGTCGCGGTACCGCTCCCGCCCAGTAGTGCGCGGAGCAGCCGGATTCTTACCGGAGAACCTGCGTCACACCGCGAGCGTGTCCAGGATCTGCTGGCCGTACTTGGCGAGCTTGTTCTCCCCGACGCCGTTGACCCGGGCGAGGTCGGTCAGCGTCGCCGGAGGCTCGGCCGCGATCTGGCGCAGGGTCGCGTCGTGGAAGATGACGTACGCCGGAACGCCCTGCTCCTTGGCGGTGGCCGCACGCCAGGCCCGGAGCCGTTCGAACACCGGCTCGGCGTCCGGGGACAGCTCGACGGCGGCGGTGGACCCGCCGGCCCGGGGCTTCGACGTCCGGGAGGCTGCCGCCCGGGGCGCCTCCCGCCGCATCGTCACCTCGCGCCGCTTGCCGAGTACGTCGCCGCTCGACTCGGTGAGGCTCAGCGTGCCGTAGTCGCCCTCGACCGCGAGCAGTCCCTGGGCGAGCAGTTGCCGGACCACGCCGCGCCACTCGGACTCGGTCAGCTCGGTGCCGATACCGAAGACGCTCAGGGTGTCGTGGCGGTACTGGGCGACCTTGTCCGTCCTGCGGCCGAGCAGGATGTCGATGGACTGACCGGCGCCGAACTTCTGGTCGCGTTCCCGGTGCAGGCGCAGCACGGTGGAGAGGAGTTTCTGTGCCGCGACGGTCCCGTCCCAGGACTCCGGCGGGGTCAGGCAGGTGTCGCAGTTGCCGCATCCGGTGCTCTGCTGGCCGAAGTACCCGAGCAGTTGTTCCCGCCGGCACTGCACCGTCTCACAGAGCGCGAGCATGGCGTCGAGGTGTGCGGCGAGCACCTGGCGGCGGGCCCGGTCGCCGTCGGAGCTGTCGATCATCTTGCGTTGCTGCACGACGTCGGAGAGCCCGTACGCCAGCCAGGCGGTGGACGGCAGACCGTCGCGGCCGGCCCGACCGGTCTCCTGGTAGTAGCCCTCGATCGACTTCGGTAGGTCGAGGTGGGCGACGAACCGTACGTCGGGTTTGTCGATCCCCATCCCGAAGGCGATCGTCGCGACCATCACCAGCCCGTCCTCGCGCAGGAACCGGTGTTGGTTGGCCGCGCGGGTGCCCGAGTCGAGTCCGGCGTGGTACGGCAGCGCCGGAATTCCGTTCTGCACCAGGAACTCGGCGGTCTTGTCCACCGACGCCCGGGACAGGCAGTAGACGATCCCGGCGTCGCCGGGGTGCTCGGTCCGGAGCAGGTCGAGGAGCTGCTTCTTCGGCTCCCGCTTCGGCACGATCCGGTACTGGATGTTGGGCCGGTCGAAGCTGGCCACGAAGTGGCGGGCGTTCCCGAGATTCAGCCGGGCGGCGATCTCGGCATGGGTCGCCGGGGTCGCCGTGGCGGTCAGCGCGATCCGGGGTACGGCCGGCCACCGTTCGTGCAGCATCGACAGCGCCAGGTAGTCGGGCCGGAAGTCGTGGCCCCACTGCGCGACGCAGTGCGCCTCGTCGATCGCGAACAGTGCGATCTTGCCCCGGTCGAGGAGCCGGAGCACGGACTCGGTCCGCAGCGCCTCCGGGGCGAGGTAGAGCAGGTCGAGATCGCCGGCGACGAAGGCCGACTCGACCAGCCGGCGAGCCTCGAAATCCTGCGTCGAGTTGAGGAATCCGGCCCGTACGCCGAGGGTCGTCAGGGCGTCGACCTGGTCCTGCATCAGCGCGATGAGCGGCGAGACGACGACCGCGACCCCGTCCCGGACGAGTGCCGGGATCTGGTAGCACAGCGACTTGCCGCCACCGGTCGGCATGAGCACCAGCGCGTCACCGCCACCGACGACCTGGTCGATGATCTCCCGCTGGTTGTCCCGGAAGGTGTCGTAGCCGAAGACCCGACGCAGCACCCCCAATGCGTCGTCGGTGCGCTGGTCGGTCGGAGAAGTCACCCGGGGGATTCTACGAGCAGCCCGCCCGGTTGGCGGGCCAGGAAGGACCGGGCGTCACGGATGTCCGGGCGACGGCCTCACCGGCGAGGCCGGGCGGACCGGGACCGGGTGGACGTCTCCCGCGCCTCGAACCGCTCCTGAGCGTCGAGAACCGCGTTGGCGTACCTGGTCGCCCAGGCACCCATCGCCCGCATCGGCTCCAGGATGGCGTTGCCCGCTTCGGTCAGGGCGTAGTCCACCCGGGGCGGGGCCTCCCGGTCCGGCGCCGTGCGGCGGGCTGACGCGGGCCGGATACCTCGAGGCGACGGCGGCGCTCGCGATCGGGCTGTGGTGGGCCGGCGGGCAGCCACGGGCCGCGTTCCCGGCTCTGGCCCAGGTGTGAACCTGTTCCGGCCGGTCCGGTGGCGGGACCGCCAGGGCGGGCCTAGGCGGCGGAGGTGCTGGGCTGGCGGCGGCTGGTCACCCGTCTGCCCGGGACGTGCCCGCGACCCCAGCGGACCGTCCGGTCCAGGACGCCGCGCGCCATGATGACCAGGCAGGTTCCGGCGTTGACGAACGATCCGACGACGTCGCTGGGATGGTGCATCCCCCGGTACATCCGGGTCAGCGCGACGCCGATCGGCACCGCGACCAGCAACGACCACCACGCCACCTTGACCGGGGTGCGTCGGGCCCGGGTCGCCAGCACGAGGGCCAGACCGCAGTACAGGGCGACGGACGCCGAGGTGTGGCCGGAGGGGAAACTCGACGTCGGCGGTGACGTGTCCATGTGCTCGACCGCGGGCCGCGTCCGGTCGATCGCCATCGTGGTGAGCAGGAAGACCAGGGCCTGGGCGCTCACCGCCCCGATGAGGAACATCGGCTCCCGCCACCGGCATCCGGAGAGCGCGAGGACGATCGCCACCAGCGCGGTGACCGCGACGACCGCCGACGTGCTCGCGATGGTGCTGAAGACCAGCGAGACGGCGTTCAGGGTGCCGTCCCGCTCCGCCTCGAACCGCCGGTTGACCGCGTCCTCGGCGGTGAGCGGCCAGACGTCGTTCAGTACCCTGGTGACCAGCAGCCCCAGGCCCACCATGAACCCGTAGAGGACGGCCGTCGGCAGCACGAGCCGGAGGATGGCCTGCCGGAGCACGGTGGGAATCTCAGCGAGGGACATCGCCCCTTGCTACCCGATGCCGTATCCGGCTACGCCTGCGGGTGGGCTGCCGGCTCGGGCCGCGACCCGCCCTCCTCCTCGACCATGCCCTCGCGCACCGGTGACGTCGGGCGCCGGCCCACGTGCCCGCGCCAGGTGGCGAACGCCGCCGTCGTGGCCGCCACCATGGCGGCACCGAGGACCCAGCCACCCAGGACGTCGCTCATCCAGTGCACGCCGAGCGCGATCCGGCTCATCCCGGTCAGCACGGTCAGTACCACGGCGGTCACCCACAGCCCGCACCGCGCCGCGCGTCGCCGCCGGGCGTCGCCGGCCCCATTCACGAAGGGCAGCAGAGCCAACAGGAGTACGCCGGCCGCCAGCGCCGCCGTCAGCGCGTGGCCCGACGGGAAGGAGTAGCCCGGCGCGTGTGACACCGGATCCAGCAGGTCGGGCCGATCCCGGCCGAAGATCAGTTTCAGGGTGGCGCCCAGCACCCCGCCGGCCACCATCGTGGTGACGGCCCAGAGCGCCACCCGACGGGCGCCCCGCCACCACAGCCATGC
This sequence comes from Plantactinospora alkalitolerans, assembly GCF_015690345.1. Lineage (GTDB taxonomy): Bacteria > Actinomycetota > Actinomycetes > Mycobacteriales > Micromonosporaceae > Plantactinospora > Plantactinospora alkalitolerans. Next base: position 1,740 of record NZ_JADPUN010000146.1, on the reverse strand, counting down.
CGCCACCGCCAGGACCGCCACCCGCAGCGGCCCCGGTCCGAAGACGTCGGTCCAGATCTGTGTCGCCGACACCCAGCCCGGGTTCGCCACCGCATGTCCATGCAGCGTCTCGGCGATGTCCTGGTCGAGGTGCCGCAGCGGCCACCAGGCCGAGATGACGAGGATGGCGAGCACCGAGAAGGGGACCAGTACGAGCAACGCGGCGGCCGAAGCCAGGGTCAGCCGCAGTCCCAGGGACCGGTCTGGGTCCAGGCGTCTCTCCCACCATCCTCGAGTTGACGGGTCGTCCGTGCCTGGCTGTGCCGATCGCATGGATCACCGTTACCCGGCAATCCCGCCGACGATTCCTGTCGGTCCGCTCCGGATCGCGGGCCGCCGGATCGGGTAGGGCGGCGTTGGTCAGCCGACTGTGATCAGCGGGAACGTCCAGCGGATGGCGCGATGCCACTGACGGGTGACGACGCGGATGCGCTACGGTTTTCCCCGACCACCCCGCAGCGAAGCCGGTGCGAAACCGGCGCTGTCCCGCAACTGTGATGTCTCCCGCGCTCGTCGCCGCCCCCGGCACGGGCAGCCAGCGGAGGATGAGCCAGGTCGCCTGCGGCACGGTCGCGGAACGCGCCTTCGAGGAAGGGCGCCCCGTGGGCGGGGGGCACCAGCACCTGTCGGCGGAGCACCAGACCTCAGCCGACAGGAGGACCGATGAGAAGACGTACGCCCAGGTTGTTGGCCGTGGTGTTGACCACGGCCGTACTCGCCCTCGGGGCCTGTGCCGACGACTCCGCCCCGGAGCCGGGTACGGGGGCCAGCGGCGCCGCCACCTTCCCGGTCACGGTCGGCGCGCTCACCCTCGACAAGCGCCCCGAGAAGATCGTCGTACTGGGGCCGAGCGCCACCGAGATGCTCTTCGCGATCGGGGCCGGCGGCCAGGTCGCCGCCGTCGACGACAACTCCAACTTCCCGGCCGACGTGCCGAAGACCGAACTTTCCGCGTTCACCCCGAACGCGGAGGCGATCGCCGCGAAGAACCCCGACCTGGTGGTGCTGACCAACGACCTGAACAAGATCGTGGATCAGCTCACCCAGTTGAAGATCCCGCACTACCTGGCACCCGCCGCGAAGACGCTGGACGACACGTACCAGCAGCTCACCGACCTCGGCACGCTCACCGGCCATCCGGACGAGGCGGCGGACGTGGTCCAGCGGATGAAGGACGACATCGGCAAGCTCGTCAAGGACCTGCCGCAACGGTCGACGAAGCCGACCTACTTCTACGAACTCGGCCCGGAGTACTACTCCGCGACCAGCAGGACGTTCGTCGGATCGCTGTTCGGCATGGTCGGCCTTACGAACATCGCCGACCCGGCCGACGCCGACGGTTCGAAGGGCGGCTACCCGCAGCTCTCCGAGGAAGCCCTGATCAAGGCCAACCCCGACCTGGTCTTCCTGGCCGACACCAAGTGCTGCCAGCAGTCCGCCGAGACGGTCAAGGCCCGCAAGGGCTGGGCCGGGGTTACCGCGGTGAAGAACAACCAGGTCGTCGCGCTCGACGACGACATCGCCTCGCGCTGGGGCCCACGGGTGGTCGAACTGCTCCGGGCGATCGTCGACGCGGTGGCCAAGGTTCCCGCTTGAGCACAGCGGGCACCCCGGGTGCCACGGGCACGCCGGTACGTCCCGGGGAGCCGGCCGCGTCCGGCCGGCCGCCCCGGGATGGCCGGCCGGTCCGACCCGCCGGGC
>NZ_JADPUN010000227.1 GCF_015690345.1 Plantactinospora alkalitolerans | reverse complement strand
GCCGAACACCCCACCGGGTGGCAGCGGCGGCTGTACGGCGTCGGTGTCGCTGAATTCCTGGAACGGTGGCTTCGTGGCCACCGTACGGGTGACGGCCGGCTCCTCGGGCACCAACGGCTGGACGGTGAGCGTCAACCTGCCGTCCGGCTCCGCCGTCACCAACTCCTGGAACACCCAGGCCAGCGGTACCAGCGGCACTGTCACGTTCAGCAACACGAGCTACAACGGCCGGATCGCCGCCGGGCAGTCGACCGAGTTCGGCTTCCAGGGCAGCGGCAGCGGCACGGGGATGTCACCCAGCTGCACCGCAAGCTGATCCAGGCGGCACCGGGAGCTGGTGCGGGGGCACGGTACTCCCGCACCAGCTCCCGTCTGCCACCGTCAGCCGCGCTGCTGGAGCCTGGGCAGCACCTCGGTCGCCACCTCGGCCAGCACGGCCTCGTTCCCGGCGTACCAGCTCGACTCCCGCGGCCAGTGGGTGACCACGTCGGTGAAGCCGAGTTCGGCGGCCCGGCCGACCGCCTCGGTGAAGTAGCCGGCGCTGGAGAGCGAGAAGACCGGTGCGGAGTCGAGCGAGAGGTAGCGGTCCAGGGTGGCGGGATCGCGGCCGGCGGTGGCCAGCGTCTCGTCGAGCCGCCCCGACAGCTCGGCCACGGAACGCCACCAGGCGTCGAGGTCGTCGTCGTCGCCGTCCCGGAGGCCGGTGGTCACCCAGCCCTGGCCGTACCGGGCGGCGAGCCGCATCGAGCGGGGGCCGTTCGCGGCGACGACGAACGGCACCCGGGGCGTCTGGACGCAGCCGGGGTTGCTTCGGGCGTCGACCGCCGCGAAGTAGTCGCCGCGCCAGGTGATCCCGTCCGCGCGCAGCAGCAGGTCCAGCAGTTCGGTGAACTCGGCGAACCGGTCGACCCGGTGCCGTGCCGAGAGGGTTTCGCCACCGAGTACCGCCGAGTCGAAGCCGATCCCACCGGCGCCGAGTCCGAGCAGAACCCGACCGGCGCAGACGTCGTCCAGCCCGGTGACCTGGCGGGCGAAGTGCACCGGATGGCGGAAGTTGGGGGAGGCGACCAGGGTCCCCAGGCGGATCCGGGAAGTCACCATCGCCGCAGCCGTCAGCGTGCCGACCGCGTCGAACCAGGGCCCGTCCACCAGGTCCCGCCAGCCCAGATGGTCGTACGTCCAGCCGTGGTCGAATCCCCACTCCTCGGCCTGGCGCCACCGGCGCTCCGCCTCGGACCACCGCTGGTCGGGAAGGATGACGATGCCGATACGCATGATCAGGAAGTTTACGCCGGACAAAAGTCGCCCGATCCGGTGATGGCGTGAACGCTCTCAGCAACCTCACAGCTACGGTGATTAGGGTCACGGACGTGCCGTGATGATCCACCGTGGAGGACTGGGCCCGAAACCCGGGGCCAGGTCCGTCGTAGACAGCGGCAACTCAGCCGTAAATCAGGAGTAACCACATGGTCTTCAAGAAGATGTTGAGCGCGCTCGGCGTCGGTGGTCCGAGCGTGGACACGGTGCTGACCAACCCGAACACCCGGCCCGGCCTGGTGCTCGACGGGCAGGTGAACCTGCGTGGCGGCGAGGCGCCGGCCGACATCGAGCAGATCACCCTGGCCCTGGTCACCCGGGTCGAGATGGAGGCCGGCGACAGCGAGTACGCCGGCACCATGGAGTTCTACCGCCTTCCGGTGAGCGGCCCCATGCGCCTGGAAGCCAAGCAGCAGGTAACCATCCCGTTCCAGCTTCCGGTGCCGTGGGAGACACCGATCACCGACGTCTACGGTCAGCGGCTGCGCGGCATGACGATGGGGCTGCGTACCGAACTGGCGATCGCCCGCGCCGTCGACAAGGGTGACCTCGACGCGGTGGCGGTGCATCCGCTGCCGGTACACGAGAAGATTCTGGGGGCGTTCGCCCAGCTCGGTTTCCAGTTCAAGAACGCCGACCTGGAGCGCGGCCACATCTACGGCGTCCAGCAGACGCTGCCGTTCTACCAGGAGATCGAGTTCTTCGCCGCGCCGCAGTACGCGCACGCGATCCGCGAGGTCGAGCTGACCTTCGTCACCAACCAGCACGGCGTGGACGTCATCATCGAGTGTGACAAGCGCGGCGGGTTGTTCAGCGGCGGACATGACACCGTCGGCCGCTACACCGCCGAGCACGCCGAGGTCGACCAGGTCGACTGGCGGGCCCGGGTGGAGGGCTGGCTCGGGCAGACCGTGGCGAGCTACGGCCGGCACCCCGGCTTCGGCCAGCCCGGTAAGCAGGGCGGCCACCACGGCCGGCACGGCGCCGGCGGCATGGTCGCCGGTGCCGCGCTCGGCCTGGCCGGCGGCATGGTCGCCGGAGAGATGCTGGAGGACGCCTTCGAGGGCGACTTCGGCGACTTCGGCGGCGAGTAGGGGAGTAGGGACGTAGCGGCAAAGGGTCGCGGTCCCCGCCGAATCCGGCGGGGACCGCGACCCCCGTGGCATGTCGCCACTGCTCAGGACACTCCGGCTACGCCCGGTTCTGCGGCGCCCGGAGCGTCGTTACCGCCTGCCGTGTCGCCAGGAGTTACCCAGCTTCGAAAGTCCACGGCTACCCAGGTAGGCGATGGTCATCAGGGTGATGAAGAACCACGCCTGGTTCGCCCGGAACGGGTCGACTCCGGCTGCGTCCCTGCCCACCAGGTCCGCGGCGAGCAGCGTGAAGCCCACCGCCGCGAGATAGATGTAGAACTCGGTGCTCAGGAACGCGGGCTTGGTCTCGTTGCCCGGGCTACGCCTGACCGGCTCGTCCATCCGGCGCTGCATCTCCGACAATGTCTGCTGTATCTGCTGGTTGGAGATGTTCTGGGCGTTCATTTCCCGGGTCGGTGCCGACTGGATGCCCTGCTGGCCCATCGGCTGCCTGGACGGGGTCTGCGTGCTCATCTTTTCCTCCTCGGATTCGATGAGATCTCTTGCGACCTCCCCTGGCCGCGGCATCACCACGGCCCGGCACCCGTTGGCTACCCGGCCGGGTACGACACAAACAGCCGGCCGCCCGGCGAACGGGCTGGTCAACGGGGAGCCAGCGCTGCCTGGCGGGCGCCTCGTGGAGTTCGGTCGGCCGGGGCCGGACGTCCGGCGTTTGGGAACCCGGGCACCGGGGACACCCCGGACAACAACGAGTCGGCGAGGTGGTGGACGTGCGCGGAGACGACGAACGGCGGCAGTCGGCGCGGCGGGCCGAAGACCGGGTCGGTCGCGGGGAGTACGCACCGGGCGCGATCGAGGAGGTCACGCTGCCGGTCGACGAGGGGCGCGAAGCGCACGAACGCGACATCGAGGATCCGGCGGACGGGGCGCGCGATCCGGACGTGCTGCGCGACGGCGGCCCGACCCGGAACCGGGGCGTGATCACGACGACCGGGGGCCGGAAGGCCGGGCCGGCCAGTGTCCGGCGCCGGCCCCGCCCGCCCGGCGGGAACGTCGCGCCGACCACCACCGGGGACGCGACCACGGGTGGCATGAACACCCCGGCATCGGGATCGACCAGCGACAAGTCCGGTCAGGCTCGACAGATCGGCAACTTCACCGACAAATAGGGTGTTCGGTCTGGCTGATGGCGTGACCATGATCCCCCTGCGGCAGCCTTCCGACCGACCATTGAGGCTCTCCATCCGTCGGCTGAAGCTCTCCATCTGTCGGCGCTGCGCTCGTCCCCTGCCCGCAATGCCGGCAGACGCCGCGCCGGCGCAGGTGGTAGGCGATGGTGGCCGCGCCGAGAGCGGCGCCCCAGAGCACCCAGGCCACGCTGGGAAGACGCAGGCCCCACCCGTCGCTGATCTCGGGGTCCCAGACCATCATCAGCCCGGCCGGGATGAGGACTACGGCGACGACGGATGCCGGAACGATCGCGAGTGCCGGAGGCACCGGTTTCCCTGCCTTGAACCAGATCCACCGTGGGTAGATCTCGCCCCACCGGCTGACCAGACCGTGGGTGAGCACGCCGCCCAGCGCCGAAGCGACGGCGCAACCCAGCCCGATCTCGAGCATGCCGTCGGTGTCCTGCATCATCGTGAGGAAGTCCCGGCTGATGCCGAGCGGATGGCCGAGGTACCAGGCCACTCTGGTGATCTCGTACGGCAGTGGTGCCAGACAGGCGACCGCGACCGCCCAGCGCCCCCACCGCAGCAGCGTCTGCCGGGACGGGCCGTCGCCGGCCGTTCCGTGACGACGGCCGCAGTGCTGACATGCCGAACGACTGCGCCGCTGGTAGGCCAACGTGGCCGCGGCCCACAGCAGACCGCCGACGAACAGGATGATCAGGTTGGTGCGGTGCCAGTACAGGATGTCGCCGATGCCGTCCTGCGGGCCGGGCACACCGGTGAAGGCGAACACCACCAGCAGCGGACCGAACGCCAGCAGGGCGATCAGGATGTAGTCCGGGATGATCAGAGTGAGGCCGGCCGCCACGATCCAGCCGAAAGCGATCATCACCGCTGACTGGCGGCGGGAACCCGCACCTCGGGCCATCGCCAGCGCGACGACCGTACCGAGCAGGCCGAGCACCGCCATGAGCGGCGCGACGACCTCGACCGGGCTGCCCTCCAGAATCGAACCCGACCTGTGGTCGTCGTCGATCGGCGCGAACGGGAAACCGTCACCGCCGGCCGTCCAGTAAAGCCCGAGCATGGTGTACATCAACGACCAGCCGGCCGCCACGTACCCCGACCAGGCCGGCCAGCGCCGCCACCACCTGATCCGACCCGTGACCGGCGGCTTCCCCCATCCAGACATGTCACTCCCCGTGATTGCGCGGCGTCGCTCGCCGCTGCCTCCTCAGCCTCCGCCGTGCCGGGTGTGCACCACCATCTGCCGATCCGGCGAGGTGCTACCCGCCGGCCGAGCTGTCCTATGCCGATCGGCATACGGCGACGCCGACCTACCATCGAGAAATGACGGGTCGGCACCTCGGCTGGATCAGCATGGCGGCCAGCGGTTCCCTGCTGTGCGTGACGTTCGTGGGCGACGTCGGCAGCCCGACGTACCTCTTCTTTCTGATGGTGGCCGTCCTCGCGGTGCTGTTGGCCGTGGCGGTGCGGTGGGGGCCACACCGGCAGATCGCGCCTGCCGCCGGGCTCGCCGGCGCGGCGATGGCGCTGATGCTCTGGTCGATGACCGACGGCATGGCCACGACGCAACGGATTGCCGCAGCAGCGGTCTGGACGATGCCCGCCGTCGTCGCGCTCGTCGTCGGCGGCTACCCGCGGCTGATGGTGCACCGGCGGACCGTGGCCGTCGAACAGGCCCGCCATGCCCAACGCCTCCAGGTGGCGCGTGACCTGCACGACTTCGTCGCCCATGACCTCAGCGGGATCGTGGCGCAGGCCCAGGCGGCCCGCTTCGTCGCCGGCAGCCGGCCGGAGGCGGCCGGTCCGGCACTGGCGCGTATCGAGGCCGCCGGTCTGGCCGCACTGGCCACGATGGACCGGATGGTCGGCATGCTGCACGAGCCGGACGCCGTCACGGTACGGCCGCTGCCCACGCTGGATGACCTGCCGGGCCTGGTCGACCGGTTCCGCGCCTCGGGCCACCTCGATGCCCGACTCGTACAGAACTCCCGGACGGCCGAGGTGCCACGCGACAGCGCCGCGGTGGCGTACCGGATCGTGGTCGAGGCCCTGACCAACGTCCGGCGGCACGCGCCAGCAGCGACCCGGGTCGACGTCTCGATCACCGGCGACGCCTCCCGTATCGAGGTGTGCGTCCGCAACGACACGGCGGGACCGCCGCCCCCGCAGCGGCGTGACAGGCGCGGTGGGCGGGGCCTTTCCGGCCTGCGGGAGCAGGTCGCCGCGGGCGGCGGCACCCTGTCGGCCGGGCCGTGTGAGCGTGGCTGGGAAGTCGTCGCCGTTATTCCAGCGGTCGCGGCATGAACAGCACCCGGGTTCTGCTCGCCGACGACCAGCCGGACGTGCGCAGCGGCTTCCGCCTCGTCCTGGACTCCCAGCCCGACATCACGGTGGTCGGCGAGGCCACCGACGGGACCACGGCCCTGGAACTGGCGCGCAGCCTGCGGCCCGACGTCGTGCTCACCGACATCCGGATGCCCGGCATCGACGGACTGGAGCTGACCCGGCTGCTCACCGAAGCAGGCCAGCGGGTGGTCGTGGTCACCACCTTCGACCTCGACGAGTACGTGGACGCCGCGCTGCGCAACGGCGCCTGCGGTTTCCTGCTCAAGCGGTCCGGGCCCGCGCTCCTCATCGAGGGGGTCCGGGCGGCGATGGCCGGTGACGCGCTGATCAGTCCTCAGGTCACCGTCCGGCTACTGCGCGCGGCGACCAGGGCCGAGCGCCCCCCGGTTCCCAACCCCCTGACAAACCGCGAGACCGAGATCGTGCGGCTGGTCGCTCAGGGTCTGACCAACGCGCAGATCGGCGCCGAGCTGTTCATCTCCGCCGGCACCGCCAAGACGCACGTCGCGAACATCCAGGCGAAGCTGGGGCTCAACAACCGGGTGGGCATGGCCGCCTGGGCATGGCGGGCCGGTCTGGCCGACCCGCGAGGGAAGTCGGGTGCGGGTGGATAGATATTCAACCTCCCTGGCACCCGTGATTCAGTCCTTACGTTTGACGTACGTGCCCTTGCCGGCCACGACGTAGGCGAATCCTTCGTCGACCAGCATCCGGATGGCCTTCAATGCCGTGCCGCGAGCGATCCCGTGCTCCTGTACGAGCCGGGCGGCACTCGGCACCGGCCGGTCGGGTGCCAGTTCGCCCGACTTGATCTGCTCCTGGATCAGGTTGACCACCTGACGGTAGAGCGGCACCGGGCTGTCGGGATCGATCATGCCTGGACAGTAGGGGACTATGGGCCACACTGCTTCGCGGCCCGGTGGCGTACGAGCGGCTGGCGACCAACTGGCCACCAACCGGCGGTACTTCCTGAGCCTCCTTAGCCGACCCGAAGCACCCCGAGCCGCTGGGTGGCCCGGGTGAGCGCGACGTACAGGTCGTTCTGCCCCCGGGGGGACTCGGCGACGATCCGGTCCGGATCGACGACCAGCACCGAGTCGAACTCCAGTCCCTTCGCCTGGGCGACGGTCAGCAGCACCACCCGGCTCTCCAACTCCGGTGCGTCGCCGAGGGCCAGGCCGGGGACCGCCTCGGCGACCGCCGGACCCAGTACGTCGGTGCGTCCCGCCGGCACGATCACTCCGACCCGCCCGTCGCCGACCCTGGCGATCTCCGCGCGGATCGCCTCGACCAGCCGGTCGGACAGTGCACCCTCCTCGACCCGTACGTCCCAGGGCTGCTCGCCGGTGCCGCGTACGGCGCGGGGCGTGGTCAGGGTCGGGTCGATCTCGGCCAGCACCTTGGCGGCGACCGCCATGATCTCGGCCGGCGTCCGGTAACTCACCGTCAACTCCTCCAGCCGCCAACGGTCGCCGACGTACGGCTCCAGCACGCCGAGCCACGACGACGCGCCGGCCAGCGCGCCGGTCTGGGCCACGTCCCCGACCAGTGTCATCGACCGGCTCGGTGCGCGTCGCATCAGCACCCGCCAGGCCATCGGGGAGAGTTCCTGCGCCTCGTCGACGATTACGTGCCCGAAGGCCCAGCCTCGGTCCGCCGCTGCCCGCTCGGCGGTGGTCAACTGTTCACCGTCCTCCTGCCGGTCCGCCAACCGGTCCGCGACGAGCAGGTCGGTGACGCCCAGCATCCCGTCCTCGGCCTCGGGCTCGTCCTCGAAGTCGATCGACTTGGAACCGGACGCGATGTCCAGCACGCCCTCGGCGTACTCGATCTCGGCCTGGCGCTGCCGGGTCGCGCGGGCCTTGGCGGCGCGGTCGTCCTGCCCGAGCAGTTCGGCCGCCTCGTCCAGCAGTGGTACGTCGGCCGGGGTCCAGCCACCCCGGGGCTCGCGCCGCAGTGCGGCCCGTTCCGCCTCGGTGAGGCTCGCCCCGGCGACCGCGAGCCGATCGGCGGAGGCGAACAGCCCGGCCACGACCTGCTGCGGGGTCAGTACCGGCCAGAGCCAGTCCAGCACCGCCAGGACCTCGGGCTCGGTACGCAACTCCCGCCGGAACTCCGCGAGGTCGGCCTCGTCGAGCAGGTTCTCCCCGCCCAGCGGATCGGCGCCGATCCGCTGGCCGAGCTGGTCGGCGAGGGCGTGGATGATCTCGATGTCGAACAGCGGCCGGGCGAGGTTGTGCGGCCGGCCCGAGCGTCGGGCCCGGTCCCGCGCGGCGAGGACGGTGGCCGGGTCGAGGACGATGGTGTCCCGCTCGAGCGAGATCTCCAACGGCTCGTCCGGGACCCGTTGCCGGTCCTGGATGGCGGCGGCCAACACCTGCACCATCTCGGTCCGGCCCTTGAGTTCGGCGACCTCGGCCGGCTCGGCCCGGGTCGCGTTGATCCCGGGGAACAGCTCACCGACCGTGCGCAGCAGTACGCCGGTCTCGGCCAGCGTCGGCAGTACCTGCGAGATGTAGCGCAGGAAGGTCGCGTTCGGTCCGACCAGCAGCACGCCCCGGGTGGAGAGGATCTGCCGGTGCGTGTAGAGCAGGTACGCGGCCCGGTGCAGCGCGACCGCGGTCTTGCCGGTGCCGGGCCCACCCTGTACGACGAGCACACCGTCCAGGTCGGCGCGGATGACCCGGTCCTGCTCGGCCTGGATGGTCCGGACGATGTCGGTCATCCGGCCGGTACGACTGGCGTTCACGGCGGCGAGCAGGGCCGCCTCGCCGGTGAGTCCGCCGTTGCCGCCGTTGCCGCTCCGGCCCGCCACGGCCAGGTCGAGTACCTCGTCGTCCAGGCCCACCACGGCACGGTCCCGGGTCCGGATGTGCCGGCGTCGGCGGACGCCCTCGGGGGTCGCGGCGGTGGCGAGGTAGAACGGCCGCGCCGCCGGGGCCCGCCAGTCGAGCAGTACGGGCTCGAACTCCCCGGCGTCGGCGAACATGCCAATCCGGCCGATGTACCGGCGGGTACCGCTGTCGAGGTCGAGGCGACCGAAACAGAGCCCCTGTTCGACCGCGCCGAACCGTTCGATCTGTTCCGTGTACATGCTGACGGTGCTGTCGCGCTGCGAGCGTTCCTGCTGGGTGCCGCCGGTGTTCCGGAGCGCCGAGTCGAGCCGTTCGCCGGCCTGCTTCCGCAACTCGTCCAAGCGTCCGTAGAGCATGGAGACGTACTGCTGTTCGTCGGCGATCTCGGCCCCGGACGGGCTGGCCAGTTCGGCCCGGTCGGGCTCGCTGGACCCTGCTCCGTTGGTGGGTCCGTCAGCCTCGATCCGCCCGTTGACCGGCTCGTCGAGACGCGGGTCACGCGAAACGCCGGATTGTTTTGACAAACCGTCTCTCCATTGCTAGGCTTTCCCGCAGAACGGCATTCGTGTCGTTCTTTTTCGTTTGAACTGGTGAAAGATAGCGCGTTTCCGAGCCACCCGCCACGATTGTTCCAGTCGTGGCGCCGCTCTCGCCTGGGCGTCGTGGCCAGGGCTCGCCGGGGCCGATCGCGGGCGCTCGCCGCACGGTGACGGTCTGGCGGTAAGGCTCGTCGGCGGAGAACACAGCGAGGAGCGGCGATGACGAGCGCCCAGGTGCTGACCTTCGGCGGCGTTGTCGCCCTGGGTGCCATGTCGCCTGGACCGGACTTCGCCGTCGTGCTGCGCCGCTCGGTCCTGGCCGGCCGCGCGCACGGCATGGCGAGTGCGGTGGGCGTCGCCGCCGGGGTCTTCGCCTGGGCGGTTGCGGCCGCCACTGGCGTTGCGGCACTGGTAGCCGTGACCTCCGTCGCCTTCACGGTCATCAAACTCGTGGGCGCGGGCTATCTGGTCTACCTGGGTGTCAACGCACTGCGCTCGGCATTGCGCTCGGGCGACTTCCGGTCCGGCCCGAACCCCGGGTCCACCGTCGAGCCGGGCCTGTGGGGAGCGTTCCGGGACGGTCTGTTGTGCAATGCGCTCAACCCCAAGGCGGCGATCTTCTTTGTCGCGCTTCTGCCGCAGTTCCTCCCGGCCGGCGCCGGCCTCGTTTCCATGCTGACGTTGTCACTGGTCGCCGTCGTCATAACTACTGCCTGGTTCATTACCGTGGCGAACGTGGTCGCCACGGCTCGCCGGGTGCTGTCCCGACCGGCCACGCGTCGTTTCATCGACGGAATGAGCGGCACGGTGCTGATCGGCCTCGGTGTCCGGCTCGTGTTCACCACCGCCAGGTAAGTCCGTCCCGGTCGCCGCACCCTGGCCATGAACTCGGCCTAGCTGGTCACGTCGCGGGCGCCGAACCGGGCCCAGGCGGCGGAGAGGAACACCGCGATGTACGCCGCCGCCGAGAGCAGACCGGGCCGCAGCGCGTCGAACTCCACCGGATCCCGGAGCAGTTCGCCGAACGCCTGCCAGTGGTGCGTCAGCAGGTACGGGTGCAGCCAGTCGAGCTGTGGGATCTGGTCCAGCACGAAACTCGTCACCGAGAGCATGGTGATCGCGATGGTGGCGCCCATCGGCTGCTCGGTCAGCGTGGAGACGAACAGCCCCACCGCGCCGAGCGCGCACAGCCCCACCGCCAGATAGCCGCAGACGGCGAGCAGCCGGAGCAGCCCGTCGCCGAAGCCGACCTGGGTTCCGGAGAGCAGGGTCACCGGCCCACCGCCGAACAACGCGAGCCCGGCGACGAGGCCGACCGAGGCGACCAGCAGTGTCACCGTGAAAGCGAACACGACGATCCCGGCGTACTTGACGGCGAGCAGGCGGTTCCGGCCGACCGGCACGGTGAGCAGGTACCGCAGGGTGCCGAGGTTGGCCTCGCCGGCCACGCTGTCCCCGGCGATGGCCGCCACCGCGATCGGCAGGAACAGTCCCAGTTCCACCCCGAGTGCGGCGAGTGCGACGAAGAATCCGTTGCTGGTGATCGAGGAGAAGAAGCCCGGCGCGTTGTGCCCCTCCGCCGGGACGTCCGTCACCCGCATCGCGACGGCGATGATCACGGGTACCGCCGCCAGCGCCAGCATCCCGGCCTGGTTGCGTCGGCGCCCGAAGATCAGCCGCAGTTCGGAGCGGAAGAAGCGGGTGCCGACCGCGCGGCCGGGCCGCCGGATCCGCTGACCGTCCGACCCCATCCCGGTCCCGCCGGTCCTGTCGAGCCCGGCAGCCGGGCCGCCCTCGGCAGCCGTGCCGATCCCGGTGGCCGTGCCGACTCCGGAAGGCGCCGCGTCACCAACCGCGTCAACCGCTGACATCGAAACCCTCCCCGGTGAGCGAGACGAACAGCTCTTCCAGATCCGGCGCGACGACCGCGAAGCCGCGTACCGGCACGGCGGCGTGCACCAGCGCCGCGACGACCTTCTCCGGCGGCACCGGGCCGAGGATCCCGGTGGCCTCCCGGGCCGCCGTGTCGACGTCGGTGAGGCCCAGTTCGCGGAGCACCTGGGCGGCCTCGACCGGCCGGTCGGTCGTCACCCGGGCCCGGGGCGTGGCCGCCGCCCGCAACTGCGCCAGCGGCGCCTGGGCGACCAGTCGCCCCTGGTGCATCACGCCCACGTCGGTGCAGACCTGTTCCACCTCGGCGAGCAGATGGGTGGAGAGCAGTACCGTCGCCCCCTCGGCGGCGAGCGCGGCGACCAGCGTCCGGACCTCCCGGGTGCCCTGCGGGTCGAGCCCGTTGGTCGGCTCGTCCAGGATCAGCAGATCCCGGGGTGCGAGCATCGCCGCGGCCAGCGCCAGCCGCTGCCGCATGCCCAGCGAGTACGCCCGGTAGCGCTTGCCGGCTGCCGCCGTCAGCCCGACCCGGTCCAGTGTCGCGCCGATCCGGCTCGAGGCGGTGGCCGGATCGACGGTCAGATCCGCCGCGTCCAACCGGCGTAGGTTCTCCGTCCCCGAGAGGTACGGATGAAACGCGGGGCCCTCCACCAGCGCCCCGACCCGGGGCAGCACCGTCGCCGCCCGGCCCGGCATCGGTTCACCGAGCAGCGTGTGCCCGCCCGAGGTGGGCCGGATCAGCCCGAGCAGCATCCGGATGGTGGTGGTCTTGCCGGAGCCGTTCGGGCCGAGGAAGCCGTACACGGAGCCACGCGGGACCGCCAGGTCGACGGCGTCCACCGCGACCTGGCGGCCGAACCGCTTGCTGAGCCCACGGCTCTGTACGGCTAACTCCGGCACTGGTTCCACCGTCGGACGCGGCCTGCCAGCATGGGTGCCGGCGTCGGCCGCCCCGTCACCGGCTCCGGCGACCGACGAGCGCTCACCTGTTGCCCTGGGCGACTTCGTAGAGCCGTTCCGGGGTCACCGCGCCGATCAGTACCCGGCCGTCGTCGGTGGCCAGGGCGGTGAAGACCTTGCCCTTGAGCAGCCGTCCGCTGCCCCAGTCGCCGCTCACCTTCGGCAGCCCGCCGAGAATGCTCCGTACCAGGTCGGCCTGCCCGCCCTGGGCGTCCGCATCCGCGACGGCGGCGAGTTGCGGCACCTTCGCGACCAGCACCGACGTCCAGCCGGTGCCGACGACCGTCGGCCTCTCCAGTGATGCCGGCGAGGTGGCCGGCTTGTCGGCGGTCAGCGGCTCCTCGGTCACCTTCGTCCCGGGCGGCGGGTTGAAGGCGAACTGGGCCGGATCGGGGCGCTCGAAGTCCACCTGGGTGAACGCGATCTCGAACGCGGGCGTCCGGGTGCCCTGCGGAATGATCTGGAAGCGCAGCGGTACGTGCTCACCGGCGTCGATCGCGATCTTGATCTGGTCGACCAGCGACGTCTCGTCACGCGGCTCGAGTACCAGTTCGTAGGCGTCCCGGCCGGCGATCGTGGCGGACCGCCCGACACTGACCTCGGTGCTCGGGTCGATCGCCGCGAGCGCCTGCTCGGCGGCCTCCTGCGGCGTCGACGGCAGGTGGTCGGGCCGCCCCTTCGGGACCGCGCCGCCCCCGACGCCCAGGGTGCTGTGCCGGGCCTCGTTCTGCTGGCTGTCCCAGACCCACACGTCCGAGCCGTTGCGGATCACGTCGGTCTCGCCGAGCGTGCCGAGGAGTGCGAGCCGGGTCTTGTCCGGGCCGGCGTGCCAGACCCGCAGCGTGTGCGTACCGGAGATCAACGAGGTCAGCTCCGCGCTGCCCTGGCCGCCGATGCCGGGCAGGCTCGGCAGACCGAGGTCGGCGCGTTTGATCACGGTGCCGGAGAGTCCGTCCAGCCGGGCGGTCTGCAGGTCGACGAGGAGTTGCGCGGCGCTGCGTTCGGGCAGGCTCGGCTCGGCCGCCGAGGCGAACGTACCGACCGCGGCACCACCACCGATGATCGCCAGCGCTGTCCCGGTCGGGACCAGCCAGCGCAACGCGGGCCGGGTGTGGAAAACAGACATGTTCGTACCTCCTGGCACCCATCTTGCGCCCCCGGCACTGTGAAACCACTGAGAACCGCTGTGGTTCCACTCAGTCGGGGGTGGCACGCTTGTCGCGTGCGGTTGCTGGTGGTGGAGGACGAGGCCCGACTGGCCACGGCGTTGCAGCGCGGCCTACAGGCGGAGGGGTTCGTCGTGGACCTGGCCGGAACCGGCCCGGAGGGGCTCGACCTGGCCCGGCACGGCGGCTACGACGCCATGATCCTGGACGTGATGCTGCCCGGACTCTCCGGATACCGGGTGGTGCGGCAGCTGCGGGCCGAACGGCACTGGTTGCCGGTACTGATGCTCTCGGCCAAGGACGGGGAGTACGACCAGGCCGATGGCCTGGACTGCGGCGCCGACGACTACCTGACCAAACCCTTCTCGTACGTCGTACTGCTGGCCCGGTTGCGTGCCCTGCTGCGCCGGGGTGCGCCGCGCCGCCCGGCGGTGCTCGTCGCCGGCGACCTGAGTCTGGACCCGGCCCGTCGTCGGGTGACCCGGGGCGGGGCCGAGGTGGAACTCACCGCCCGGGAGTACGCACTGCTGGAGTACCTGCTGCGTCGGGCGGGTGAGGTGGTGTCCAAGACGGAACTGCTGGACCACGTCTGGGACGCGAGCGTGCAGACCGCGCCGAACGCCGTCGAGGTGTACGTCGGCTACCTGCGTCGCAAGATCGGTCGGGACCGGCTGGAGACGATCCGGGGCGCCGGGTACCGGCTGATGACATGACCGGCGGTGGCGATGGCCCGGCGGTGGCGATGACCGGCGGCGCCGATGACCGGCGGCGCCGATGACCGGTAGGTCCGACGCGGCCACCCGAGCCGTCGCGCCCGGCGGACGCGGCTGGCAACGCCCGTGGCTGCGACTGAGCCTGCGGGCCCGACTCATGATCATCAGCGCGTCCGGCCTCGCCGCCGGCCTCGCGGTCGGCGGGCTGGTGCTGATCGGCGCGTTGGGGTACGCGCTGGAGCGCACCGTCGACACCGAGGCGCTGAAGACCGCCGAGGCGGTTGCCCGGCTGGCCGGCGAGAACGCGTTACCCGACCCGCTTCCGGTCGCCGGCGGCCAGGTACGGGTGCAGGTGATCGACAGCCAGGGTCGGATCCGGGCGGCCTCGATCGACGCCGACCGGCTGGTGCCGATGCTCTATCCCGCGGAGCTGCAACGGTTCCGGGACGGCGAACGGGACCGGTTCTACCTGCAGGGGCGGCGGTTGGGGCTGCGCGGCCCGGTCCGGGTCGTCGCCGTGCCGGCCGGGCCGTCCGCCGACCCGCAGACGGTGCTGGTGGCCAAGTCGACCGCGGACGTACAACACAGCGTCACGGTCGTCCGGACCATCCTGCTGATCTGCTTCCCGCTGCTCCACCTCGCGCTGGCCGCGGTCGCGTGGCGGGTGATCGGTGCCGCCCTGCGCCCGGTCGAGGCGCTGCGGGCCGGTGCGGAGGAGATCACCGGTGGCGCCCGGCCGGGTCGGTTGCCGCTGCCCGCCTCGCACGACGAGATCCATCGGCTGGCGGTGACCCTGAACGGGATGCTGGGCAGGCTGGAGTCGGCTCGGGTCCGGCAGCGGACGTTCGTCGCCGACGCCGCGCACGAACTGCGCAGCCCGCTGGCCAACATGCGGATCCAACTGGAGGTGGCGCAGCGGCTCGGTGGGGCGACGGACTGGCCGGCCGTCGCCGACGACCTGCTCGCCGACACCCAGCGGCTGAGCCGGCTGGTCGACGACCTGCTGCTGCTCGCCCGGTTCGACGACGTGCACGCCGGGCCGCCCCGAACGGCCGGGCCGGTCGAGTTGGGCGACCTGATGACCGGCGTCGCCGAGCGCTACCCGGCGGCGCCGCTGCGGGTGGTTCCGCTGAGGTTTCCGCTCTGGGTGGTGGGCGAGCCCGACGTCCTGGGCCGGATCCTGGCCAACCTGGTGGACAACGCGGTACGCCACACGACCAGCGAGGTGGTGCTGGAGGCCGGACCCGGCGGATGGAGCGGTCCGGCGTACCACCTGATCACGGTGACCGACGACGGGCCCGGTATCCCGGCCGAGGACCGGGACCGGGTCTTCGACCGGTTCACCCGGCTCGACGACGCGCGGGCCCGGGACGCGGGCGGCGCCGGGCTGGGCCTGGCCATCGTCCGGCAACTGGTACGCCGCCAGGGCGGCACGGTGACGCTCTCCGACGCGGCACCCGGCCTCCGGGTCGAGGTGCGGCTGCCCGCCGGGGAGCGCCCCACGGCGCCAAGGCCACCCGTGCAGCCGGCGCCGGGAGACGACGGTCAGCGGGCGCCGGGGGAGGTGCCGGGCCGGTCGGTGCAGACCGGGTCGGCCCGGCCCACCACCGCGACCGAGTAGACCACCGCGACGGAGAAGCAGTAGTTCGTCTGGCGTTCCAGGCCGTAGACGACGTATCCGGTGGAGCCGCCGGGCAGTTCCTGAAAGGCCCGGAGTTCCTGGCCGACACGTCCACCGGCCACCACCACCGGCCCCTCGGCACCGACCGGATACGTCCAGGCCAGCGTCACGCTGCCCCGGTCGTCCACCAGCTTCACGTCGCCGGGCGGGGTGCCGGGGGAGGCGGCCGGCACCGGCGTGCTCGGCGCGGCGCTGGTCGGTGCGCTGGCCGGAGGCTCCGGCCGCTGTGGCTTCGAACCGTCGCCGTCGGTCAGCCCGAAGCCCACCACCACCGCCACCGTGCCGAGCAGCACCAGCAGGACCAGGCCGGCGACGATGATCATCGGCAACCGGCCGGACGAGGGCTCGAACCGATGGATCCGGACCGGTAACCTGG
>NZ_JADPUN010000021.1 GCF_015690345.1 Plantactinospora alkalitolerans | reverse complement strand
GACCAGCACCCGGCACGACACCTCCGCCCCGGCCGCAACCCGGTGCCACGGCGCAGCCGACCTGGTCGGGAGTACCGGGCCATCCGCCGGCCCCGCAGTACGGCGGATTTTCGCCCCGACCGCTCCCGCCGTCGTTCCTGCAGACCCGGTGGCCGGGACCGGATCCCGCGCGAGGTTGGGCCGTACCGGCCGCGGTCCTCACCGGGGCGCTGGGGCTCGCGTTCTTCCTCCCGCTCGGCCGTACCGGTATCGGTTGGCTGCTCGGCTGGCTAACCCTGACCATCGGCGTCGTCGTCGCGGCCCGGCAGCCCGCCGCCCGGCTACCCCGCGCCGAACGGTGGGTCCGCGCCGGGTGGGCGGCGGCGGCTCTGGCGCTGCTCTCGGTTCTCGCGTTCCGCAACGCCTGGTGGCTGGTGACGTTCTGCGTCCTCGGCGCGCTCGGCTGTACGGCGCTGGCCATCGTGGGTGGCCGGTTCGTACGCTCGATCCTGTTCAGCCTGGTCGCGGCGCCGTTCGCGGCGTTCCGTGGACTGCCGTGGGTGAGCCGGCACGTCCAGGGCACCGAGAATGCCGGTACGACCCGTCGGGTCACGGGTTCGGTGGCGGCCACCGTGGTCGTGCTGATCGTCTTCGGTGCCCTCCTCTCGTCCGCGGACGTCGCGTTCTCGGCGGTCCTCGGCGCGCTCATGCCCGAGATCAGTGCCAGCGCGGTGTTCCGGCTGCTCTTCCTCCTGGCCGTGGGTGGGCTGATCACGGTCGCCGCGGTGTACACGCTGTCCGCCCCTCCCGATCTGTCCACGGTGGACAAGCCGAGCCGACGCAGTTTCGGCATCGTCGAGTGGGCCCCGCCCATCGCCGGTCTGACGCTGCTCTTCATCGGTTTCGTCGCGGTGCAGTTCACCGTTCTCTTCGGTGGCCAGCGGCACGTCCTGCGCACCACCGGTCTCAGCTATGCCGAGTACGCCCGCAGTGGCTTCTGGCAACTGCTCGCCGTCACGGTGCTGACCGTGGCGGTGCTGGCCGGCGTGACCCGGTGGGCGCGGCGGGACCGTCCGGCCGAGCGCCTCCTCCTGCGGATACTGCTCGGCCTGCTCAGCGCGCTCAGCGTCGTCATCGTGGTGTCGGCGCTGTCCCGGATGTACACCTACCAGCAGGTCTACAGCTTCACCGGCGAACGAATCTTCGTCATGACGCTCGAACTGCTGCTCGGCGTGGTCTTCCTGATGATCATGGCGGCCGGGATTCGCTGGCAGGGAGCCTGGATCCCCCGACTGACCGTGGGGCTCGCCGTGGCAATGCTGCTGGGTCTGGCCGTGCTCAACCCCGAGGACTACGCGGCCCACCGCAACATCAGCCGCTACCAGGCGACAGGCAAGATCGATGCCTGGTACCTGCGGGCGCTCTCCGCCGACGCGACGCCCGCCCTGAGCGGCCTGCCCGACCCGGTACGCCGCTGCACGTTGAGCTGGATCGCCGAGGAGTTGGCCGAGTCGGATCCGTGGTACGCCTGGAACCTGGGTCGTGTCCGGGCGCGCGAGGCACTCGACCGGCTCGGGCCGAACGCGATCGGTGGGCAGAAGGACTGCCGCGCCGCCGACCAGTTCGATCTGCCCAAGAGCCGCTCGCAACCTCGCTGACCGCCGACGTCCCGGGCGCGACACCGGTGGGGCGGCGCGACGCAGCCGCCCCGCCGGGGACGTCACCCGGGCGATCCCGTTGGAAGTGGCGGAACGGTGGCAGCGCGCGGTGATCCGGGGAGCGCCTGCGCGCGGACGCCACGGACGAGCAGGTAACCGATCATCCAGAACTCGCCCACGCTCGCGGGAACGGTGAGGACGTCGGCGATCATCCCCGCGCCGGGCGCGAGGTACCCGACGAACGCGCTGAGCACGTAGCCGACGCCACCCACGACGAGGAGCCAGCCGAGGAACCGGGGCATCCATCCGGAGCGGTGCACGCACCGGCCCATCGGGATCAGCCACAGGCCGAAGAAGATCGCGCCGACGGTCCACAGGTTTCCGCTGACGAGATACAGGAGCTGGGCGGTGACCGCCGCGTCGCCGACGGGTGTGCGCGCGACCTCGGCCGCCGTCCCGAGGAGAGCCGCACTGCCGAGAATGGCGATGGCGTTGGCCATGCCGAACGCGGCGATGCTGCCGGCGGCGACGGAGTCGACCGTGCGGAAGAGGCGGTAGAACCAGACCGCGGTGAGGGCCTGGGTGAGCACGAGAAGAAGTTCGAGGGCGATCCCGACGCGCGCGAGGGACCCGTGCTCGACCAGTCGGGTGAGGGTCGCACCGGCGTCGTCGGCGACGAAGAGCTGCGGCCGGATGAGCAGGAAGCCGAGGCCGCCGCTGATGGCGAGGCCGAGATAGAGCAGCCCGGTCGCCCGGGCGGTACGGATGAGGGGGTGCATGGGTGGCTCCTTCGCCTTCGTGCGACAGCGGACCGCGCTCCTCGATACCGGGTATGCCGGGATGCCGGCAGCACGTACTGCCTTACGACGTAAGGTAACCATACAATGTAAGGTGATCACAAGGATGGGAGGCGGATGGGAACGAAGAGCCCTCGGGTTCCGCTGAGCCGCGAACGCGCCCTGGCAACGGCGGTCGCGCTGGCGGACGCCGAAGGAATCCAGGCGCTGACCATGCGTCGGCTCGCCGCCGAACTCGGCGTCGAGGCGATGTCGCTCTACTACCACCTGCCCGGCAAGGAGGGCCTGCTCGACGGCCTCGCCGATACCGTTCTCGGCGAGATCGAGGCCGCGGTCCGCCGCACCGGGACGATCGGGGTCGACGAGGACTGGCGTACCCGACTACGACAGCGCTTCCTCTCGGCACGCGAGGTCATGCTGCGTCACCCGTGGGCCCCCGCGCTGCTCGGCTCCCGCCCCACCATTCCGGCCAGCGTGTACACGTACTACGACGGAATCGTGGCCACGATGATCGGCGGCGGGTTCTCCTATCGCCTGGCCCACCGGGCGGTACACGCGTTCGGCAGCCTGGCACTCGGGTTCGCGCAGGAGATCTTCCGTCCCGCCTCGGCCGGCGGGCAGACGGACGTCGAGGTCGCGGAGGCCGACCTGGCCGCGATGGCCGAGGCCCTGCCTTCCCTGGCCGCGATGATCGCGACCGAGGCCCACGCCATGTCCGACCCCACGCTCGGCTGGTGTGACAGCCAGGTCGAGTTCGAGTTCACCCTCGACCTCCTTCTCGATGGGCTCGAACGCGCCCGCGACCGGGGCGCGTCACCACACTCTCGTTGAGTGGACCCGGCATCCGGACCGCCCGTCGGCGCCCGTGTCCGGCGGACTACCCTCGCCGGTATGTCCGACTCCCGCCTGCTGCGCATCGGTACCCGCAACTCGCCGATGGCGCTGGCCCAGGTCGAGCGGGTCCGCACGATGCTCGCCGACCGGCACCCCGACGTCACCGTCGAGGTGATGTCGATGTCCACCAGCGGGGACCGCTGGCAGGGCGACCTGGCCGCCCTGGGCGGCAAGGGAGCGTTCACCAAGGAGGTGGACGCGGCCCTGCTCGCCGGGAACGTCGACCTGGTCGTGCACTGTGTCAAGGACGTACCCGGGGACCGGCCGGCACCGGCCGGGACGGTGATGGCCGCCTACCTGGCGCGCGACGACGTCCGGGACTGTCTCGTGCACCCGGCCGGCCTGCGGATCGAGCAACTACCCGCCGGTACCCGGATCGGCACCTCCGCGGTGCGACGGGTCGCGCAACTGGCCCTGCACTGGCCACACCTGGCGCCAGTGGCCATCCGTGGCAACGCGAACAGCCGGCTGGCCAAACTCGACACCGGCGACAGGTACGACGCGCTGCTGCTCGCGGTCTCCGGGCTGCGGCGGATCGGGCAGGCCGACCGGATCACCCATCCGATCGACGTCGACACGATGGTCCCTGCCGTCGGCTCCGGCACCCTGGTCCTGCAATGCCGCGAAGACGACACCGGCACCCGTGACCTGGCCGCCAGCCTCGGCGACCCGCAGGCTCAGCAGGAAACCACGGCCGAGCGGACCATGCTGCACATCCTGCAGGGCAACTGCCATTCCCCGATCGCCGCGCTCGCACGCACCGAACCGGACGGACGCCTCGGCCTGCGGGCACGGGTGATCAGCCTCGACGGCAAGACCGTGCTCGACGTGCACGAGTGGGCGGCGGATCCGATCACCCTCGGGACCTCCGTCGCCGCGGCCCTGCTCCGGCAGGGCGCCCGTGACCTCCTCGACCTGCCCGTCCACGGAGCGGCCTGACCGAACACCAGGTACCTGTGCCGCGCACGGAGGTCGCGGCCCCGCAGGCCGGGCCAACGGTCGTTCGTGCATGAACACCCGTTCCATGTGTGCGAACAGCGCCAGCAGCGCGACGGCCAGCTCGGCCATCGGCGAGTTGTCAGTGGGTGTAGATCCGTCCGGCCGGGATGCCGTGCTTGCCCAGTGCGTCGAGCTGGCGTTCAAGGTCTTGGTGCGTGGTGGACACGCGTAGCCGAGTTCCATCACGCCACCGTTTCGGCCCGGCCAGTGCTGCGGGCGTGCCGGTGTGCCCGCACCCGACACGCGGTCGAGCAGTAGGTTCGGCGCCGTCCGGTGGATGGCTGCCGGATGACTCGACCGCAGTCCGGTGCTGGACAAGGAGTTTCGTGACGTCCGCCCATGTTTTCGGCGGTGGTGTTACGAAATTTGGTAAGGCTGAGCGGGGTCGCCGGTTGCGTCGTTCTCCACGGTGGCCCGGAGTGGACGGTTGGACCAGAGTACGTCGGTGCGCTGCTGCCAGGTGCCGCCATTCACTGGCGCGGGCGGGACGGATACGGAAAACTGTCCCGATGCCCGCTGAGTACACCCAAGGTGACCAGTTCCGTGGTGCCCGCATCCACCTGTGCGACCTCTCCGGCCTCGAGATTCGCGATTGCGACGTCACCGGCCTGAAGATCGTGGACTGCTATGGGGGCAACGTCTCCCTCGGTGGCGGCTTCGAGCGTGTCGTTGTCAACGACGTCGACGTGACCGCCTACGTCGAGGCCGAGCTCGACCGGCTGCATCCCAACCGGGTGCTGGCCCGTGAGGCCACGTCCGCCGCCGAATACCGGGCCGCTTGGGATGCCATCGAGAAGCAATGGGAGGAGACGCTCGACCGCGCCAGGCGCCTACCCGAGGCGAAGCTGCACGAGCAGGTCGACGGCGAGTGGTCGTTCGTCGAGACGCAGCGGCATCTGCTGATGGCCAGCGATGCCTGGATCGGCAACGCCGTGCTCGAGGAGGACGCGCCGTACCACCCGTTGGGCCTTCCTGGCGGCGGGATGCCGGCCGAAGCATCGGCGAAGCTCGGGCTCACCCTCGATGCCACCCCGACGCTCGACGAGGTACTCGCGCTGCGGCTCGCCCGCATGGCCACGATACGCCGGGTAGTCGACGAGCTCACCGAGGCCGAGCTCGACCGGGTATGTGGTCGCAAGCCGGCCGACCCATACCCGGACCGGGAGTACGTTGTGCGCCGCTGCCTCACGGTGGTGTGCAAGGAAGAGGCCGAGCATCACCGGTACGCGGTGCGCGACCTCACCGTGCTCGAGGCCGGTGCCCGAACCGAGTGAAGGCGCGTCCCGGCAATGGACGGCGATCTCGCGATCCTGCGCTGGACCAGCCCATCTAGCTGTCGGAGCCCCTCATCGCACCCGCACTGCCCAGCCAGGGCGCGGTGCCGACCGGCGAGGTAGTCACGACCAGCTACGGAAAGACCAGCAATGCGGGCAGCTTCCCCAACGAACGACGCGAGGTCTTCCTCGATGTCACGCCGCGGTGGACCTGCGAAGCCATCTACCAGTTCGTGAAGCCGTTCACGCCCGGAATGAACTGTACCCGCATCCGGCCAGACGGCCGGAGCATGCGGCACTGGGTGATGTCGTCATCGGAATCGTCTCCTGAAATATCTCTGGCCAGTGCGGCAACCCGACCTATCCCACCGTGAATACGAATGTTTCTCAGCACCGAACCTGGATAAGCGGAACGTGGGGAGGTAGCCGGCGGTTCATCCACCTGCCTTCAGCCGGAACGCGAGGCGGCGGGGCGCCTGCACTCGATAGCTGTCCGTCACCAGCTCGGCAACCTCGACCCAGTCCGTCTCGTCGTCCAGCACCATTCCCACGACATTCACACCCCAGTCGGCCCGGAAGAACGGAGGGCCGACATGCGCCAGCGCGGCCAACTCCCCGGGCGGCGCCCGGAAGGTCATCAGGATGGCCGGATCGTCCGTATCGATGTACGCCGACCGCCTCCCGTCGGTGGTGTAGACGTGCAGGAACGTCCGCCGGCGAATCCGCCACCGCAGGCCGATCCACGCCGGCTCCTCGTACGCCTCGGGCAGCTCCCCGCAGATCACCCGGAGCCGGCCCACAACGGCGGGTGGAACGTCCGCGATGTCGCTCATCTGCACCTCCCCGCCCGTCCTGCCCGCCGGGTAGGACATCAGCACATCGCCCAACGCCGAGCCCACCGTCTTGGACAGGAAGTCCCGGCCCCGGTCGGCGGACCTACTTCAGCACCCCGCCCTACCAGCCGCCGGTCCTAGAGCCTCAGCACACCCGGGCGCCGCCGACGCGGCCCCTCGGCCCGGACCGCGCGACACGTCCAGATCGCCCTATATGCCGGCGCTACTGACAGCCCGATGAGAACCGGTGCTGACACTTAGCCGAGAAGTCTCAGTCGCCGTCGCGGGCCTGTCAGGCAGGGCGAACCGGCCGCATCATAAGTTTCCATTATCTGTGGTTCAAGAGATCCACATTTCCGCGCTGGACGTTTGATTCACCGACGGCACGGTCCCTACGGTGTGCGTGCGGCGTGCGGGACGACCCGCGCGATGCGCCTTCTGGGCCGACGGGTCGGCCAGCCACCGGAAGACGTCGTCCGCGAGCAAGCGCAACCCGTCGCTCCGAGGCAGCAGCGCGGGAGTATTGGGAGGTTCGTACACATGGGACGGTCAGAATCCGGTCGTGCCCCCGCCGATCCTGGCCCCCGGCGCCGGGTCCTCGCCGTGGTCGCCGCCCTTGCCCTGTTCGGTGGCCTGGTCGGTGTCACGCAGGTTTCCAACGCGGAGACCCAGCGGGCCGCTCCCACCTGCAAGCCCACGCCTCCGGCGTCCACCGGTGCGCCGGACCGCGACGGTGCGGACGAAGACGGCCCGACGCCGGGCGGTACGACCCCGGGCGGTACGACGCCGACCGGATCCGCCGTGGAGTGCGAGGAGCAGGACGGCCCCGAGGAATCGGCGACCACTCCCCCGGCAAGCCCCCCGGGTGGCGGCCTCGACACGCTCGGCGACAACTGCGACAACAGCGGGCTTCAGGCGCACACCGGCTTCCAGGAAGGGAACCGGTGCGTGTCGACCGCCTTCGGTGAGGTGGCCGCCGCGGCGCAGAACCCGACGCTGCTGATCGCCGAGGCCCCACGGCGGGTACGGGCGGGACAACCGTTCCGGATCGTCGTGAGCACCCGCAACCTCGTCCGTGACCGGTTCCTGCCCGCCGCGCAGGGCGGCTACTACCGGGAGACGTCCCTGCTCGACGACAACGGCCTGGTACGCGGCCACTTCCACACCGCGTGCCGGATGCTCAGCAGCACCAGGGAGGCCGTGGACCCGGCTCCGATTCCGGCGTTCTTCGTCGCCACGGAGGACGGGAAAGGTGGCGCCGAGCCGGACTCGGTCATCGTGCAGGTGCCGGGCCTGCCCGAGGGTCTCGCACAGTGCTCGGCGTGGGCCGGCGACGGTTCGCACCGCATCCCGATGATGCAGCGCGCCAACCAGATCCCCGCGCTCGACTCCGTCCGCATCCAGGTGCAGCCCGCCGCCGAGGCACCGCCGGCGACCGAGGCACCGCCCGCGACCGAGGCACCGCCCGCGACCGAGGCACCACCGGCGACCGAGGCACCGCCCGCCGGCAACCCCGGCGGCGAGGAGCCGCCCGCCGGGCAGCCCGAGGACGAGTCACCGGGACAGGAGCCCGACCAGCAGGAGCAGCCGGGGAACGGGCAGGCGCCCGGCGGGCAGAAGCCGACTTCCGGCAAGCCCGCGAACGGAACCACCCGCCCGGCAGCTGCGGCCACCACCAAACCGGCGCCGGAGACGTCGGCGGCGGACGACGAGGCGACCGTCACCACGGACCCGCCGGCGCGGGTCACCAACGCGGGAGGCTCGGGTGGTGGGCTGGCGCTCACCGGTGCGAACACCATCGCCTTCGCCGGCCTGGGCGTGGCATTGTTCATCGCCGGAATCGCCCTCGTCTTCCTGACCCGTCGGCGCCGGGCGGTACGACGCTGACGCGCGACAACCCAGCGGTACGACGCTGACGCGCGACAACCCAGCGGTACGGCGGGTGCGGCCTCCGGTGGCGGCGGACATGGTCCGTGGCTCCCGGGTAGAGGTCGCACCCGCCGATCTCGTTGCCGTGGGACTCCCGAGCCTGCGGCGGAGCTAGTCGAAAATCTGAGACGTTGGACGTGTCTGCGGCAATGCCCAGCTCAGTCCGCCATGTCCAACCGTGAACCCGGCCTTGTCCCGATCATGAGAGTCGGACGTTACCGTCGCATCGACGGGGGACGGGGTCGAGCGCTCGCGCGAACGGCCGGCGTAACACGGCGTCCCGTCAGGAGATGTCGCCATGTCCGTGCGGGGGTCGCCAGGACCGGCATGGACGCATCCACGCATCGTCTCGACCCGACGGAGGAATCTGATCCAGCCGCCTGAGGAGCCTCCGGGATCAGTCAGGACGTCATCCGAAGGGGGACAAAGGCATGACGGACGAGGTCGCGATCGTCGGGGCGTCCGGGATCTTTCCCGGGGCGGAGGACCTGGAGTCCTTTCACGCCAATCTGCGCGAGGGTCGCAACAGCGTCGTGCGACCGAGCGACGACCGGGTGCGCAACGGCGGCGGTGAACCGGACGACGACCACCTGTTGATGGGCTATCTCCCTCGGGTGGACCTCTTCGACCACGAGTTCTTCGGTATCCCCCGCCGCGAGGCCGAGCGGATGGATCCCCACCAGCGACTGCTGTTGCAACTCACCCACCGGGCGATCGAGTCGGCCGGTTACGCGCCGGGAGCGCTCCGGGGATCGCCGGCGGGAGTGTTCCTGGCCGGTGGCATGTGGTTCGGGCCGATGGACACCGAACGGGACGTGCTCTCCCTGCTCGGCTCCTCGGCAGCCTCGCTGGCGGCCAGGCTCAGCTACCTGTTCGACTTTCGCGGGCCCGCCCTGGTGGTGGACAGCGCGTGCAGCAGCGGGCTGACGGCCCTCAACCTGGCGGTCGGCATGTTGCGCGGCGGTAGCCTGCCGTTCGCGGTCGTCGGCGGGGTCACACTCATCCCGGCCGTGCAACGGCGCGCCGACTTCAACCCGCTGCCCGGGCTGGAGGCGCTCGACCAGGTGTGCCGGCCGTTCGACGCGAACGCCGACGGGCTGTCCGGCGGCGAAGGCGGGGGCGTACTCGTCGTCAAGCTGCTCTCCCGCGCGGTCGCCGACGGCGACAACGTGCTCGCGGTGGTCAAGGGCATCGCGGTCAACCACAACGGATTTCGCGCGGCGAGCATGGCGGCACCGAGCCAGGTCGCGCAGGCGAGCGTGATCGCCCAGGCGTGGCAGGACGGCGGGGTCGACCCGGCGACGGTCGGTTACGTCGAGTGCCACGGCTCGGGGACGCAGTTGGGGGACGTCGTCGAGGTGGACGCGCTGCGTCGGGCGTTCGTGGAGGCGGGCGTGACCGAGCGGCACTGTCCGATCGGGTCGGTCAAGGCGAACATCGGCCACCTGGGCAACGCGGCGGGAATCGCGGGCCTGTTCAAGGCCGTGTCCGCACTGCGGTACGGCACCCGCTATCCGATGATCAATTTTCACGAGCCCAACCCTCTGATCGACTTCACCGGACCGGTGTATCCGAACGTCGTCGAGGAGCCCTGGGACGTGCCCGACGGCGTCCCCCGTCGCGCCGGAGTGAGCAGTCTCGGCCTGACCGGCACCAACGCGCACGTCGTGCTCGAGGAGGCGGCCCCGGTACGCGAGGATCCGGACGCCGGACCGACCACCGAGCTCGTCACCGTGTCGGCCAGGTCGCAGCCGGCGCTGGAACGGTACCGGGCGCGGCTGGCGGACTTCGCCGAGCGTACGGGCCACTCGGTGCGGGCGGTGGCGCACGTGCTGAACCGGGGCCGCGACGACCATCCGTACCGGCTGGCGTTCACCGCCGCGACGACCGCGGAGCTGGCTTCCGCGCTGCGGTCCGCGGCCCCGCCCGAGCGCGCCGCCCCCGATTCGCCCCGGCTGGTGCTCCTGTTCTCGGGGGACGCGCTCGTCGACGACGTCGTCTGGTCCCGGCTGCGCACCGACTGTCCCGGCCTGATCCCCGTGGAGTGCGAGAAGAACGCCGGACCCGACGCCGGAGGTGTGCTGGTCGCCCGGCAGTACGCCCTCTACCGGGTCGCGGAGGCGCTCGGGCTGCTGACCGGCGCGGACGTCAGCCTCGTCGGCTCCGGCGCGGGAAACCTGGTGACCCGGGTGGCCCGCGGCCGGCTGTCGCTCGTCGACGCCGCCGCCCAGGCCGGTGTGCGCGGACTCTCGGCGGAGTTCGACCGGGACGGGCTGCGGCGGGTCGTGGCCGGGTTCTCGCGCGTCGACACCATCGCCGTGGAGCTGGGCGCCGACGGGGTCCTGGCGCGGGAGATCCGTACCCTCGCACCGGAGCTGCCCATCGTCGACCTGGTCGGGGACGGGTCGCGTCGAGGCATGCTGGACCGCGTCGGCGAGCTGTACAGGCGCGGCGCCGCGGTCGACTGGGACCGCTACTACCGGGACGCGGCCATCGCGCGGATCGAGCTTCCGACGTACCCGTTCGAACCGACCCGCTGCTGGCCCACGTCCCGACCGACGATGAGACGGCCCGACGGGTCCGCCGCGCCGCCGCGGGAGGTCCGCGCCGATCGCCCCGACAGCGCCGAGATCGAGCGGCAGGTCGCCGAGGTGTGGGCGGAGCAACTGGACGTCACCGGGCTCGGCCCCGACTCGGACTACTTCATGCTCGGCGGTACGTCGCTGGTCGGGGTCGGCGTGCTCCGCGCGCTCGCCGAACGGTTCGGCGTCCCGGTGACCTTCGCCGACCTCTACGCGTGCCGCACGGTCCGCGCCCTGGCCGGACGGCTGGGCGAGCTGCTCGGAGAGCGGGCCGCCGGCACCGGCGACGGCGCGGAGACCGAGCAGCCGATCACCCCGGTTCCGCGCGACGGGCGTCCCGCGCTCTCCTTCGGCCAGGAAACCCTGTGGTACCTCGACCAGGTGAACCCGGACAGCGCGCTGTACAACATCCCGGGCCCGATGCACCTGACCGGCAAGGTGGACGTGGCGGCGCTCCAGGACGCGCTCGCCGACGTCGCCCGGCGACACGAGGTGCTGCACAGCTGTTTCCGGACCGACGAGGACGGCACGCCGTACGTCGTGACCGTGGCGCCCGAGCCCCTGCTGCCGCTCGTCGACGTGAGCAGGCTCGGCGACGCCCACCGCGACCGGCGGGTACGGGCGCTTCTCCAGGAGACGGTCCTGGCCCCGTTCGACCTCGCCGAGGACGCGCTCTTCCGGGCGACCCTGATCAAGCTCGCCGAGGACGACCACGTACTGGTGCTGGTCTTCCACCACATCGTCTTCGACGGCTGGTCGCCGACCGTGTTCATGCGGGACCTCGCGGAGTTCTACCGGGCACGTACCGAGGGTGTCCCGGCACGGCTGCCCGAGCTGACCGTCCAGTATCTGGACTTCGTCGCCTGGTACCGCGCCCGGCTGACGGGCCCGAGACTGCGGCGCGGCCTCGAGTTCTGGCGGACCGAGTTGGCCGGGCTGAGCCGCGAGGAACTGCCGCTGGACCACCCGCGCCCCGCCGTCCAGTCGTACGCCGGTGACGTCCTCACCCTGGTGATCGAGGCCGAGGTGGCCGACCAGGTCCGGGAGTTCAGCCGACGCAACGGCGTGACGGCCTTCGTCACCATGCTGGCCGTGCTCGACGTCCTGCTGCACCGGTGGACGCGGCAGGGCGACGTCTGCATCGGGGTCGCCACCTCCGGGCGCATCCATCCCGCCGCCAACGACCTCGTCGGCTACTTCAACAACGTGTTGCCGTTCCGTACCCAGGTCACGGCCGACCTGCGCTTCGACGAGCTGGTCCGGCGCTGCGCGGGTACGGTCGCCGGGGTACTGGACCACGAGGAGATACCGGTCGGCAAGATCCTCTCGACCGGGGACTTCGCGCGGGACCTGGCCCGGCATCCGCTGTTCGACGTGAGCTACACGTACCAGAACGTGCTGCCGTACACCGGCGGGCTGGGCGAACTGGGTTTCTCCCGGTACGCCGGGACGGAGATCGGCTACGTCGCGCCCGGCACGGCCAAGTTCGACCTGTCGTTCGGGATCTCGGACGACGGCACCGGGCCGATGATCGGCGACGTTTCGTACGCGACCGCCCTGTTCGACCGGGCCACGGCGGAGCGCCTGGCGGCCTGGTACCCGGCCCTGGTCGCGGCGGCGATGGCGGACCCGGGTACGGCGATCGGAGAGATCACCGTGCCGGGCCCGGTACCCACCGGCGGTGGATCCGAGGCGACGGTGGCCGGACCGGTCCCCGCCGCGCCCGTCGAGGCTCCTACCGCTGCCCGTCCCCGGACGGAGATCCCGACGCCGGCAGGGGTACGCGCCGACGCGGTCGAGGTGATGTGTGCCCTCTTCGCGGATCTGCTGGGGCGGGAGCGGGTCGGCGCGGACGAGGGCTTCTTCGCCCTGGGCGGCGACTCCATCAAGTCCATCCAACTGGTGGCCCGGGCCCGGCGTGCCGGGCTGCTGATCACCCGACAGCAGGTGTTCACCTGCCGGACCCCTGCCGCGCTGGCGGGCGTGGCCCAACCGCCCGGAACGGAGGCGGCGGCCGTACCCGTCCCCGCCGACTTCCCCCTCGTGGAACTCAGCCAGGACGAGATGGACGAGATCGAGGCGGGGAGCGGAAGGTGACCATGTCGCTGGCGGCCGTCAGCACGTACCTGCCCGACCGGGTCCTCCTCACCGACCTGCCGGAACTGGCCGACCTCGACGATGCGGAACGGGCCCTGTGCCTGGCCCTCGGCATCGAGCGGGTCACCGTCGACGACGAACTGAGCACGGTGGACCTCGCGGTGCGCGCGGCTCGTCGGACGCTGGCCGTGGCCGGGGTCGATCCGCAGGCACTCGACGGGGTGCTCCTGGTCGAGGCCCGTGCGCCCGGCACGCTCGCGAGTTCCGAGGCGACCGGGTTGCAGGCGGCACTCGGCGCGAACGCGGCCTGGGCGTTCTCCATCGGCGGGCTCGGGTGCGCGTCGATCGTTCCGGCGCTGCTCACCGCGCGGGGGCTGCTGGCCGCCGACCCGGAGATCTCGCACATCCTCGTCGCGCACGGCAGCCGCCCGGTGGCGTCCCGGCGGTACCGGCACCCGGTGACGGTCAACGGCGACAGCGGGCAGGCGGTCGTCGTCTCCCGGGAGGGGCCGCTGCGGGTCCGGGACATCCTGCTGGAGACGAACGGTGCCTACTGGGATCTGTTCCAGGTCGACTACCGGGGCAACCCACCGCAGGACTGGCGCGAGGTCTGCGCCGACCTGCCCCGCTACGCGTTCTCGCTGGCGGTGGAGTCGAGGAAGCGGATCGCCGCGCTCAACCGCAGGCTGCTGGAACGCAACGGCGTCGACCAGGACGACATCTCGTGCTACGTCGGCCAGAACCTGTCCACCGCGGCACTGCAGGTCGTCGGGGAGTCCCTCGGGGTGAAGATCGCCGACGGCTGCCGGGACAACCTGCGGGAGAACGGTCACCTCGGGCCCAACGACGCGCTGCTGAACCTCAGCACGGCGATCGACAGTGGTGACCTGCCCGAGGGCGGCCGCGCCGTCGTCCTGAACATGAGCCCGGCGGCGGCGTGGAGCGCGATGCTCGTCGAGCACCGCGCCCCGGACAACAGAACGGTCTGCCTGTAGCCGGCCTGCCGGTCGGAAGGGAGGGCCGGTGCGGCGAGGCGACGCAGGACGACACGAGGGAGGCGCGATGGATATCCGGCAGGTGTCCGGCGACGACATCACCCGGCAGATCCTGGAATTTCTGTCCGCCGCCACCGGCGGCACGGCGCTCGCCGAGGACCAGGACTACATCGCGGAGGGACTGGTCAACTCGATCCAGGCGGTCGAGCTGGTGACCCGGGTCGAGCAGCGGTTCGGCATCGAGGTCGAGGTCTCCGATCTCGATCTCGACAACTTCCGGACCGCCGGCCGGATCGCCGACTTCGTCCGGCGCAAGCGCGCCGCCGCCGCGCCGGACACCCGGGACGGCTGACCCGTGGACGTTGCCAGCTTCGTCGATTCCGTCCGGGCCGACGTGGCCGGGTGGGATCGGGCCGGCGGACTGCCCTCCGCGATCGTCCCGACGATGGCGACCGGCGGCTTCCTCGCCGCGGACCTCCCCCGGCGGTACGGTGGCGCCGACCTCGGCCAGCGCGACCTCGGCGAGATCTGCGCGTCGCTGGGCGGCGTGTGCAGCGCGTTGCGCAGCCTGGTCACGGTGCAGGGCATGGTGGCCGCCGCCCTGCTCCGCTGGGGAACCGGTGCACAGCGGGCGGCCTGGCTCCCGACGTTGGCCAGCGGCGGGAACATCGCCGGGTTCGCGGCCACCGAGGAGGGCGCGGGCAGCGACCTCGGCGCGATGAGCACCACCGTCCAGGGCCACGGCGACGATGTCGTGGTACGCGGCCGAAAACTCTGGGTCAGCCTCGGGCGGCTCGCCACCGTGTTCCTGGTGTTCGGCCGCCAGGACGGGCTGCCGGTGGCCGTACTTGTCGAATCCGACCGGCCCGGTGTGGTGGTCGAGCCGATCGCGGACCCGCTGGGCCTGCGCGCCGCCCAGCTCGCGAACATCCGGTTCGAGGACGTCCGGGTGCCCGCGGCCAACCTCGTCGCACCGGCGGGATTCGGGCTGTCGCACGTGGCGGCGACCGCCGTCGACCACGGGCGGCACACCGTCGCCTGGGGCTGTGTGGGCCTGGCCGCCGCCTGCCTGGAGCAGGCCGTGCAGCACACGGCGCGGCGCGTGCAGGGCGGCGTCCGGCTGGCGGACCACCAGCTCGTGCGCGCGGTCCTCGGACGCGCCTACGTGGCGACCTCGGGCGCACGGCAGCTCTGCGCGCATGCCGCCCGGCTGCGGGAGCAGCGGTCGCCGTCGGCCACGGCGGAGACGGTGGTGGCCAAGTACGCGGGCGCCGCCGCGGCGGCCAGCGTCAGCCAGGACGCGGTCCAGCTGCTCGGCGCGGCCGGGTGCGGCCCGGACAACCCGGTGAACCGGTTCTTCCGCGACGCGAAGATCATGCAGATCATCGAGGGTTCCCGCGAGGTGGGCGAGCTCGACATCGGAGAGTTCGCGCTCCGCACCGCAGGCCCGGATCGGACGCTCTGAGGGGACGGGCATGCAGAAGATCAAGTGCGTCATCTGGGACCTGGACGACACGGTCTGGAACGGTGTGGTCATCGAGGGCGATCCGGCGACCCCGCTCCCGGTGGTGGTCGAGACGATCCGAACGCTCGACCAGCGGGGAATCCTGCACGCCGTGGCCAGCCGGGGCGACCGCGACCTCTCCCTCGCCCACCTGACCGCGCACGGGCTGGCGGAGTACTTCTGCGCCGTGGAGATCGGCTGGGGTGCCAAGTCCGAGGCGGTGGCCCGGATCGCCGAGCTGCTGAACATCGGACCCGACACGATGGCCTTCGTCGACAACGACGACATGGAACTCGCGGAGGTCGCCGCCGCGCATCCCGAGGTGCGGTGCTACCGGTCCGACGGCGTCGCCGAACTGCCGGACCGGCCGGAGTTCCGCCCGGCCTTCGTCACCGACGAGTCGGCGGCACGTCGCCGGATGTACCAGGCCGACGGGACGCGCAGCGCAGCGCAGGAACGCTACTCCGGTACTCCGGCCGAATTCCTCGCCTCGCTCGACCTGGTGATGACGATCGACCACGCCACCGGCGACGACCTCGCCCGCGCCCACGAACTCACCGTCCGCACCCACCAGCTCAACACGACCGGGGTGACCTTCGACGAGCACGAACTGCGGGCACTCGTCGACTCACCCCGGGACGAGGTGCTCGTGGCACGGCTGCGGGACCGGTTCGGCGACTACGGCACCATCGGTCTGTCGGTCACCCGGCTGCGCGGCGCCGACGCCGTACTGCACCTGCTGCTGATGTCCTGCCGGGTGATGTCCCGTGGTGCCGGTGCCGTGCTGCTCCACCACGTGATGCGGTCGGCCGTCGACCGGGGCCTGCGGCCGCTGGCCCGGTTCGTCGCCACCGGAAAGAACCGGGTCATGCTGGTCACCCTGCGCTTCGCGGGCTTCGAGCCGATCGAGGACGACGACGGTCGACTGCTGCTGGCC
>NZ_JADPUN010000175.1 GCF_015690345.1 Plantactinospora alkalitolerans | reverse complement strand
TCGACTTCACCGACCGCAGCCACACCGGCCGGTCCACCGACCGGTCCCGTCCGTAGGTCGCCAACAGGGCCTGCGCCTCGATCGGATCACCCAACCGGGTTCCCGTCCCGTGCGCCTCCACCACATCGACCCCACCGGGCTGCACTCCCGCGGCCGCCAACGCCTGCCGGATCACCCGCTGCTGCGCCGGCCCGTTCGGCGCCGTCAACCCGTTCGAGGCACCGTCCTGGTTCACCGCCGAACCAGAAACCACCGCCAGCACCGGCCGTCCCGCCGCGACCGCGTCCGACAACCGCTGCAACACCAACACACCCACACCCTCGGACCACGCCGTCCCGTCCGCCCCCGCCGCGAACGCCTTACACCGCCCATCAACAGACAACCCACGCTGCCGCGAGAACTCCACGAACATTCCGGGCGTGGCCATCACCGTCACCCCACCGGCCAACGCCACCGACGACTCACCCCGCCGCAGACTCTCACACGCCAGATGCACCGCCACCAACGACGACGAACACGCCGTGTCCACCGTCACCGCCGGCCCCTCCAACCCGAAGTGGTACGCCACCCGACCGGTTATGACGCTGGCGGTCGTACCGGTGAGCCGGAAGCCAGCCGCATCACTCGACGCGTCGTGCAGCGGCGGGCCGTACTCCTGCGACATGGCGCCCACGAACACGCCGGTACGGCTGCCGCGCAGCGAGTCCGCGGCGATGCCCGCCCGCTCGAACGCCTCCCACGAGGTCTCCAACAACAACCGCTGCTGCGGATCCATCGCGGTCGCCTCGCGCGGACTGATCCCGAAGAACTCCGCGTCGAACAGATCCGCGTCATACAGGAAGCCACCACGACGGACGTACGACGTCCCCCGATGATCCGGATCGTCGTGGAACAGGTTCTCCAGATCCCAACCCCGGTTCGTCGGAAACTCGCTCACCGCGTCCGCGCCGTCTGCCAGCACGTGCCACAGCGCCTCCGGTGAGTCGACCCCGCCGGGATAACGGCAGCTCATCGCCACAATCGCGATGGGTTCGTCGGTCGCCGCCGCCGGTGCCGAGTCATCCGATCCGGCCACCTGCGCGCCGGCCAGCTCCGCAGCCAGGTACCGGGCTACCGCGAGGGGGGTGGGCCGGTCGAACAGCAGGGTGGCCGGCAGCCGTAGGCCCGTCGCGGCGGCCAGCCTGTTCCGCAACTCCACCGAACCCAACGAGTCGAAGCCCAACGACTTGAAGCTGGCCTCGACGGCCACGTCGTCGCCGCCCGGATGCCCCAGCAGCGCCGCCGCGGTGCCGCGTACCAGGTCCAACATCGCCCGCTCGCGCTCCTGGGCACCGAGCGCGGCGAACCGCGGGTCCCGACCCGCGGTCGTCGCAGCGTCGGTGGTCTCGTCCTCCCGCCACGGCCCGGCCGGCAACTCCCGGTGCTGACGGTGCCAGTCGGCGAGGGCGGGCAGCAGCGACCCGAGCGCGCCGCGCTGGTCGAGATCGGTACCCAGCGTCGCGGTCAGCGTCTCCAGGTCCTGGCCGGCCACGGCCGCCCAGAACCGGTCCTCGTCGGTGTGCGGCACCGGGGGCAGCCAGTGCCGCTCCCGCTGGAACGGGTACGTCGGCAGCGACACCGACCGGCTCGAGGGGGTCAGCTCGGCCCAGTCCACCGGCGCGCCGCCGACCCACGCCGCACCGGCCGCCCGGCGGAACCTGCCCAGCCCTCCGTCCCCGCGCTGGAGCGTGGCGATCGCAGCCCCGACACAGCCGGCAGCGTCGAGAATCTCCTCGATGCCCTGGGTCAGGATCGGGTGCGCACTGCACTCGATGAACAGCCGGTGCCCCGACTGAACGAGGGTCGCCACCGCCAGGTCGAAGCGGACCGCAGAGCGCAGGTTGTCGAACCAGTACCCGGCGCTCAGGGCAGCCGCGTCCACGACGTCACCGGTCATCGACGACACCAGCGGCATCCGCCCAGGCGCGGTCGGCACCTCGCCCAGGAGTTCCTCGAGGGGAGCCCTCAGCGCATCCATCAGCGGGGTGTGCGAGGCGTAGTCCACCTCGATCCAGCGGACCCGCACCCCGTCCGCCTCAAGCGCCGGCACCCAGCCGGTGAGCGCCTCGACGGTACCCGCCACGACGGTCGACGCCGTACCGTTCACCGCGGCGACCCACACCGACGGCGCCAGCCGCCGCGACACCTCCTCGACAGGCAAGCCGACCGAGACCATGCCGCCACCGGGTGCCGCCGATGCCAGGACCCGCGACCGCAGCGCCACCACCCGGACGGCATCGTCGAGCGAGAGCACCCCGGCAACCACGGCCGCGGCGATCTCGCCCTGGGAGTGGCCCACCACCGCAGCCGGCGTGACACCGATCGACTCCCATACCGCGGCCAGGGAGACCATCACGGCCAGCAGGACCGGCTGCACCACGTCCACCCGGTCCAGGCTCGGCGCGCCCGGTACGGACCGCACCACATCGCGCAACGACCAGTCCACGTACGGCCTCAGCGCCCGCTCGCACTCCGCCATGCGGGCGGCGAACACCGGGGAGGTATCCCACAACTCCACCGCCATGCCCGCCCACTGCGCCCCCTGGCCCGGGAAGACCAGTACCGGGCCGACGCCGCCGACTACCGAACCGGTCAACACGTCCGGCGCGAGGACCCCGGCGGCGAGTTGGGCCAGCCCGTCCCGGAGGGCGTCGCGGCCACTGCCCAGCACGACACCGCGCCACTCGAACGCGGTCCGGGACGTCGCCAGCGAGAAGGCGACATCGGCGAGCGAAGCTCCACCGTCCCCGGCAACCGACTCCGACAACCGCTCGGCGCCCGCCCGCAGACCCGCCAACGACCGTCCGGAGAGCGTCCACGCCATCTCGGGCTCTGGGGCCGGGTCCGGAGTTACCGGGCCGTCGGGGTCCACCGGCCCGTGCACGGCCGGAACGGGCGACGGGTCGACCGCCGGCGTCGCGCCCTGCGGCGGGCCGCCGAGCACCAGGTGGCAGTTCGTGCCCCCCATCCCGAACGAGGAGACGCCGGCCACGACGGAGCGGTCCGCCCACGGTCGTGTCCCCGGTCCGGTCTGGACCCGCAGCCCCCACTCGTCCAACGGGATGCGGGGATTGGCGGTCTCGAAGTTGAGGCTGGCCGGGATCTGCCCGTGCCCGATGCTCAGCGCGACCTTGATCAGACCGGCGATGCCGCCAGCGCCCTCGAGGTGCCCGATGTTGGTTTTCACGGAGCCGACGAGCAGCGGTTCCCCGTCGAGACGTCCGGTGCCGAGCACCCGACCGAGCGCCCCCGCCTCGATGGGATCGCCGACCGGCGTACCGCTGCCGTGCAACTCGACGTACTGGACCACGGTGGGGTCGAGACCCGCCCGCGCGTACGCCTCCCGGAGCACGTCCTCCTGCGCCCGCTGGCTCGGTACGGTCAGACCGTCGCTCTCGCCGTCGTTGTTCACCGCGCCGCCGAGGATCACGCACCAGACGGGATCTCCGTCCGTCATTGCCTGCGACAGCTTCTTCAGTACGACGACGCCGGCGCCCTCCCCCCGGACGAAGCCGTTGGCCCGGGCGTCGAAGGTCCAGCATCGGCCGTCCGGTGACAGCCCCCCGAACCGGGCGGCCTTCACGGTGCTCTCGGCGGTCAGATTGAGGTTGACTCCGCCCGCGAGGGCCAGCGTCGACTCGCCCCGGCGCAGGCTCTCACACGCGAGGTGCACCGAGACCAGCGACGACGACTGGGCCGCGTCGACAGCGAGGCTCGGGCCGCGCAGGCCGAGGCGGTAGGACACACGGTTGGCGATGATGGCCCGGTGGAGTCCGGTGAATGTGTGCCGGTCGACGAGGGCGGCACCGTGCCGGTGCACCATGGTGGCGTAGTCGTCGCCGATGGCCCCGACGAACACGCCGGTCCGGCTGCCGCGCAGCCGCTCCGGGACGATCCGGGCGTGCTCCAGCGCCTCCCAGCTCAGCTCCAGCATGAGGCGTTGCTGGGGATCCATCGCGGCGGCCTCCCGTGGCGGGATGCCGAAGAAGGCGGCGTCGAACCCCTCGACGTCGTCGAGGAACCCGCCGTACCGGGGGGCGGGCAGGACCGCCGGATCCCACCGGTCGACGGGCGCCTCGGTGACCGCGTCGCGTCCGGCGGCGAGTAGCTCCCAGAACCCCTCCGGGTTCGGCGCCCCGGGCAGCCGGCAGGCCAGCCCGATGACCGCGACCGGCTCGTCCAGGACCGCGGCGCTCTGGTCGATCCGGCGGTTGTCGCGTTCGCTCATGTGACGCCTCACTGATCCTCGTCCCCGGACACACGAGGGTGGCGGGAGAGCGAGTCCGAGGCGTGGCTGGCGTCGTCGCGCATCACAGAGCAGCCGGCAGAGTCGTCTTCCGGTCCCCGGGTGAAATCGAGCCATCGATTACCGGGGAAGTTTCGTCCGCCCGTCCGGAGCCCGTCCAGAGCGGCCCGGTGGCATCGTGCTGCCTGCCGGTTACGGCCAGCGCCGCGTGTCCGGCGCCGATGACCGCGATCGGATCCGCGCCGGCGGTGCCGCTCGCGCCGACCTCATCCGGCCGCCGGATTCGGCCAGTGGCGGCGCCTGGAAACAACCCGCCCGGTCGGCCAGCCTGATGAACACCCAGACAACGAAGGCGGACGATGATCGGCGACACAGCGCTGGCAGCCAAGACGGATCGGGAACGCCTCGATGAGCTGGTCCGTGACTACGGCACCCCGCTCTACGTCTACCGGCTCGATGCCGTCCGCGACGCGGTCGACGGCATCCGGCGGTCCCTGCCGGACGAGGTCCGGCTGCTGTACTCGGCGAAGGCCAACCCGCACCCGGCCATCCTGCGTGCCGTCACCGCGCATGGGGCCGGGTTGGAGGTCAGCTCCGTCGGGGAGGTGGCGGCGGCGACCGGGATCGGTGCGGTGGCCGGTGAGTTGCTCTACACGGGGCCCGGCAAGACGGTCGGTGAGATGACGTCGGCGATCCGTACCGGGATCCGACGGTTCTCCGTCGAATCGCTCGTCGACCGGGACCGGCTGGCCGCCTCAGCCGGCGACAGCGCCGTCGACTACCTGGTCCGGATCAACGCCCCCGGGCAACGCCGGGGCGCCGGCCTACGGATGACCGGCAAACCGTCCCAGTTCGGCGTCGACTCCGCCGACCTGGTGGCCTGGCCCGAGCTGCTACGACCGGTCGGGCGCACCCGGCCGGTGGGGTTCCACATCTTCTCGGCCACCAACGTGCCGGACGAGGCGGCGCTGCTGACCGAACTGGAGACCAACATCGGTACCGCGGTGTGGGCCGCCGAACAGAGCGGCTTCACGGCCACGACGATCGACATCGGCGGTGGCTTCGGTGCCCCGTACGCGGCGCCGGGTCGCCGGCCGGACTACCCCGGCCTGCGGGTCGGGTTGTCCCGTGCGCTCGACCGCGCCCTGCCCGGCTGGCGCTCCGGCGAGCCACGGGTGGTGGTGGAGTCCGGCCGGCATCTGGTCGCCGAGTCGGGCACGCTGCTCACCACCGTGCTGGACGTCAAGACCAGCGGCCCGCACACCTACCTCGTCTGCGACGCCGGGATCAACGCCCTCGGCGGCATGCACGGCCTGGGTCGCCTGCTCTCCCTCGCCGCACAGCCGGTCGGCCCCGATCACGACGACACCACCAGCACGACCATCCTGGTGGGTCCGCTGTGTACCCCGATGGACATCCTGAGCCGGTCGGCCACGGTGACGAGGCCGGCGGTGGGTCAGGTGCTCGCCATCCCGAACGTCGGGGCGTACGGCCTGACCGCGAGCCTGGTCGCCTTCCTCGGCCGGGAACTGCCGGTCGAAGTCGTGCTCGACGGCCACGAGGTGGTCGATGCACGGCGGTTGTCACTCACCGCATCGGCGGCGCCCCGCCAACCACGGTGAGAGACAGGGGCGCGATCGCCTGACTTCCCGAAGTCCGAACATCGTTCGCGTATCGACCCGCGAACGACCCACCCAGGCCAGGATCACCGGCCGCACCCTCAAGGAGAAAGCCATGTCCCGCTCGACCGGCTCCACTGTCCCCCGACGCCGTCGGTGGTCTGCACTGTTCGCCGTCGGCGCCGCCACCGCGGCCCTCGTCGGCACCGCCGCGCCTGCGGCAGCCGGCCCGGCGAACAGCGCTGCCGCCGGTAACTGTCCGTTCAGCGCGACGCTGTGCCTGTTCGACCAGACGTCGTTCGGCGGTGCGCGGTTCGCCGTCAAATCGGTGGTCCCCGGTGGCACGTGCGTCAGCCTGAACGACAGCGGTTGGGGAAACCGGGCACGCTCGGCGATCAACACCGCCAGCCGCAGCGCGGCCCTGTTCTCCAACGACGACTGCCTCGGCGGCCCGTACCAGGTAGCGCCGAACGCCAGTCTGTCGGACCTGGGCAGCTTCCGGCCGCAGAGCGTCTGGGTGTCGTAGCCGTTCCCGTGACCCGGCCCCTGCGGTCGCGGTGCTCACCGCCACCGTGATCCCCTGGCCGGTCCTCCTGGTCACGCCCTCAGCGTTGCTACGCCGGCATCGGTGCGTACGATCCCGCGCCGCTACCGGCGTGGTCCGGCGCCTCGTCGCGGCGGCCCGACCTGGACCCAGTTCCTGGTACCCGGCCGCCGTGACGAGGCGCCGGTGGGCGTGGCCGCAGCCGGATGTTCGACCGCTGGGCGTCCCCGGCACCGACGACGTTCGTCCACGGCGCACCCTCGGCGGTGCTGCACGGCGCCGTCCTGCGGGTGTTCGCCCGGGCGAACGACGGGCCGTTCTGGCAGAACCATCTGGTCGACGGCCAGTGGACGTGGCAGGACCTCGCCGGCGGCATCGGCTGGTGCCGTGCGGTAGCCCGTGGGCAGAGCGGAACCAGATCCTGCCCACGGGCTAGCGGGCCGTCGGCGACAGTACGACGCTCCGCCGGCCCGCGTCGGCTCGTCGGCCAGCGGACGACGCGTCCTCGTCTCGACGACAGCGGGGCGCTACCGTGACACGGTGACTCGGAACCGCCTACTCACCGCCGCCGCCGCTCTCCTTGTCTCGATGCTCGTGATCGTCCCGCCAGCGAGTCCGGCCAGCGCGCACACCGAGCTGAGCCGTACCTCACCGGCGGCCAGGAGCACGGTCGGCAAGGCGGTGGCCGCCGTGACGCTCACCTTCAGTGGACTGATCAAGAAGTCCGGGACCAGTGTGGTGGTGACCGGTCCGGACAACGTCTCCTACAGCGACGCCGAGGCGCAGGTACTGGACAAAACGATCACGCAGAAGGTGAAGCCGCTGCCCGTCGGAGCGATCACGGTGGCCTGGCGCACGGTGTCCACCGACGGCCACACGATCAAGGGCACCTTCACCTTCAAGAACAGGTTCGCGGCTCCCACTCCGACCGCCGAACCCACCCCGGCGGCCGAGCCGACCCCGACCGCCGACCCCACCACACCGTCTGCCGCGTCGCCCGCCGCGGCAGGCGACACCGATGACGACGGGGGGTCACCCACGCTCTGGTGGGCGGTGATTCTGGGCGCCGTGCTCGCGGTCGCGGTTCTCGTGGGTCTGCTGCTCCGTCGCCGGAGACCGACCGACACGTGACGCCGCCGTAGTCGACGTCGGCCGGACATTGACACGCTTCCATGTGTCGGGGTTTGCTGTAGCCGGGCCGCAGCGGCGGGAGCGAGGAAGCACGTGGCAATTTCGGATCATCGGCTGCCACAGCGTCCGTTGGCATGCGTGGGATGAAGGTCGTGGCGCGATGACCGACATGAACGGCGACGCGACCGTCACGGAGTTGGCGCTGGCCGCAGGTCGCGGGGATCGGGAGGCGGCCGCGGCTTTCGTCGCCGCGACCCAACGGGACGTGTGGCGCTTTCTGGCTCACCTGTTCAGCCCGGCGGAGGCGGACGACCTGACTCAGGAGACCTATCTGCGGGCGCTGCGGAGCCTGCCGAAGTTCGCCGGCCGGTCTTCGGCCACCACCTGGCTGTTCGCGATTGCTCGCCGGGTCGCGGTCGACCAGGCCCGCGGGGCGGCCGCCCGACCCCGGCTGGTCGCCGACAGCGACTGGCAGACCATCGGCCGGGCCACCGAGTCTTCACGGTTCGAGGAAGGCGTGGTGCTACGCCACCTGCTGGACGGTCTGTCGGTGGAACGGCGAGAGGCGTTCGTGGCCACCCAGGTCCTCGGACTGTCGTACGAGGAGGCCGCGCGGGTGTGTGACTGCCCGGTGGGCACGATCCGGTCCCGGGTCGCCCGGGCCCGGGAGGATCTGGTCGCCGCGATGGCCGAAACGCCCCGGAAGCTTCGTTCCGTCTGACCTCAGGCGGCCCGGCGCGGGTCGAGATGGACCTGTGCGGTGCCGGTCGGCCGGGTCTGGCCGAAGATCAGCCGCAGGTGCGGCGGCGAAGGCGGGCCCGGATCGCAGGGGGCCCGCCACCGCTGCCCGGGGTCCCGCCGATCGGTGAGCGGGCTCGGTACGACTGGATCACCACCATCGGCTCCGCCGTCTTCGCGATCCCACCCGGCTGCGGACCCGGCGGCTGGATCGGTGAACAGGTACTGGGGTGAACAACGTGCTGCCAATGCCCCCCGTCAGGAAAGGACCGCCGGTGCGACGCATCGGAGCGAGGTTAGCGACGCTGGCCGTACTCGCGGCCACCGCCGCCGCGACCGGCGGGTGCTGGACGCCCGTCCGGCCTCCGCGCACGCCCAGCTACTGGGCAGCGACCCCCGGGCCGACTCGACCGTCAGCACCCAACTCGACGAGATCACGCTCACCTTCAACGAACTGGTCCGGGGCAACTTCAGCACGGTCGTGGTCACCGGACCGGACGGCGACCGGCACGGTACCGGCCAACCACGGGCAATCGACAAACGGGTACACCTGCCCGTCCAGCCCGTGCGGTCCGGGGGCTACCGGGTCGCGTACCGGGTCGTTTCCGCCGACGGGCATCCTTTCGAGGGACAGTTCCGGTTCACCGTCACGCTGCCACCTGGCGAGGAGCCGGCCCCCGCGCCCGGCGACAGCGGCTCGGCCACCGGCGCCGCCGACGCGGCGCTGGCGGCCGGGGCAACGACCGAGGAGACCGGCTCCGGCACCGGGTGGTGGCGGGCCGGCGCCATCCCGCTCGGCGCCGTTCTCGTCACCGCCGGCTTCTTCCTGGTACGCCGAGGGCGCCGGACCTCCGGCCGGTAGACACGCGGCAACGGGAGGGCACGGGGACAGCGGCCCGGCGGCGAGTTCCGGGCCGGTCAGCTTCCGGCCGGCGCCGGTGAGATCGGCGTCGCGATGTCGCGCCGCCCACGCCGGCGTACCGCCGCGACGACCAGGTCCACGGCGAGAAAGCCGAGCAGGGTGCCGCCGAACATCGGCAGTGCCCAGCCGAGCAGGAAGACCGTCGGCAGCCCGACGACGATCGCCCAGGCGGGCAGACCCCACCAGGCACCCCGGGCCACCGGGGAGGCGCCGACGATCGCCCGACGATCGGCGCGGGTAGGTCGGCGGTGCCACCACATCCGGTAACCCCAGAAGATCACGCAGAGCAGGCCGACGGCGAGCGCGGCGAGGAGGATCTGGTTGACCGGGCCGAACAGCACACCCATGTGCGCCATGATGCCCAGGCTGCTCAGCTTCGCCAGGACCGGCCAGTCGGCGTAGTCGTTGCGCGAGACCACGGTGCCGACGGCGGCGTCGACGGCCACCCCGTCCTTGCGGACCGGCCAGACGTCGTCGACCTGGGTGACCGTCCATGCCGACGACGCGTCCGCCGGCGCACCGATCTCGACCGGGCCGTC
This sequence comes from Plantactinospora alkalitolerans, assembly GCF_015690345.1. GTDB lineage: Bacteria > Actinomycetota > Actinomycetes > Mycobacteriales > Micromonosporaceae > Plantactinospora > Plantactinospora alkalitolerans. The sequence goes on along the minus strand of NZ_JADPUN010000175.1, from coordinate 6,846 downwards.
GAGTCCGTCGGTCCGGGCGATCCGGAGCACCTGGTCGATCGCGGCCGGGTCCACCGGGGTCGCACCAGCCGGGCCGCCGTGGTGTCCGCCTCCGCTGTCCGGACCCGCCGCACCGGTCAGGGTGGTGGACAGCTCCGGTCTACCGGCGTCTAGCGCCTCCAGGGCGGAGCTGAAGTGCGCACCCGCGTACCGCGACCAGGTCAGTCCGGTCGCGGAGAGGATCAGCAGCCCGATCAGCAGCCAGACACCCGTGCTCGCGTGCCAGCCCCGGGTGCGGCGTACCCCCTTGCGGGCGGTCAGGTCCGGCAGCAGCAGCCGGCGTGCCCTGCCGCGGGCGCCCCGGTGCCGCCGCCACCACAGGGCGAGGCCGCCCAGCGCGATGATCCACAACCAGCTCGCCGCCAACTCCGAGTAGTGGCGCCCGACCACGCCCAGGTGCAGGTTACGGTGCAGGTCGTCCAGCCAGGTCGTCAGCGGCGTGGCCCCGAACCAGGTGGTCAACTGCCCCAACACCCGCCCGGTGTACGGGTCGACGTACACGGTGTGCTGGTTCTCCCCCAGCTCCGGCAGGTTGAACACGACCTTCGTGGTCGCACCCTGATCGCCCGGCGTGACAGCCGACAGCGTCCCCTCCGGATGAGCCGCGATGGCGGCGGCCACCTGCTCCGACACCGGCCGCGCCGACCGGCCGTCCGCCTCGGCGCGCAGCTCCGCGCCGTACGCCATTCCGTCCAACTGCGGACTGACCGTGAACGCGAGTCCGGTCAACGCGGCCACCACGAGGAAGGGCGCGACCAGCACCCCGGCGTAGAAGTGCAGCCGCAGCAGCAACGGGCCGAACCCGTACGGTTGACTGCCGGGCGCACTCGGTGTGGACGCCTCGGCGGGCTCCGACACCGGCCCGGTTGCGCCGGCCGTGGCGGCAGAGATGACGGACATGACTTCTCCGATCGAACTCACGGCCGGCACGGATCGCCAGCGTCCTTGCAGTAGTCGTCCTCCGGCCGCATTTGGTTCCGCCGATCTCCTGCTGACCGGTCAGGACGGTCAGGTGTCACTCGCGCGAGCCTCGGCGCCGCTGGCCCGACTCCGCGCCGAACCGCCCACCGGCCCGCCGCAGCCGGCGACCATCGCGGGGCGGCGACACTGCTCGGCGCCGCCGCCGCGCGTCAGCTGGGCAGCACCTCCCACCGCGCGGAAATCCCCCCACGGCCGGCGGCCAGGCAGCCCCTCGTCAGGCCGACGTCGTGGTCGCGGGTGAGCGGCCGGACGGCTATCCGAACCGGTCAGCGAGCTTCGTGAGCTTGACGACGTACGCCGGCCAGTCATAGTCGTCGGGGATGTTGCTGTTCTCCCGCTGCCAGCCGATCGCTCCGTCGTGCTGTTCGCGCATGATGTCGGCGTGACCGGCGTGACGGGCGAGGTCGCAGGTCACATGGATGATGATCCGGTGAAGCGTCACGTCCCGTCCATCTGGCCGCCACCAGGGCACCCGGCCTGGCGCGTCGAGGGGTAGCTGTTCGATCGTCTGGTCCGCGAACACCCCCACCCGGCGATACAGGTCGATCAGCCCCTCCTTCGTCTCGCCCTCCCACGCGTACCAGTCTGCCTGCGGGTCCTCCTCGAGCGCCGGCATGGGAACCAGGTCCTGAGGTGTCGGGAACTCGCGCCCGAATGTGGGCCCGAAGTAGCCGGCTTCGACATTGAGGCAGTGCTTGAGGACTCCCAGCAGGTTGTTGCCGGTCGGGGTGCGAGGCAGTCTGGCCTCGCGTTCGCTCAACCCGTCGAGCTTCCAGATCAGGTCGTCACGAGTCGCTTGGAGGTAATGGTGCAGCGCAGCCTTCGGATCGCCGAGGTCGGTCATGCCCACCAGCCTTCCTTAATACCCCTGGCCGACTGTGGCTCGGCCCCAAGACTGGCTGGAGCAGGGGCGGAACGCGGGCTGTCGCACCCGCTCGCCGATCATGCACAGGACGGACGAGAGACGGTGGCCGTACCCACCTCGTAGGGTACGACGGGGCCGGCCTGCGTGAAGGCTCTCATAGGCGTCACGCCAGGAATCAGTGCCTGGCCAGGAAGTAGGTTCAGCACCCGGGTCCGCGCCGCGGCGGCCGTCTGGACCGGCAGGGTGGCGGCCAGTTCCCGGGCGAAGAGTCGGACGAGTCCGTACATCCGGTAGCGGCCGGGTCGGGTTTCCTGGAGCAGATGCGCGTTGGTCAGTCGCTCCAGGATCTGCTCGGCGGTCGGAGATCGGGTGTCGAGGAGGGCGGTCGTCAGGCCGACGCCGAAGTCGACCATCGGTACCAGGCCGAGGAGTGGCAATGCGATCGCGGCGGCCCGGTCCCGCGGGTCACGGCTGTCCCGTAGCCCGTTGTGGGTGGCCGCGAGGCTGGTTCGGACGGCAAGGTCGGCGGCGGTGAGTTCGTTGAGACGGTGCCGCTCGTCCAGCAGGCGGTACACGAGTTGGCCGATGGGCAGGGTCGGTCGGGCGACCAGTCGGGCCGCCGCGATCTGAATACCGAGTGGGAGGTGGTCGCAGAGCCGGGCGAGGTGGCGGGCGGCGGCCGGTTCCGCGGTTGCCCGGCCGTCGTCGCCGAGCAGTGCGTTGAGCATCGTGATCGAGGTGTCCTCGGGCAGCGGACCGAGGCAGAGGTGGCTGGCTCCCTCCAGTCCCGCGAGCCGGGTACGGCTGGTGACCAACACGGCGCTTCCCCCGCTACCCGGCAGCAGCGGGCGTAGCTGCGCCTCGGTCGCCGCGTCGTCCAGCAGGATCAGGACACGCCGCTGGGCCAGCAGGCTACGGAACATCGCCGCCGATTCCTCGACGTCGTCCGGAATTTCGGCTGGCGGCACCCACAGTCCGCGTAGCAGTCGGCGCATCGCCTGGGTTGGCGCGAGCGGCGTCATCCCCGCCGTCGCCGCGCCAAGGTTCACGTACAGGTGGCCGTGTGGAAATCGGTTCCCGAGGAGGTTCGCGACGCGTACGGCTAGTGCGGACTTGCCGACGCCGGCCGGGCCGTGCACCACGACGATCTGTGGCGGTTCGCTCGGATCGGGTGTGCCGAGCAGTGTGCGAAGGTGAGCCAACTCCTGGTCCCGGCCGGCGAAGGTGGCCACGTCGCGGGGAAGCTGCCGGGGGATCAGGTTGGCGGGCAGCGGTCGGGTGTGATCGCGACGGGGTGGGTCGTCCGCGGTCCCGGCATCGGGTCCAGGTCGTCGATCTACGGCCTGGTCGGACTCCGCGTTCCGCCAGTCCGCGTCCAGCGGTTGCACCGGCCAGCCAGGCCCCGGCGACGTCGAGGCCGTCGGCAGCGCGACAGGTGGCCGCATCCCGGCGGCGGGCATCGGCGCCGCATGGATGCGGGCTGAGCTACGCCCTGTCCCTTGTGACTTCAGCGTCGACAATTGGTGCTTCAGCCGCCGCCAGGTGGCGCGCCAGAGTTCCAGTTCCGTTCCGTCGCATCCGCAGGCACGCACGAACCGCTCTATCAGGTCCAGGGACGGCAGGGTGGCGCGGTCGAGGGCGAGCGCGTCGTGCAGGGTTGTCCGGGGCAGGCCGGTGAGGCGATGCAGTTTGGTCAGCGACGGGTCACCCGCGCAGATCCGTAGTGTCCGGAGAGCCAGGACGAACAACCGGGCGTCGTACGCCGCGGCCAGTTGCTGGGTGACCGCGGCGCGCGAGAGTTTGGTCGTCGGCGGGTCCGACTCCCGCGGCCGTGTGTGCGGTCGATGGGCGGACGCCGGCCCGCCGGCAGTGTCCGGCGCCCGTGACAGGGCTCCCGCTGTTGCCGGAACAGCCATGGTCGACTCACTTTCCAGGTACGGAGTGGACAACCGTGCTTGGCAGCGTCAACTCGTCCCTGCTGCCTGATTCGAACCAGCCGGCTCATCGCCGATGATCTGGCCAGCGGCGAGTGCGAGGCGACAGATCGGCGAGTCGGCTAGAGATCATTTGGTGGTGTATGAGAACGCCGGATCCGGTCGCCGCTCGTGCCTGTTCGGTAATGCGGATGCGGCGACCGGCTATCGGGCGTGTGTCGTCTTCGCTGTCGATCATGTGTACACAGTGTGCGTTTTGATTCGGATCTTCAAGGAACGGCCGTTGTCCCGGACAGACACAGCCCGACGTGCCTGGTAGCCGCCCTGTCCGGTGGTGGGTTACCTCGGACAGGACAACAAGTATTGCCGGGATTGACGGCAGAACCCGTGGACCGCGAGCATGGCGGGGATGGCTATTGGAAGCATGGGACCGCCCGGGACGAATGACGTTGCCAGCTTCGTCGCCGCGTTGCGCCAGCTCAAGGAACGGTCGGGCTACACCTACCGGCAACTCGAGGAGCGGGCCGCGCATCGGGGTGATTTCCTGGCTCGGAGCACGATCGCCGACCTTCTCCACCGCCAGGCGCTTCCCCGGCCCGAGACGCTGACGGCCTTTGTCCGAGCCTGCGCCCCAACGGAACCGGTCGAAGCCTGGATCGAGGCGCGGAACCGGCTCGCGAAAACGGTGGCATCACCTCGACGGCCGGGCCGGTCGACCGGCCCGGCCGGACCGGACACCGCTACCGTTGCGCATCCGCTGGTACCGCGCCAGTTGCCGGCCCCACCCAGCCACTTCGTCGGACGCGCCGCCGAGATGGCCCTGCTCAACCTCGCTGCGGACCAGCGAAGCGGAACCGGCGCGGCACTCTCGATCATCGGCGGAATCGGCGGAATCGGCAAGACGTCGCTCGCGTTGCGGTGGGCACACCTGAACCTCAATCGCTTTCCGGACGGTCAGCTCTACGCCGATCTCCGCGGCTTTGGACCGGACACGGTGCCGGTACCGCCGGAGACCACACTGCGCGGCTTTCTGGAGACGCTGGGCATGCCTGCCGCGTCGATACCGAAAGACTGGGACGTCGCCGCCGCCTCGTTCCGCAGTCTGGTGGCCGACCGGCGAATGCTGATTGTGCTGGACAACGCCCGGGACGCCAGTCAGGTCATCCCGCTCCTTCCAGGCAACCAACGGTGCGTGGTTCTGGTGACCAGCCGCCACCAGATGAGAAGCCTGGCTGTTACCCACGGTGCCCAATCGCTGAACCTCGAACGTCTCCCCGACGACGAGGCGCGGCAACTGCTCGCCGGGCACCTCGGCCGCTCACGTCTGGCCCGACGGCCTCGCGCCTCCGACGCGCTGGTGGAGCACTGTGGTGGTCTGCCGCTGGCCCTGGCGATCGTGGTGGCCAGGGCAGCCACCCACCCCAGGCACCCGCTGGATGTTCTGGCCCAGGAACTTCGCGACGCGTCCGCCCGGCTCGACGCCCTGAGCACCGGCGAACTCAGGACCGACCTCCGAGCCGTCTTCTCCTGGTCGTACCAGGCGTTGCAGCCGCAGGCCGCCGGCCTGTTCGACCGCCTCGGTCTGGTTCCGATCGCCGACATCGGACTGCCTGCGGCGTCGAGCCTGGTCGGACTGCCGCTGTCGCGAACGCGCGAACTGTTACGGGAGTTGGAGAACACCTCCCTCCTCACGCACGAGGTGCCCGGACGCTACCGGATGCACGACCTGGTCCACACGTACAGCGTGGACAACGCGCATCAGCGGCTGGGGCGATCGGCCCGGGAGGCGGCGGCGCGACGACTGGTGGATTTCTACCTGCATACCGCGTACGGCGCCGACCGGATACTGGACCCACGCCGGCCGGCGCTCGCCCTCGTCCAACACGGTCGCGGCTGTGTCCCTCAGCGGCTGCACAGCGGCACCGAGGCGATGACCTGGTTCGATCTGGAGCACGAGCGCCTGATCGAGGCGCAGGAGTTGGCGATGCGCTGGGGCTGGTACAACAAGGTCTGGCAGCTCGCCCGAACCCTGGTCACCTTCCACGCTCGACGGCGCCGCAGCCGGGATCAGATCAGGGTGTGGCGTGTCGCCCTCCTCGCGACCGAGTACGAGGAAGATCCGGCCGCGCAGGCCCTCGCGCACCGCTACCTCGGACAGGCGTACACCGCCGAAGGCCCGTTCGGCCGCGACTTCGATCACCTTCAGACGGCTCTCGACTGTGGCGCTCGGGCCGCCGACACCGCCGAACAGGCGCGTACGCACTACGCACTTTCCGTCGCCTTCGATCGCGGAGGTAACCACGAACAGGCGCTGACCCATGCACGGCAGGCGCTCGCGCTGTTCGAGGAGGTCGGCCTCCAGGTGGACGAGGCGCGGGCACACAACGCCGTCGGATGGATCAGCATTCATCTCCGGCGATATCAGGACGCCCAGCGCAGCTGCAGCCAAGCCCTCGCGCTGTTCCAGCGGCACGGGCACCCAGATGGCGAGGCAGACACTCTGCACAGTCTGGGTCGGATCGCACACCGTACCGGTGATCACCGACGGGCGCTCACCCACTATCAACAAGCCCTGGACCGGTACCGTGAGGTCGACAACACGAGGGGCCAGGTGGATTCCCTGGGCAGTCTCGGCGAGTTGTACGCCATCCTTGGCCACTACGCCGATGCCCGGCGTGCCTGGGAGCAGACGCTGGAGCTGCTGCGGGCCCAACGCCGCCGGACGGAGCTACTGGCCCTCGAAGTGCGGCTGTCCACCCTGCCGCCCGCCGCAGCGCGTAGGTCTGTCGACTGAACAGCTCGGTTCTGATGCGCTCGGCCGAGACACGATCGACGTCCAGCAGGATGTTCGGGTGCCATGGGTTGTAGACGCGGTCGCACCGAGACCAGCCCGTCGGGGCGGCGGCGGGGATTCGTGGTGGTGTCAGAGATGTGGGGTGGATCCCCGCCGCCGCGTACAGGATGGAGAAAAGGGGGTCAGATCTGGATACCGCGGGTGGCGGCGTTGGGAACGAGAGCGACGTCGCC
>NZ_JADPUN010000210.1 GCF_015690345.1 Plantactinospora alkalitolerans | reverse complement strand
GTACTGGCCACCCGGATCGGCTCGGTGTTCCAGGACCCGGAGCACCAGTTCGTCAGCAACACCGTCTTCGACGAGCTGGCGCTCGGGCCACGGCGGACCGGTCAACCCGAGGCTGCGGTGAAGTCCACAGTGGGCGAGTTGTTGGACCGGCTCCGGCTGGACCAGTTGGCCGGAGCCAACCCGTACACGCTGTCCGGTGGCCAGGCGCGGCGGTTGAGCGTGGCCACGGCGCTGGCCACCGCGCCCCGGCTGGTGATCCTCGACGAGCCCACCTTCGGCCAGGACCGACGCACCTGGATCGAGCTGGTCGACCTGCTCGCCGGGCTCCGCGACGCCGGGCACGGCATCGTCACCGTCACCCACGACGCCGACTTCGTCGCGGCGCTGGCCGACCGGACGGTGTCGCTCGGCGCCCGCAGCGGCCCGGCGACCGAGCGCAGCGGCCCGGCGACCGACCACAGCCGCCCGGCGACCGACCACAGCGGATCCTCCGACGGATCCGCCCGGCGGGCCGGATGATCCCGTACCAGCCGATCGCGGCCTCCGACGCACCGCTGGCCCGGCGCAATCCGGTGGCCAAGCTCGCCGCCGCGCTGGTCGTCTCGATCGCGCTGATCGCCACGGTGGACCCGGTCGCCCCGGCGGTGGCGATCGGATTCGAGCTGGCCGTGGTGCCCCTGTTCGGCGTCGGGTATCCGGCACTGGCCCGGCGGGCCTGGCCGCTGCTGCTCAGCGCCCTCGGCATCATGTGCACCCTGGTGCTGTTCGCCGCCGAGCGGACCGGCCCGACGCTGTTGCGGGTCGGACCGGTCCTGGTCACGACCGGTGTGCTGGTCACGGCGTTGGGGATGGCACTGCGGGTGATCGCGGTGGCGCTGCCCGGCGTACTGGTGTTCGCGACCACCGATCCCACCGACCTGACCGACGCGCTGGTCCAGAACGTCAAGGCTCCGCCCCGGTTCGCGATCGGCGCGCTGGCCGCCTTCCGCCTGGTGCCACTGCTCGCGCTGGAGTGGCAGATGTTGAGCATGGCCCGGCGGGCCCGGGGAATCGATGCCGGACGCAACCCGCTGGCCCGGTTGCGGCTGTTCGGCTCGACCGCGTTCGCGCTGCTGGTCGGGGCGATTCGCCGGGGTACCCGACTGGCCACCGCGATGGACGCCCGGGGCTTCGACTCGGGCTCGCCACGTACCTCCGCCCGGCGCCAGCGGTTCGGCGGAGCCGACGCCGCCCTGATCGTCGGGGCGGCCGCGCTGGCCGCCGGGGCCCTCGCGGTCAGCGTCGCGCTCGGCACCTTCCGGCCGCTCGTCGGCTGATCCGATCTCGAGCACTGACCCGGCGGACGGGTACGGCCACATCCGGCTGGCCCGACCGTCCAATGGACCGGAACGACCTGCCGGGCGAGTCTGGTCGAGGCGTTGACCGCGGTCGACGACGGACGGGCCCACCTCGACCAAGCCTGGCCGGGCTGCGGTCGTAGGTCCAGTAAACAAGTAGCCGATGAGCGGACGTCCAGCGGCTCATCGGCTGGCTACCCGTTCCAGGGATGCGGTGACGCGCTGTGCTCGCCACATAGGGTGTCGCCATGTCGTCGAAGAAGTTGAAGGTGATCGCGTTGATTCCTCCGCCCGACGAGGTAGTCGACGTTCCGCTTGCCCAAGACTTCGCTGCCTGCGAATCTGAGCTTGGGCTGGCCTTACCCGCCGATTTCAAGCAATTGCTGAGCACCTATGGAAAGGGTAGTTTTCTCGACTATCTCTTCGCATATCCTTTGGCCGGATCCGACATGAGCCTCCAGAAGAACAAATTGTTGCGCGAAGGACACTCGGCTGCGAGGGCCAAGTCTCCGGAGAACTACCCTTATCCGCTTTATCCCGAACCGGGCGGTCTATTGTTGTGGGGTGGAACCTACGACGGCCACTCGCTGTGCTGGCTCACCAGCGGCGCCCCAGACGAGTGGCCGGTAGTTGTCTGGCATCAGCGTGACAGCAACTATCATCTCTTCCGACGTGGTGCGCTCGCCTTCATCATCGACTGGCTGGAAGGCGCTCTACCGCCTCATGCGCTACCCGCACCGCCACCGGGTGCGGGGTGGTTCGAGTCAGCCCGCAGGCTTCGTGAAGCATACATGTATCTCGATGGCGGGCTCGGCAACTTCCGGGACCGCGTACGACTGCTGCACCAGGCCTTCGGCCCTGTCCAAGCCCGTGGGTCGTGCACTGGTGAGGGAGACTACGACCACGAAGAGCACTTCAGCACCGCACAGAACTGGCGGATCACCTACAGCGAATGGCCCCGCGGACGGCTGATCCGTATAGCGTTTCCTCCGGGTGAGGAATCAGCCGCACGCGCCGCAGTCATGAGCGTCTATCCGAAGCTCGGCCACACCCTTCGCCATGTCCAGACAGCACAGGGTCGCCACGTTTGGACCGACTAACTCACGACATACGGGTCTGCCGTCGATATTTGCGGCGCTGGACGAGCGCTTGCCCGACAGGCAGCGGGATCCGCTACGCCTCGTAGTCGAGGGCGCGATCCGGGTCCACCTCCGGCGGTTGCTTCCTCGACCAGGGCCGCAACGGGTTGTGCCGCTGGCGCATGCCCAACTGCGGGGTTGTGGCCGAGGCATGGCGGTTGACCGAATACCGCCGTGGGGATCGCTACTCCCGAACAGCGAGACGACCGGTGGTGGTCGCGGTCGTCAGGCCGGTATCTCGATCTTGATGTCCCGGAACTCGACCTTGTACAGCGGCTCCCCGGAACGGTTGTCGTCCCGAGGGAAGACCCCGAGCACCACGCGTCCGGCGCCCGGCCCGGCGTCCCGGGCCTGGCCGACGAACTCCCCGTCCCGGTAGAACCGCAGTTCCTCACCCCGGGCGACGATGCCGACCCGGACCGGAGTCTGTGCGTTCAACTTCTGCCCCTGTGGGAATCGGTAGGTGCCGGCCGGAGTCGCCGCGGTCGCACTGTCGATTCCGTGCGCCAGCAGGTAGTAGCCGTCCGGGCAGATCTGTAGCGCGTGACCGCCGCTCTGGTCGGTGAACCGGACCCAGATCGCGGCGCAACTGCCCGGCTCCACCAGGGTCACCTCGACCTCCACCCGGATGTCCAACCAGGTTTTCAGCGGCCCCCGGCACCGGTACGGGCCATTGCTGCGCTTCGTCACCACCAGGGCGTCGTCGAACGCGCACCTGACCTGGTTCTTGTCGTCCGTTCTCGGCAACCACTGCGACGAGACGGTCAGCGGGTCCTCCACCACCAGCTTGCCGGGCCAGGGCGTCTCGTCGGGTGGTCCGGAGGGGACCGGCGTCGTCGGTGCGGCGGAGCCGTTTGCCGACGGAGCCGTGCCAGCCCCCGTCGCCAGACTCGGCGAGACGTTCGGCTGGGCATCCCCCGACACCTCGAACGGCAGGAGATCCGTGGCGTAGCCCACCCCGACAGTTCCGCCGAGCAGACCGACGAGGGCCAGCAGCACGGTGCTGGCCCGGCGCCACCGACGTACCGGTTTCCGCTGCTGCGGCCCGGCCGGGCGCTGCGGCGGAACGACCGGGCCCGCCGGGGTCGTGGTCCGTGCCGGACCCGGTCCGCCGGCCATCGCGGGTGCCCGGGTACGGGCGGCGGCGGCACGGACGTTCGGGCTGCCCTGCCTGGTGGTGGCCTGGCCCAGTTCGTCATCCGGGTGCGGCGCCGCGCCCAGGGCGGTCTCGGCCACCGGCCGTTGTTCCGTGACCGCCTGCGCCTGCTCGGCCGCCGCCAGCAGGTCGGGCTGCCCGGCGAGCGCGGATGCCAGCGCACCCGACCGCTTCGGTCCGCCGCCCAGCAGCCGGTCCAGCAGTTCGCGCGCGGTGGGTCGCTCTCCGGGATCCTTGGCCAGGGCCAGTTCGACCAGTTCCCGCAGCGGACCGTCCAGGCCGCCGAGGTCGGGTTCCTGGGTGAGGATCCGTACGGCGGTCGCCGCCGGCGTCTCGGCGGCGAACGGCGTACGCCCGGTGCCGGCGTAGGCCACCACCGCGCCCCAGGCGAAGACGTCCGCGGCCGGGCTGAGGGTGCGCTTGTCGGCGGACTCGAACCGCTCCGGCGCCATGTACGCCACGGTGCCGATCAACTGGTCCGTCCGGGTACCGGCCCCGGTCCCGGCCATGGCCCGCGCGATGCCGAAATCGATCACCTTCGGGCTGCCCGGCGGCAGCAGCACGTTGCTCGGCTTGAGGTCGCGGTGGATCACCCCGGCGCCGTGGATCGCGGTCAACGCGGTCGCCATGCCGACCGCCAACCCGTGCAGGTTGCCGGAGGTGAGTGGACCACGATCCGCCACGACGCTTGCCAGGCTGGGGCCGTCGACGTACTCGGCGACCAGGTAGGGCGGCTCGTGGTCGGGATCGGCGTCGAGCACCTCCGCCGTGCAGAACGGCGGCACCTGCCGGGCCCGCTTGACCTCGCCCCGGAACCGTCGCCGGAACTCGGCGTCGTGCGCCAGGTCAGGACGGATCATCTTCACCGCGACCATCCGGCCGGTGGTGGCCAGGCGGGCCAGGTAGACGGTGCCCATGCCGCCCTCACCCAACCGCCCGAGCAGTTCGCACGGGCCAAGCCGCCGGGGGTCCGTGGACCGGAGCGGCTCTGCCCCCGCGACGTCGCCCGTCATCCCGATTCGCCCCCACTGCCCTGCAGTCCAGCCACCCCGTGGTCGGAAGTCGGGTAAGTATCACACTGGCCCGGTCCCGCCGGCAGCCCGGGAGTGGCGACCGCCGGGGCGGGTACCTGCCGGACCAGCTCGCGCGGCCCACCCCGTATCTCGACCCGGGACGATCGGACGAACCTGTGGTCGGCGATGCCCTTCACGCCTCGCGCCTCCTCAGCGGTTCCGGTGCGACTCGTAACGGAGCCAGCGCGACCCGAACAGGACGCGGGTGCCCGGTTCGATGGGGATCGCCGTGCCCGCGCCGAGCCAGTGCGGCGACGACGTCTCGGGGGGACGGACGTCCGTCCCGTTGGCCGAGCCGAGGTCGAGGATGTGTACCCGCCAGCCCGCCAGCACCACCCGCAGGTGCCGGCGGGAGACGCCCGGGGCGTCACCGGTGATCCGCAACGGGCGGGCCCGACCGGCGGCCACCTCGTCGTCGGAGTCGGGGGCCCGACCGAGCACGTAGTCGGTGTCGAGCCGGAAGGTCATCCCGTCGTCGAGCAGCAGGACTCCGAGCGGCGGCCGGGGGCCGCGCCGGGTGACGAGGGTGAGCTGGTGCATGGCGATCCCGCACTGTTGGCAGAACCGGAGCGCGGGGTCGTTGAAGTGCCCCCGCTTGCAGTCGACCCCCTCCACCAGCGCCGGCTGCGGTCCGATCGGTTCGGTGTCCGGCACCGACAGGTCGACGGTCTCCGGTACCGACAGGTCGACGGTGTCCGGCGAGCCCAGGTCGACGGTGCCCGGCGGGCTCAGGTCGACGGTCTCGGGGGCGGCGGGGTCGACGGCGTGGTGCGGAATGAGCAGTACCGAGACGAACGGGGCCGCCGGATCTGGTTCCCGGATCGTCATATCAGCCGTCCACCCCGGAACCGCCAGCGCAGCAGCGGCACCCGCATCGGCCCGTTCGCGACCAGCCAGACCGCCAGCCAGACCAGGCCGACGTGTAGGAGGTACGCGGCCAGCGGCGGCCGCCCCGCCAACCCGGGTACGACGTCGCGGTCCAGCAGCACCCAGAGCAGGGCCGCCTCCGGTACGACGGTGAGCAGGCCGAACAGCGTCGGCCAGTCCTTCTCCCAACGGAACTGCATCAGCAGGTGGTACAGCCCTTCCCAGCCGATCCCCAGCACGCCGACCGCCGCCAGTACGAGGAAGGCGCCCCGGTACCGCTCCGCCAGCGGCCCGGCCAGCGGCAGCACCGGTACGAGGAGGGCGGTGACCGCCGAACCGACGACGGCGAGCAGGACGATCCTGGTCTGGATCCGTCCGAACAGGATGGGTACCACGGTTCAGCCCTCGTCTTCCACGCCACGGCCTCGCATCCACCGCACCCACTGTGCGGTCGACCGGACCGGACCGATCCGTCGGCACCAGCTCCGCCGGGCGAGGTCGTCGGCGATCTCCTGGGCGGCGATCTGGAGACCGAGGAAGGTGTCCACTCCGGGGAAGTAGCCGCCCAGTGTGGTCGCGCCCGAGGCGTACAGGGCGCCGTTGCCGCTTGCCGTGCCCTTGATCTCGAAGTGGCGTTCCACCTCCAGCCGCCCGAGCGGATTCCGGCCGGCGCCACCGTGGGCGAGCAGGTCCGCCAGCACCCGGTGCTCGGTGATGTCGGCTTCCAGGCCGGTGCAGTCGATGATGTAGTGCGCGGCGATCTCGCGGTCCCCGGTGTCGCCGGTCAGCTGGCTGACCAGCATGCCGTCGGCGCGCGGTTCGACTCTGGTCACCACGCCCTGGACGGGGTGGTACCAGCCGCCCCGCCGGCCGGCCCGCATCTGCTGCTGCCACCGGCGGCGCCAGGGGGTGTTGGTGCCGCCCATCTCGGCGTAGCTCTGGGCCCGCGCCTCACCGTCCAGCCGCCGCATCCTGGCCTTGAGCTGGCCGCCCCAGACCGACTTCGGATAGTTGAAACCCTGGTACGCCCAGCCGTCGCCACCCTTGCGCCGGGCCCACGGATGCGGGCCGTGGGCCCCGGTCACGAAGGTGCGGAAGATCTGCACGATCTCCGTGCCCAGGCCGTACCGCTCGCGGTCGTCCATCAACCGTTGCAGCACCCGTGACGCGACGATGCCCCCGCCGCGTACCACCACCGTGCCGGGGCGGGTCTTCAGGAACTCGTAGACGTGCTCGTGCGGCTCGTACGCGTTCACCACGTGCGAGAAGTCCTGGTACGTCTCGCGGAATGCCCGCAGGTCGGGCAGGAACCTCAGCCCGGGATAGCCGACGGCGAGGTGTACGAAGCGGGACCGGTAGGCCATTCGTCTGGTCGCCGTGCTGCCTTCCGGCGGCGTCAGGATGGTGAAGTAGCCGCCGCCCTGGCGGCGCCGCACCAACCGCACCACGCCCTTGACCAGCATGTCCGGGTAATTGATCCGACGGGACTCCCGTTCGAGGCCGGCGAAGACGGCACCGGCCCGGGGCGTCCAGTAGTCGCTGAAGATCGGCTCGCCGAACACCTGGATCAGCGGTCGCAGGGTGCGGCTCTGCCAGGCTTCCGACACTGCGTACGACGGGAAGCCCCAGATGTTGTCCGGCCGCGACGCCGAGTCGGACCTGATCCGTTCCGGGCGTGGGATCTGCGACACCCGGGTCAGGTACTCGTACGTCTCCCAGGGGTGGTCCAGGTTGGACAGTACCCGGATCTGACCGGTGGGCACCCCGGCGATCCGCAGGTAGTCGACCAGGACGAACGAGCCGATCCCCCCGCCGACGGTCACGAACGGCGCGTCGGACACCGGTATCCCGGCCGCCTCGACCAGGTCGTCGGACCAGATCGGCGCGGCAAGGAGTTCGCCCGTCAGCTCACCGGGGCCGTGCGAAGCGTGCGCCATCGGAGTCCCCCTCCCCCGTCACGGAAGGTGCTCCCACCAACCCGCTTGCGGCACTGTGTAGCACAGCCACACCAGTACCGGAATTGACATGCGTGTCGATGTCAGGCATAACGCCCGTCCGGCGGGGCCGACAGTGGAGCCGACTCCGCCGGACGGAAACGGGACGCGATTCAGCTGCGCCGAAAGGCGTACCGGCGCCGGATGGTCAGTCAGCTACGCCGGAAGGCGTACCGGCGGGACGCGGAAGAGTCCCGTCCCCGACCCACCCCGGTGAACCGGCCGCCGTCCCGGATCACGGGACCGGCCTTCGGCGCCGAGGGCTGTTGGTCCGCCCCGGCGTCGTCGCCCGGCAGCACGACCGGTGCGGCCAGCTCGACCGTCTCGGCGTCCTGCCGGACGACCCGGGCCGCGAGCCCGGCTCCGGCGGATCGGGGGGCACTTCTGGACTTTCGCTTGGCAGCCATACGGGCTCTCCTCCTGGTCGGGACCGCCCCTGCTTTCGCAGCGGCAGTGGCGCGCTGGAAAAGGGATCCCCGGAAGTCCGGCCACCGAAGGTGTCGCCAAGAAGGCAGAAAGGGTACGGACTCCCGGAGCGCTCACACCCACGCCGCACGGAGGCGGGCGGGTCGGCTCGATGAAGGGGAATCAGTACCGCATGCCGTCCACCATAGCCCGCTCTCCCGACCAGGTGCATCCGATTTTCCGGGGCACCGGTCGGCGAGGGGGCCACCGGCGACCGATCGGCTACCAGTCGGCCACCGGCGACCGATCGGCTACCAGTCGGCGGCGAGGCCGTCCTCGGCTGCCGCCGGTCAGTGGCGCGACGGCTCCGGCGCGACCGGGTTGGGCAGGGCTCCGCCGAACCGCCGGTCCCGCTGGGCGTACAGCTCGCAGGCGTACCAGAGGTGTCGTCGGTCGAAGTCCGGCCAGAGCGTGTCCAGATAGATCAGTTCGGCGTACGCGCTCTGCCAGAGCAGGAAGTTGGAGATGCGCTGCTCGCCCGAGGGCCGGAGGAACATGTCGACGGCCGGAACCTCCGGGTGGTACAGGTACCGCGAGATCATCTTCTCGTTGACCTTGTCCGGGTTCACCTTGCCGGCGGCGACGTCCCGGGCGATCGCGGCGGCGGCGTCGGCGATCTCGGCCTGGCCGCCGTAGTTGACACAGAACTGCAGGGTCAACGTCGAGTTGCCCCGGGACATCTCCTCGGCCGTCTGCAACTCCGAGATCACGCTCTTCCAGAGCCGGCCGGCGCGACCGGACCAGACGACCCGGACGCCGAGGTCGACCAGTTGGTTCCGGCGCCGCCGGATGACCTCCCGGTTGAAGCCCATCAGGAAGCGCACCTCGTCGGGCGAACGCCGCCAGTTCTCGGTCGAGAAGGCGTAGGCCGACAGGTACGGGATGCCGAGTTCGATGGCCCCCTCGATGGTGTCGAACAGGGAGTGTTCGCCCTGCTCATGTCCCTTGGTCCGGGGTAGTCCGCGCTCCTTGGCCCACCGGCCGTTGCCGTCCATCACCACGGCCACGTGCCGGGGCAGCGCCTCGGCGGGCAGCGCGGGGGGCCGGGCCCCGGACGGATGCGGCGTCGGCGGCACCGGCTGCCGACGCTCTCCCCTGGTCATCGATCGGATCACTGCGTTTCCTTCGCTACGTCCGTCGCGCCCGGCTGCGGTACCTGTCGTGTCCGCTCCGCACGCTCGCCGACCGAGCCCCTGTCGACCAGCGGCAACGAGCGTAACCCCCGCTCCAGATGCCATTGCAGGTGCGCCGCCACCAGTCCGCTGCACTCCCGGCGGTGCGACTGCTCGGCGTCGTCCGCGACCCGCCAGTCACCGGAGACGAGCGCGGCCATCAGGTCGAGGGTGGCCGGGGCGGGATGGGCCGCGCCGGGCGGCCGGCAGTCCGGACAGACACAACCCCCGGCCGGTACGGAGAACGCGCCGTGCTGCCCCGGCGTACCGCAGACGGCGCAGGCGACCAGTGCGGGCGCCCAGCCGGCCAGCGTCATCCCGCGCAGCAGGTACGCGTCGAGCACCAGGGTGCTGGCGTGTTCCCCGTCCGCGAGTGCCCGCAGTCCGCCGAGGGTGAGCTGGAACAGCCGCAGCGACGGCTCACGCTCCACCGGGGTGAGCCGTTCGGCCGTCTCCGCGATGGCGCTGGCGGCGGTGTAGCGGGGATAGTCGACGACGAGCCCCTTGCCGTACAGCTGGATGGCCTCGACCTGGCTGACGGTGTGCAGGGAGCTGCCGTGCTCACCCTTCGGGTCACCGGCGAGTTGGAGGTCGACGTGGCCGAACGGCTCCAGTCGGGCTCCGAACCGGGAGGTGGTCCGGCGTACCCCCCGGGCGACGGCCCGGAGCCGGCCGTGCCGCCGGGTGAGCAGGGTGATGATCCGGTCGGACTCGCCGAGCTTCTGCACGCGCAGCACCACCGCGTCGTCGCGGTAGAGCTGTCGGCGGTACCCGGGCATCTCCCCATTGTTCCCTGCTGACCGACCGGCGCGGTCGGCGCGGTCGGTCCGGCAGGCGCGGTCGGCCCGGTCGACCCGGTCGGCGCGGTCGGCGCGGTCGGCCCGGTATGCCTGGTCGACGCGGTCGACCCCGAGTCCGGACCCCGAGCCGGACTCAGGGTCAGGTTCGGGGTCGGTCGGTGGGACGCCCGGATGCCTCTCCGGCCGCATCCCGCATAACCTTCCGACATGCTGCTTTCCCGCACCGTCACCAACTCCGCCATGGCAGGCGTGGCCGCCCTGATCGCCCTGATCGCGCTGTCGGCCTGCGAGGGCCTGGCGGAGCAGAAACTCACCTTCGACCGCACCGAGGACACCAAGATCACCGAAATCGAGCTCGCCCCGGGCTCCGGCGACGTGGTGGTGCGGACCGGAGCGGTGACGAACGTCCGGATCAAGCGGGTCATCCAGTACCGTGGCGCCGAGCCGAGCGGGACCACCTATCGGATCGACGGCACCAAGCTGGTCCTGGACACCGACTGCGGCCGGAACTGCGGAGTGTCGTACGACATCCTCGCCCCCGAGGGCGTGGCGGTACGCGGCGAGAACGGGTCCGGTGACATCTCGCTGACCGCGGTGTCGGAGGTCGACCTCGAGGTCGGCTCCGGCGACATCACCGTGACCGACGCGAGTGGCAAGGTACGGGCCCAGACCGGATCCGGCGACATCAGACTCAACCGGGTGCGGGGAGAGGTCTCCGCACGCGCCAACTCCGGATCGATCGACGGCAGCGAACTGGGCGCGGGGAAGGTGCAGGCGGAGACGGGATCCGGTGACATCACGCTGGCCCTTGCCGCCGCGACATCGGTTCAGGCCCACGCGTCGAGCGGATCGGTCGATCTGATCGTGCCCACCGGCGACTACCAGGTACGGGCGATCCCCAACTCGGGTTCGGCCGACGTCTCGGTGCCGAACAACCCCACCGCGACCGCCGTGCTCGACGTGCGGACCGGCAGCGGCGACATCACCATCGGGCAGCGCTGACTCTGCCGGCCGGCCTGGACGGGGCCTCCCGCTCCCCGGCCGGGGGCGGGAGGGTGGTGCGGCATCCGACGCCGGGACGGACGTGTGCGGTGCCACGAAACGGATGCCCCGGCCGGCGCGGCACCGCCGGGAAGCAGACAGGGGCGCCGCCGGGCCGCCAGGTCCTCCACCCAGCCGAACGCCATGACCGCGATCGTCACCAGGACCGCGACACCGGCCAACCCGGCCAGCAGCCCGGCCGTACTCGAGTGCGCAGGCCGATGCCGGACAGCAGCGGGTCGAGGGCGATCACGAAGGGCATGTGCCAGAGGTAGACGGTCAACGCCCGACTGTTCAGTACGGTCACCGCGCGGCCGACCGACGCGCGCCGGTCGACCCAGGCGGCGGACCGGGGAGCGAGCCCGAACACCAGGAGCACGAACGCGGCGGACCGGGGAGCGAGCCCGAACATCAGGAGCACGAACGCGGCGGACCAGAGGGCGTTGCCGATCCGGATGTCGTTCAGGTCGTAGCCGCGTGGCCCCGGATGAGTGAAGATCCAGGCTGCTCCGGCGGCGCCCGACGCCACCACCAGCGACACCAGCAGCCGGCGGGACAGCCGCCGTACCCCAGCGGTCGCAGGAGGCCGCCATCAGCGACCCGGCGAGCGCGAACATCACCGACATCGCCGGGAATGCCAGCGTCAGAAGGCCCAACCGGTGACGTGATAGACGACTCGAATGATCGCAAGGAGTCGAAGCAGGTCAAATTACCGGTTTCGCATCAACCTACATCTGTGCCGGAGGGGAGCTTCCGGAAGCCTTCCTACCCCTCACGGCCGAGCGCGGAACCGCACTACCGGATGTTCACAGGTGAACGTTTCGCAAAATTGCGGCAGATCGCCGCCGCCTCGGTGACGATTCGCTGACGGTGTGCCCGGTGGCCACTGGTCAGAAGCCGAGCTTGCGGAGCTGCTTCGGATCCCGCTGCCAGTCCTTCGCCACCCGCACGTGCAGGTCGAGGTAGACCCGGGTACCGAGCAGTTCCTCGATCTGCTGCCGGGCCCTGGTACCGACGTCCTTGAGCCGGCTGGCCCTGGCCCCGATCACGATCGCCTTCTGGCTGGACCGCTCCACGTAGAGGTCGGCGTAGATCTTGGTCAGCCTGCCCTCGGGGACCATCTCCTCGACCACCACCGCGATGGAGTGCGGCAGTTCGTCCCGGACACCCTCCAGTGCGGCCTCCCGGATCAGCTCGGCGACCAGGACCTGCTCGGGTTCGTCGGTGAGCATGTCGTCGGGATAGAGCTGCGGCGACGCGGGCAGGTACTTCGTCATCACGTCGACCAGGGTCTCGACCTGGTACCCCGAGACCGCGCTGACCGGGACCACCTCGGCGAATTCGCCGAGTTCGGTCGCCGCGAGGAGTTGCTCGGCCAACCGCTTCTTGTCCACCAGATCGGCCTTGGTCACCACGGCCAGCACCGTCGGCTTCAACTCGGCCAGCTCGCCGGTGATGAACCGGTCACCCCGCCCGATCGGCTCGTTGGCCGGGATGCAGAGCCCGATCACGTCGACCTCGCTCCAGGTCTGCCGGACCAGGTCGTTCAGGCGCTCGCCGAGCAACGTACGCGGACGGTGCAGGCCCGGCGTGTCCACCAGGACAAGCTGGGAGTCCGGCCGGTGCAGCACCGCGCGGATCACGTGCCGGGTCGTCTGGGGCTTGCTGGAGGTGATGGCGATCTTCTGGCCGACGATGGCGTTGGTCAGCGTCGACTTGCCGGCGTTGGGACGCCCGACGAAGCAGGCGAACCCCGCCCGGTAACCGGCGACCTGGCGGGTCGTCACTCCAGCACCGTGCCGAGCAGGGTGCCGTCCGGGGCGGCGACGTGGATCGGCGCGTCGGTCGCCAGGTCCCGTACCGCGGCGTGGCCGGCACCGTCCAGCGTGGACGCCTCGGTCACCACCGCACCGGCCTCCAGCCGGGTGGCCCCGGCAGCGACCGCCGAGGCGACCGCGAGCTGCAACGCGGTAATGGTCAGCGACGGCAGCGAAACACTGGCGGCGGCGTACGTCCGGCCGTCGGAGTCCCGCACCGCCGCTCCCTCGACCGCACCGATCCGGCCCCGGGCGCCTCGGGCCAGGATCACCAGTTTGGCGTCCTCGGCGGTCAGGTCGACCGTCGCCGACGGGGCATGACGCCCGGTCGGTGCGGCCGGTACGGTGGACGACTCAGGCATCGGCGGGCTGCCTCTCCTCGGACCGGGAGTGCTGCTCCCGAGTTGACGATGTGCCCCGAAGCTCGGGGTCGGTACGGGTCGAGCGGTCCCGGTCGTCCGCCTCGGTCACCCGGCGGACCAGTACGGAGTCGATGTGGTTACGCCGGCCGGTGGTGCCCTCCGCGATCAGGTGCAGCCCACCCACGTCCGCCGCGGCGCCGGGGATCGGCACCCGGCCGAGCGCCTGGGCGAGCAGCCCACCGACGGTCTCCACCTCGTCGGCCGGAAGTTCGACGTCGAACAGCTCGCCGAGGGTCTCGACCGGCAGTCGGGCGGTCACCCGGACCTCGCCGTCGTCGAGCCGTTCGACGGGCGGGCGCTCGACGTCGTACTCGTCGGTGATCTCGCCGACGATCTCCTCCAGGATGTCCTCGATGGTGACCAGCCCACCGGTGCCGCCGTACTCGTCGACGACGACCACCATGTGGGTCCGGGCCGCCTGCATCTCGGAGAGCAGGTCGTCGACCGGCTTGGACTCCGGGACGAACGTCGCGGAGCGCATGACGTCGGAGACCTCCCGGTCGTCGGCGCTGGGGTCGCCGCCCTGGGTCTGCCGGATCACGTCCTTGAGGTAGAGGACCCCGAGCACGTCGTCCACGCTCTCCCCGATCACCGGGATCCGGGAGAAGCCGGAGCGGAGGAAGAGCAGCAGCGCCTGGGGCAGCTTCTTGTGCGCCTCGATCCAGACCATCTCGGTACGCGGCACCATCACCTCGCGGACGATGGTGTCGCCGAGCGCGAAGACCGAATGGATCATCTGCCGCTCGCCGTGCTCGACCACGCCGCGCTGCTCGGCCAGGTCGACCAGCTCCCGCAGCTCGACCTGGGTGGCGAACGGGCCCTCCCGGAAGCCACGGCCCGGCGTCACCGCGTTGCCGATCAGGATGAGCAGCGAGGCCAGCGGGTTCAGCACCCGGCCGAGCCAGCGGACCAGCGGCGCGGTGACCCGGCCGACGGCGTAGGCGTGCTGCCGGCCGATGGTCCGGGGTGCCACTCCGACGACCACGAAGCTGACCACCGTCATCGCGCCCGCGGTGACCAGGGCCGCGGTCCAGCCCGCGCCGAAGGTGTCGACCGCGACCAGGGCGACCAGGACGGTCGCGGTCAGCTCGCAGAGCAGCCGCAGCAACAGCAGCAGGTTGATGTGCCGGACCGCGTCGGTCGCGACGATCTGCAGGGTGCGTGCCCCACGCACACCGTCCCGGGCCAGCTCACCGGCCTGGGCCGGCGAGACCGCGCCGAGCGCGGCGTCGGCCATCGCGAAGATGCCGGCGAGCACCACCAGTCCGGCGGCGAAGAACAGCAACTGGAGATCGGGTAGGCCGCCGGGCGCACCGGCGGACGCCAGGGACGCGGGCAGCGCCGCTAAGTGACCAGGCATCACTTGGCCCGCGTCGCGCGCCAGCTGTCGAGGAGCCGCGCCTGTAGCGCGAACATCTCCCGCTCCTCTTCCGGCTCCGCGTGGTCGTACCCGAGCAGATGCAGTACGCCGTGCACGGTCAGCAGGTGCAGTTCGTCGTCGGGCGAGTGCCCGGCGGCCGCGGCCTGCTTGGCGGCCACCTCCGGGCAGAGCACGATGTCACCGAGGAGCGCGGGCTCACCGCCGTTCACCTCGCCCGGTCCGTGGTCGACGCTGCCCTCGTCCATGGGAAAGGCGAGTACGTCGGTGGGGCCGTCCCCACCCATCCAGCGGTGGTTCAGCTCGGTCATGTACTCGACGTCGACGAGCAACACCGACAGCTCGGCGAGCGAGTTCACACCCATCTCGTCGAGGGCGTGCCGGGCGACGGCGAGCACCGCGTCGGTGTCGACGGTGGTACCCGACTCGTTGGCGATCTCGATGGACAACTGGTTCCCCTGATGCGCTTAGCGGCGACGGCCGGCGCGGCCGCCGTGGGCGGTACGGCCCGGTACGGCGTGTACGCCCTGGCCCTGCTGGGCCTCCCGCTCGGCGTCCCAGCGGGCGTACGCGTCCACGATGTCACTGACCAGCCGGTGACGCACGACGTCGGAGCTGGAGAGCTGTGCGAAGTGCACGTCCTCCACGCCCTCCAGGATGTCGCGTACCACGCGCAGCCCGCTGGTCGTTCCGCCGGGCAGGTCGACCTGGGTGATGTCACCGGTCACCACGATCTTGGAGCCGAAGCCCAGCCGGGTGAGGAACATCTTCATCTGCTCGGGCGTGGTGTTCTGCGCCTCGTCGAGAATGATGAACGCGTCGTTGAGCGTACGACCCCTCATGTACGCCAGCGGCGCGACCTCGATCGTCCCGGCGGCCATCAGCTTCGGGATCGTGTCGGGGTCGAGCATGTCGTGCAGCGCGTCGTAGAGCGGGCGCAGGTACGGGTCGATCTTCTCGTGCAGGGTGCCGGGCAGGAAACCGAGCCGCTCGCCGGCCTCGACCGCCGGCCGGGTCAGGATGATCCGGTTGACCTGCTTGGCCTGGAGCGCCTGCACGGCCTTGGCCATCGCCAGGTACGTCTTGCCGGTACCGGCGGGGCCGATGCCGAAGACGATCGTCTTGCCGTCGATCGCGTCCACGTACCGCTTCTGGCCCAGGGTCTTGGGCCGGATCGTCCGCCCGCGCCGCGACAGGATGTTGAGCGTCAACACCTCGGCGGGGCGCTCGGTGGTGCCCTGTTCGATCATGCCCAGGGTACGCCGGACGGCGTCGGTGGTCAGCGTCTCGCCTTTCTCGATCAACTCGAGCAGCTCGGTGAAGAGGCGCTCGGCGAACGCGTTGTCCCCGGGGGCACCGGTGAGGGTGATCTCGTTGCCCCGGACATGCACGTCACTGCTGATCGACCGCTCGACCAGTCGCAGGATCTCGTCGCCCGCGCCGAGCAGATTGACCATGATCTTGGGGTCTGGCACCGTGATCCTGGTCTGCACCCGGGTCTGCTGCCCGGGGGGTGGGGTACCGGTCATAGGTCGGGCCCGAGGCCCTGTGCCACCTGCTTCCGATCTCGGCGCCGCGCCTGGTGGCGCGACGTGCTGACGTTCCAGTCATCGTATCCGTTCAACGCCGACGGCACGCTGCCCATTTCCGCCCGGCGGTGAGGAAGGGTCCCTTCTTATACAGAAAGCGATAAGAAGGGGCCCTTCCTTTCATCCAAAGGTCTCCTGGGAGCGGGTGAAGCGGTAGGTCGCCCAGTGCATCCTGATCACGGTGCCGCGATCTTCGTCGCGGGTGAGGCGGAGGAGTTCGCCGGTCTCGCGGCCGGAGATCGTGCGGAGGGTGTCGGGGTGGTCGGGGAGGGGTTCGAAGATCGCGGGCGGTTTGCCGGCGGGATCGGCGGCGCCCCTGGCCTGGAGGGTGCCGTCGCGCCAGGAGAAGACGTACTCGAAGCCCTCGCCCCACCAGCGTCCGAGACTGTCTCTTATACACA
>NZ_JADPUN010000049.1 GCF_015690345.1 Plantactinospora alkalitolerans | reverse complement strand
GGTGACCGGGGCGGGGGTGGTGGCGCTGCTCACCGCCCTCTTCGCCCGGCGGGCCGGCGCCGCCTCGGTGGTCGTACTCGATCCGACGCCGCAGCGGCGGGCCGTCGCCGAGGCGCTCGGGCTGGAGACCCTCGATCCGGCGGACGGGGATCCGGCGGTGGTGTTGAAGACCCGGTGGCGGCATGCGGCCGGCGACCGGGGCGCCGACGTGGTCTTCCAGTGCCGGGGGCAGGCGTCCGCGCTGCATCTGGCGCTGCGACTGCTCCGGCCCCAGGGCACCGTCGTCGACCTCGCCTTCTATCAGGGCGGCGCGGACGCGGTCCGGCTCGGTACGGAGTTCCACCACAACGGGCTGTCGCTGCGCTGCGCGCAGATCGGCCGGGTACCCCGGGGGCTGGCCCCGACCTGGGACCGCGACCGCCTGTCGGCCGAGACGATCGCCCTGCTCGGGGAGTACGGCGACGCGCTGCGCAAACATCTCGTCTCGGCGGTGGTCCCGCTCGACGAGGCGCCCACGGTGCTGACCGACCTCGCCGCGCGCCGACGCCACGAACTACAGGTCGTGTTCGCCGCCTGACAGCCGGGCCGACGGCAGCGACCGGCCCGGTCGACGTGCGTGTGCGCGACGTGCGTGTGCGCGACGTGTGCGTGCCGCGTGCGCGGCCTCGGCGACGCTCCGTTCGCGGATTTCGCGGCGAACGGAGACACGGAATGGATGTACGACACGGCATCCGGGCCGAGGGCCTGGTCAAGCGGTTCGGTAGGACGACCGCGCTGGACGGGGTGGACCTGGCGGTCCGGCCGGGTACGGTGCTCGGGCTACTCGGCCCGAACGGCGCCGGCAAGACAACGGCGGTACGGATCTTCGCGACCCTGCTGCGGCCGGACGCCGGCCGGGTCGAGGTGGCGGGTCACGACGTGGTCCGCTCCGCCGACCAGGTACGGGCACTGATCGGGCTGACCGGCCAGTACGCGGCGGTCGACCAGGACCTGACCGGGGTCGAGAACCTGATGCTGATCGCCCGGCTGCTGGACTTGCGCCGGGCCGACGCCCGGCGCCGTGCCGACGAGTTGCTGGGTCGGTTCGGGCTCGCCGACGTGGCCGGTCGGGTCGTGAAGACGTACTCGGGGGGTATGCGTCGCCGGCTCGACCTGGCGGCGAGTCTGGTCAACCGGCCGGAGGTGCTGTTCCTCGACGAGCCGACCACCGGGCTGGATCCGCGCAGCCGGGGTGAGGTCTGGCAGTTGGTCCGGGCGATGGTCGCGGACGGGACGACGGTCCTGCTCACCACCCAGTACCTGGACGAGGCGGACCGGCTCGCCGACGAGATCGTGGTACTCGACCGGGGGAAGGTCGTCGCCGCCGGCAGCCCGGCCGAGCTGAAGGCGAAGGTCGGCGGCCGGACGTTGGACATCCGGGCCACCGAACCGACGGATCTGCCGGCGGTCGCCGCGCTCGTCGAGGCGAGTGTCGGCGTGGCCCCGGTGCCACATCCGGACGATCCCGGGCTGCTCTCCGTGCCGGTGCCGGACGCCGACGCCCTGCCGACGGTGGTACGCGCGCTGCACGACGGCGGGATCCCGGTGACCGAGCTGGCCCTGCGCCTGGCCAGCCTGGACGAGGTCTTCCTGGCGCTGACCGGTCACGGCACCGGGGAGGAGTCCTGATGGCCACCGTCGCCTCCGTACCGTCCACGTCGTCCGGTTCACCGCTCCGTCGCCGCCGTCCGGCCCGTACGCTGCGGCACGCCGGCATCCTCGCCGGGCGGGCGATACTCAAGATCCGTCGCGATCCGCAGCAACTGATCGACGTCACGCTGTCGCCGATCATCTTCGTCACGATGTTCGTGTTGCTCTTCGGGGGCGCGATCAGCGGCGGCGCGACCGACGGCGGCGATCGCCGCGACTACCTGCTGTTCGTGCTGCCCGGCATCATGGCGCAGGCGATCGTGCTGGCCAGCATGGGCACCGGGATCAACCTCGCCACCGACATCACCCGAGGCATCTTCGACCGGTTCCGCAGCCTGCCGATCGCCCGTTCCAGCCCGTTGACCGGGCTGATCCTCGGCGACGTGGTACGTCAGCTGGTCGCGCTGGCCGTGGTGATCCTGTACGGCGTGCTCCTCGGGTTCCGGTTCCGGACCGGGGTGCTGGCGGTGCTCGCCGGCTGTGGGCTGATCATGCTGTTCTCGTTCGCGCTCGGCTGGATCTGGGCGTACCTCGGACTGCTGGTCAGGTCGCCGCAGGGCGTACAGGGCACGGTGTTCCTGGTCGCGTTTCCGCTCACCTTCGCCAGCAACATCTTCGTACCGGCCGGCACGTTGCCGGGCTGGTTGCAGGGTTGGGTGGCGGTCAACCCGGTGTCGCAGCTCGCCGATACCGCCCGGGGGCTGATGGTCGGCGGCCCGGTGGCCGGTGCGCTGTGGCCGACGTTGGCCTGGATCGCGGGCATCGTGCTGGTCTTCGGGCCGCTGGCGGTGCTGCGGTACCGGCGCAGCACCTGACGACACCGGCTTCCACCCGGACGGCTGTCTCTCAAATATCGAGACGATTTTTCCACATAGTGGGCAGGCGTGCTTAGGTTGGCTACCGGACGCGATCGAGGGAGGGAACCGGATGGCGGGCACCCGGAACGTGTACACCCACGGGCATCACGAATCGGTGCTGCGGTCGCACCGCTGGCGTACCGCCGAGAACTCGGCCGGCCACCTGTTGCCGTACCTGACGCCGGGGATGTCGCTGCTCGACGTCGGCTGCGGACCGGGCACGATCACGGTCGACCTGGCCAGCCGGGTGACCCCAGGACGGGTCACCGCCACGGAGATCACGGACGACGCGTTGCAGCTGGCCCGCACCGAGGCCGCCGCGCGTGGTCAGCAGAACATCGACTTCGCGGTCGCCGACGTCCACGCCCTCGACCTGCCCGACGACGCGTTCGACCTGGTCCATGCCCACCAGGTCGTCCAACACGTCGCCGACCCGGTGCAGGCGCTGCGGGAGATGCGCCGGGTCTGCCGGCCCGGCGGTGTCGTCGCCGTCCGGGACAGCGACTACGCGGGGTTCACCTGGTTTCCGCAGCTGCCCGAGCTGGACGAGTGGCTCACCCTGTACCAGCGGGCCACCCGGGCCAACGGCGGCGAGCCGGACGCCGGACGCCGGTTGCTGTCCTGGGCCCACGCCGCCGGCTTCACCGACGTCACGGCGACTGCGAGCACCTGGTGCTTCGCCAACCCGGCGGACCGGCAGTGGTGGGGCGGGATGTGGGCGGAACGGATCCTGCGCTCGGACCTGGCCCGACAGTTGGTCACGTCCCGGCTGGCCACCGAGGACGACCTACGCCGCATCTCACAGGGTTGGCGAGCGTGGGCCGACGCCGAAGCCGGGTGGTTCGTCGTCCTGCACGGCGAGATCGTGTGCCGGCCCTGAAGACCGCCGGACAACCCCCGCGTGGGACGACCGACCACGTCGGGCCCGTGCGCAGACCGTAGGACATCTGTCCCTCGGATCGTAGGACGTCTCGGCCTGCCACCGCCCTCCCCCGACTCCGTAACGTCGAGGTCGCACACGTGAGCCACCGGCCAGGCCCGGTGGTCAACGAGCCGCCTTCCGTCGTCTTGAGTCTCAAGGAGGAAACCTGATGCCAGAGACGATCGAGATCGACCGTCAGGCCGGGCCGAGGTCCAGCGTCCGCCGGGCGGTCACCCTGGTGCTGGCCGCCAGCGCCGCACTCGTGATCTGGACGGTCGGCGTCCCGATCGCCGGCCTCGACCTGACGATCGGCTCCGGCGCGGCGGCGCAGTCCGTCGGACCCGCCTCGGTCGTGGTCGTACCGCTCCTGGCGGGCGGCGCGGCCTGGGCCCTGCTGGCTCTGCTCGAGGGCCGC
Source organism: Plantactinospora alkalitolerans (assembly GCF_015690345.1). Classification (GTDB taxonomy): domain Bacteria; phylum Actinomycetota; class Actinomycetes; order Mycobacteriales; family Micromonosporaceae; genus Plantactinospora; species Plantactinospora alkalitolerans. The sequence goes on along the minus strand of NZ_JADPUN010000049.1, from coordinate 12,786 downwards.
CTGGGCAACGGTCGCCGCGTCTGGCGGATCACGGCCTGGACGCTGCTCGCGCTGTCACTGCTCGGACCGGCCGGCGCGGATGCCCCCGGGAAGGTGCTCGGCGTTCTGCTCGCCATGCACCTGGTCGTCGGAGTGACGCTGATCGTCGGGCTCGCGCCGTCGTCACCCGACCGGACACCGGAGCACTGAGTGGACGTGTCGACGGGAACCTACGACCGGACGACCGGCTGCGCCACGACCGAGCCGACGTTGGTGTGGGTCTCGCGCCACCCCGGCGCATGGTTTCCGCTGGCCTGGGCTCCCGTGCTCCTCGTCGCGCCGCTGATCAGTGCGCTGGCCGGCGGGCAGGCCGTCCGGGCGGCGTACCTGGTGCTGCTCGGCGCGACCTTTGCCGGCACGGTCTGGCTGCCGTACCGGACACATCCCCGGGTGCAGCGCAACTCCCAGGCGCTCCTCCTGCTCTTCGCCGCGTTGTGCACCGGCTACCTCGTGGCGTGGCATACGGACCGCCAGTTCATCTTCCCGCTGCTCGCGATCGCCACGGCCGTCGCCGTACGGCAGCGCTCGGCGGTCAGCGTGATCGCGTCGCTCACGATCAGCGGCGCGGTCGCCGTCGGGCTGGAGAGCCGTTCGCTGGAGACCGCCCTGGCCCTCGGCTTCTCGACGTTCTTCGCCGGTGCCGCGACCTTCCTCGTGCAGTACCTCGTCGGCATCGTCAGCGAACTGACCCGTACCCGGGAACAGCTCGCCCGGGCGGCGGTCGCCGAGGAGCGACTGCGGTTCTCCCGTGACCTGCACGACCTGCTCGGGCATACCCTGTCGGTCATGGTCGTGCAGGCCCAGGCGGTCCGGCGTCTGCTCGACAGGGACCCGGAGGCGGCAGTGGAACACGCCCGCGACATCGAGACCACCGGCCGGCAGGCCCTGGCCGAGGTACGCGACGCGGTCGGCGGATACCGGTCCGTACGCCTGGTCGAAGAACTCGCGAACGCCCGTACCGCGCTGGCCGCCGCCAACGTCCGGGTCGACGTCACGTCGCCGGCGGTCCCGCTCGACCCACGGGTCGACTCGCTGCTGGGCTGGGTCGTCCGGGAGGGTACGACGAACGTGTTGCGGCACGCCAGGGCCCGCGGTTGCCGGATCACGGTGGGATTCGATGGCAGGGTCGCCAGCGTGGACATCGTCAACGACGGACCCGGCGGTACGGGCGGCGAGGGCAGCGGCCTGCGCGGCCTGCGGGAGCGCGTCACCGACCTCGGCGGCGAGCTGACCGTGACGGCGACAGCGTCCGAGTTCCGCCTGGCGGCGTCCGTGCCCGTGCACCCGGAGCCGGGACGGCGCTGATGTCCGCCGCCACCAGGATCCTGATCGGCGAGGACCAGGGCATGCTGCGCTCGGCGCTGGCGACCCTGTTGAACCTCGAGGAGGACATGCGGGTCGTGGCGGCGGTCGCCCGCGGCGACGAGGTCCTGGCTGCGGTCCGGGATGAGCGTCCGGACGTCGTACTGCTCGACATCGAACTTCCCGGGATCAGCGGCCTCGACCTGATCGCCGACGTGACCCGTACGCTGCCCGGCTGCGTCGTCATCATCGTCACGACGTTCGGCCGCCCCGGTTACCTGCGGCGTGCCCTGGGATCCGGTGCGAAGGGGTTCCTGGTGAAGGACGATCCGGTCGAGGAGCTGGCCGCTTCCATCCGTCGGGTGCTCGCCGGTGAGATCGTCGTCAATCCGCAGCTGGCCGCGCAGGCGCTCAGCGCCAGCCCGAACCCGCTGTCGGACCGGGAACGGCAGGTTCTGCACGCCTCGTCGGGCGGCGCGACGATCGTCGACATCGCCGCCCGGCTGCACCTGTCGGCCAGTACCGTGCGCAACTATCTGTCCTCGGCGATCGGCAAGACCAACGCCCGCAACCGCAACGAGGCGCTCGGTCTCGCCCGGGACCACGGCTGGCTCTGAGCCCGCCCGGTCCCGGGTAGCTCAGAACGGCGGATCGGCCCCGATCCGTTCCGTCAGGACCGTGATCGCCCTCTCCAGCGGTTCCCGCGCACCCGCGGCGTGGGCCGCCCGATACTCCTGCCCGAGCACGGTCCTGGCCGACTCCGCGGTCGCCGCGACGTCGGGATCGCCCACCGCCGGTACCCCCCGGATCGCCTCGGCGAGCCCGAGCAGGTACGCCGTACCGGCCGGATCGCCCTCGGCGAGGACGATCCCCGCCAGCGCCACACCGGCGTCGGCCAGGCCCGGCCGGTTCCGGCCCGACGTCACCGCCGACAGCAGTTCGCGGACGTACCCGCGCGCCGCGGTCGGGTTCCCGCGCGAGGTCGCGGTCAACGCCAGGCCGAGCAGTGCCGGCGCCCGCAACTCCGCCCGCACCACCTGACCGGTGGCGGCCAGCGCCTCGACGGCGCCCCGGTACGCCTGCTCCGCCGTGATCAGATCGCCGCTCCGTCGGGCCAGCTCCGCCGTGCCGAGGCTGAGCAGCACCTGACGGGCGGGAAAGCCCGCCAGGCGCGCCTCCCGGGCGGCCCGGTCCAGGTCGGCGCGCGCCCCCGCCAGATCGCCGGCCCGGCAGCGCAACAGGCCGAGCCGGAAGGACATCTGCGTCGTGTCGTCCCGCGCACCCAGTTCGGTGGCGAGCCGCAGCGCCTCCTCCAGGTGGCCGATCGCGGCGGCGTGGTCGCCACGCAGCGCGCTGCTCTCGGCCAGCCCGGCGACCGCGATCCCGATCCCCCACCGGTCGCCGATCGCACGGAACCCAGTCAGCGCCGCGGCATAGTCCCGCTCACCGGCGGCGGAGTCGCCGAGCTTCGTACGCAGCGAGCCGCGCAGCGCGAGTCCGGCCGTGGAAGCCCACGGGTCGGGGTGCGCCAGCACCGCCGGCAGTCGGGACCAGGCCAGCTCGTCGTCGCCGGCGTACACCGCCGACAGTGGTCCGGCCAGCGCCACGAACGGATCGGCGAGGCCGTCCAGCGCCTCGGCCTCGGCCAGCGCCGCCCGGTTGCCGGCCAGGTCGCCGGGGCCGATCCGGAACAGCGCGTGGTACGCGAGCGCGACGGCACGCGGCCGGGCCGGCGTGGTACCCGGCACGGCGAGACACCGCGCCAGCCAGGTCGCCGCTTCGTCGTGTGCGCTGCGCAGCGACCAGAACCGGCACAGCGCGGCGGCCAGCCGTACCGCCGTCGGCGCGTCGGCGGAGTCGACCGCCCAGCGCAGTGCGGCGCCGAGGTTCTCCCGGTCGGCGCTCAGCCTGGCCAGCCACCGCACCTGGTCGGGTCCGCGCAGCGCCGGATCCGCGGTCTCGGCGAGCCGGAGAAAGTGCGCCGCGTGCGCCGTCCGGGCCCGGTCGGCCTCGCCGGCCTCGTCGAGCCGCTCGGTGGCGTAGTCGCGGATGGTCTCCAACATCCGGTACCGGCCGTCGGCGAACGTCACCAGTGACTTGTCGACGAGCCCACCGAGAGCCTCCAGCACCGCCTGATCATCCGGCGCTACTGGAGTATCCGGCGCTGCCGGAGTTCCCGCACGGACCGCCCCGGCGGAAGCTCCCGCGCAGACCGCCTCGACGGTGTCGAGCGTGGCGCCGTCGAGGAAGACCGAGAACCAGCGGGCCAGCCGCTGCTCGTCCGGGCCGAGCAGGCCCCAGCTCCACTCGACGACCGCCCGCAGGGTGCGGTGCCGGGGCAGGGCGACCCGACTGCCGCCGGTGAGCAGCCGGAACCGGTCGCCGAGCCGGGCCGCGACCTGGTCCACCGGCAGGGTACGCAGCCGTGCGGTGGCCAGCTCGATCGCGAGCGGCAGCCCGTCCAGCCGGCGGCAGATCCGTACCACGTCCGGCACGGTGGCCGGGGTGACCGCGAACGCCGGCTGTACGGCGGCGGCCCGGTCGGCGAAGAGGCGTACCGCCGGAAAGGTCAGGGCTCCGGCGGTGTCGACGGCGCCGGGCGGCGTCGACAGTGGTGCGACCGGGCACAGCGTTTCACCGGTGATGGCCAGCGGCTCCCGGCTGGTGGCGAGGATGCGCAGCTCCGGGCACCCGCCGAGCAGCGCGTCCGCGATCCGGGCGCACTCGGAGACCAGGTGCTCGCAGTTGTCCAGCACGATGAGCAGCCGTTTGTCCGCCAACGCCTCCAGCAGGCGACCCAGCAGGTCACCGCCGCCGGGACCCGACGGGACGCGCAACCGCAGCGCCTCGGCCAGCGCCCGGGGCACCTCCTCGGGGCGGCGTACCGGAGCCAGCTCGACCAGCCATCCGCCGTCGGGGGCCCGGCCGGCGTTGGCCCGCGCGGTCTCGGTCGCCAGCCGGGTCTTGCCGACCCCGCCCGGCCCCACCAAGGTGACCAGCCGACTCTGTTGGAGCAGCCCGGTCAGCCGGGCGACGTCCGCGTCCCGGCCGACGAAGCTGGTCAGCGGGGCCCGCAGGTTTCCGCGCGGCCCGTTCTCGGCGCGGAGGATCGTGGTGTGCAGCGCCGCCAGTTCCGCAGACGGGTCGACGCCCAGCTCCTCGGCGAGGGTCCGGCGCAGGTCCTGGTACGCCCGCAGCGCCTCGCCCGGCCGCCCGGCGTCGCGCAGCGCCCGCATCAGCAGCCCGTACGGGCGCTCGCGCAGCGGGTGTGCGGCGGTCAGTTCGGTGCACCTGGCCACGAGACCGGCACCGCCGCCACGCTGGAGATCCGCCTCGATCCGATCCTCTACGGCGGTCAGCCGCAGGTCGGTGAGTCGGGCCGCCGGAGCCTGGACGAAGTCGGCGTCGGCGACGTCGGCGAACGCCGGTCCGCGCCACAGTGCGAGGGCCTCGTCCAGCAGCTTCGCCGCCACCGCCGGCTCGCCGCTGGCGACCGCCTCGGAACCGGCCGCCGCCAGCCGCTCGAACTCGACCGAGTCGAGCTGCTCCGGCGCGACATCGAGCCGGTAGGCGCCCGACCGGCCGCCGAGTCGGGCCGGCTCCGGCAGTGTTCGGCGCAACCGGAACACCAGGGTCTGCAACGCGTTCGCCGCACCCGCCGAGCGGGTCTCGCCCCAGACGGCGTCGATCAGGGCGTCGGCGGTCACCAGTTGACCGGTGTCCAGCGCGAGCCGGATCAGCAGCCGGCGCAGCCTGGCCCCGCTGACGTCGACGGTCCGGCCGTCGTCGCCGAGAACGACCAGCGGGCCGAGCAGCCCGATCCGCACCAGAACCTCCCGACGGCCGGCCCGCACCCTTCCCGGCCAGCGTACGGGTGGAGCCCGCCGATTCCGCGACCCGGCGGAGCCGCCGGTGCGGCACGCAGGGTGCTTTGATGGGTGTCATGGAGGTCACCCGGGACGGGCGGAGCTGGCGGATCGGCACGGCCGCCGACGTCGCCTGGATCGCCGGCCGCACCACCCAGGGACCGTCCGTCACCACCGCGATCCCGCCGGTCTTCGACGCCTACGCCACCTTCCACCCGCCAGACGGCAGAAGTTTCGAGGTCCACGAACGCGCCGTGGTCGACGAACTCGCCGCGCACACCCCGGACCAGCCCTGGTGGCTGGGCTATCTCGACACCGGCGCGCACGACATCGTCTTCCCCGCCGCGCCGAAGGTGTCCCTCTACTGGGACTGGCGCTACCTGCTGGTCGAGGCCGGACCCGAGCAGGCCCTCACCTGGCGGACCGGTCACATGCGGGGTGCGGGACCGCTGCCCGACCTGATCTTCCCCGAGGATCGCTCCTGGCTCGTCTCCGCGCTCTGGGACGACGCCTGGACCGACATCGGCGGCACCACCGCCCTGATCACCGCCCTGCACCGCAATTCGCTGGTCAACGCCCGCCCGGTCGGACCCGACGAGGACGCCCTCCCACCGGGACTCACCCGCGACTAGGCGGGAATTCGCCGGTCAGCGCCCGCCAACTGCCGCCAAGGCCCGGCAGAGCCGACCCGGCCGGCATGCCGCCGCCAAGGCCCGGCAGAGCCGACCCGGCCGGCATGCCGCCGCCCGGGTCGGCGTCGGCTCAGCGTGCCACCGGTGCGGCGAGCGCCTGCGCGGACGACGTCACCGGCGCCGGTAGCTGCCCCGGCCCGCCCAGGTAGCGGTCGATCGCGGCGGCGGCGGCCCGGCCCTCGGCGATCGCCCAGACGATCAGCGAGGCACCCCGGTGCATGTCTCCGGCGACGAAGACACCCGGCGTACCGGCCTGCCACTCGGCATCCGAGTCGATCGCACCACGCCGGTTGCGGACCACACCGAGCTGGTCGAGCAGTGGCTGCTCCTCGGTGCCTTCGAAGCCGATGGCGAGCAGCACGAGGTCGGCCGGCAGCTCCCGCTCCGAGCCGGGCACCACGGTCAGGAAACGCTGACCGTCCCGCTTCTCGACCGTGACCTCGGCGATCCGGACCGCGCGCACCTGGCCGGTGCCATCGTCCACGAACTCCTGCACCGCGACCGCGAAGACACGCTCGCCACCCTCCTCGTGCGCCGGGTACTCCCGCATGATCCACGGCCAGGTCGGCCACGGGTCGCGGGCCTCGTCACGCTCGTGCGGCGGTCGCGGGTACAGGTCGAGCTGGTGTACGCCGGCCGCGCCCTGCCGATGCGCCACGCCCAGGCAGTCGGCCGCCGTGTCGCCGCCCCCGATGATGACCACGTGCTTGCCGGCCGCGTCGATCGGCGTCGACGACTCCCGGCCGTTCACGCCGAGCTGGCCACCGGCCGCGGCGGCGACCGTGCGGTTCGACGCCACCAGATGCTCCATCGCCTGGTGCACGCCACGCAGCGCGCGGCCCGGCGTCGCCGGGGTGTCCCGTCCGGCGAGGGCACCGCAGGCGAGCAACACCGCGTCGTGCTCGGCCCGGAGCTGCTCGGCGGTGACGTCGACGCCGACGTTCACGCCGGTCCGGAACTGCACGCCCTCGGCGGTGAGCTGGGCCAGCCGCCGGTCGACGTGTTCCTTCTCCAGCTTGAAGTCGGGGATGCCGTACCGGAGCAGGCCGCCGATCGCGTCGTCCCGCTCGTACACCGTCACCGCGTGACCGGCCCGGACGAGTTGCTGCGCGGCGGCGAGTCCGGCCGGGCCGGAACCGATCACCGCGACCCGCTTGCCGGACGGCTCCGGCACCTCCTGCGGGGTCACCAGGTCCAGGTCGAAGGCCCGGTTGACGATCTCGACCTCGACCTGCTTGATGGTGACCGGCGCACCTCCGGCGATACCCAGTACGCAGGCCGCCTCACAGGGCGCCGGGCAGAGCCGCCCGGTGAACTCCGGAAAGTTGTTGGTGGCGTGCAGCGACTCGATGGCGGTCGCCCAGTTGCCGGTCCGGACCAGGTCGTTCCAGTCCGGGATGCGGTTGCCGAGCGGGCAGCCGTCGTGGCAGAACGGGATGCCGCAGTCCATGCACCGGGTGGCCTGCTCACGGATCAGGGGCTCGTCGGCGGACGGATACACCTCGCGCCAGTCGGAGATCCGTACCGGCACCGGGCGGCGGGCCGGAAGCTTCCGGTCGTACCGGAGGAAACCGTTCGGGTCAGGCACGAGCCACCTCCTGGGAGGGCCGCGAACCGGAGGTGACCGGCCGGGCGGGGGACGCGGGCGGGGCGGCCGGCGCGGCACCGGACGCCGGCTGGACGGGTACGGCCGGTGCGGCGGCCGGCACCGCCAGGGCGGTCATCACCGCGTCGTCGACGTCGCGCCCCTCCGCCTCGGCGATCCGCATGATCTCCCGGACCCGCTTGTAGTCGCGCGGCACCACCGCGGTGAACTCCTCCACCGCCTCCGGCCAGCGCTTGAGCAGCGCCTCCGCGACGGACGAGTCGGTCTCGGCGAAGTGCCGCTGCACCAGGTCGTGCAGGCCGACCCGCTCGTCGTCGGTCAACGGTGCCAGGTCCACCAGTTCGGTGTTGACCCGGCGGCGGTCGAGTTGCCACACGAACGCCGTACCGCCGGACATGCCGGCGGCGAAGTTCCGCCCGGTCCCGCCGAGCACCACCACCGTGCCGCCGGTCATGTACTCGCAGCCGTGGTCACCGACCCCCTCGACGACGGTCACCGCTCCGGAGTTACGGACCGCGAAGCGCTCGCCGACCCGGCCACGCAGGAACAGCTCGCCGCCGGTGGCGCCGTACAGGATGGTGTTGCCGGCGATGATCTGGTCCTCGGCCCGGCCGTTCGGTCCGGGTGGGGTGTCCAGCCCGCCGGCGAACGGCGCGGCCGGGTCGGGGCGGACCACGATCCGCCCGCCGGACAGTCCCTTGCCGACGTAGTCGTTGGCGTCGCCGGACAGCCGCAGCGTCACGCCGCAGGGCAGGAAGGCACCGAAGGACTGGCCGGCGGTGCCGGTGAGGTCGAACTCGATGGTGTCGGCCGGCAGGCCGGCCCCGCCGAAGCGCCGGGTGACGACACCGCCGAGCATCGCACCGACGCTGCGGTGTTCGTTGCGGACCGTCACCGCGGCCCGGACCCGGGTACCCGACGCCGAGTCCCGCGCCTCGCCGCCGGAGTCCGCGTCGCCGCCCAGCACCGGTGCGGCGAGGGCGAGCAGTTCGTTGTCCAGGGACCGGTCCAGCCCGTGGTCCTGGGCCCGTACGCCCCGCCGGGCGGCTCCGGCCGGCAGCTCCGGCACGTGGAGTACGGGACGCAGGTCCAGCCCGTGTGCCTTCCAGTGGTCCAGGGCGGGGGCGAAGTCGAGCAGCTCGGTCGCGCCGATCGCCTCCTCCAGCGAGCGGAAGCCCAGCTCGGCGAGGTAGCCCCGGACCTCCTCGGCGAGGAAGAGGAAGAAGTTCTCCACGAACTCGGGGCGCCCGGTGAAGCGCTCGCGCAGCACCGGGTTCTGGGTGGCGATGCCGACCGGGCAGGTGTCCAGGTGGCAGACCCGCATCATGACGCAGCCGGCGACGATCAGCGGGGCGGTGGCGAAGCCGTACTCCTCGGCGCCGAGCAGCGCCGCGATCACGATGTCCCGGCCGGTCTTGAGCTGGCCGTCCACCTGCACGGTGACCCGGTCGCGGAGCCGGTTGAGCAGCAGCGTCTGCTGCGCCTCGGCCAGACCCAGTTCCCACGGGGTGCCGGCGTGCTTGAGCGAGTTCAGCGGGGAGGCGCCGGTGCCGCCGTCGTGTCCGGAGATCAGGATGACGTCGGCCTTGAGCTTGGCGACCCCGGCCGCGACGGTGCCGACCCCGATCTCGCTGACCAGCTTGACGTGCACCCGGGCCGCCGGGTTGACGCTCTTCAGGTCGTGGACGAGCTGCGCCAGGTCCTCGATCGAGTAGATGTCGTGGTGCGGCGGCGGAGAGATCAGCCCGACTCCCGGGGTGGCGTGCCGGGTCCGGGCGATCCACGGCCAGACCTTGTTGCCGGGAAGCTGGCCGCCCTCGCCGGGCTTGGCGCCCTGGGCCATCTTGATCTGGATGTCGTCGGCGTTGACCAGGTACTCGCTGGTCACCCCGAACCGGCCGCTGGCGACCTGCTTGACCGCCGAGCGCCGGGACGGGTCGTAGAGCCGCTCGACGTCCTCGCCGCCCTCGCCGGTGTTCGACTTGCCGCCGAGGCGGTTCATCGCGATGGCCAGGGTCTCGTGTGCCTCGGCCGAGATCGACCCGTACGACATGGCGCCGGTGGCGAACCGCCGGACGATCTCGCTGGCCGGCTCCACCTCGTCGAGTGGGACGGGCTCGCGTACTCCGGTGCGGAGGGTGAACAGCCCGCGCAGCGAGCCGGCCTGCCGGGCCAGGTCGTCGACCTTGGCGGTGTACTGCCGGAAGACGTCGTACTGCCGGGACCGGGTGGCGTGCTGGAGCAGGAAGACCGTCTCCGGGTTGAACAGGTGCAGTTCGCCCTCGCGGCGCCACTGGTACTCGCCGCCGACCTCCAGCGGCCGGTGGTTGAGCGCTCCGGTGTTCTCGGCGTACGCCCGGGTGTGCCGGGCGGCCACCTCGGCGTGGATCTCGGCCAGCCCGATGCCGCCGATCTTGCCCGCCGTGCCGGCGAAGTAGCGCTGCACCAGGCGGTTGTCCAGGCCGACCGCCTCGAAGACCTGGGCACCGCAGTACGAGGAGACGGTGGAGATGCCCATCTTCGACATGATCTTCAGGACGCCCTTGCCGAGCGCCTTGACGTAGTTGCGGATCGCTTTCGCGGGCTCGATCCCGGTCAGCGCGCCCGTGTTGACGAGGTCCTCGACCGACTCGAAGGCCAGGTACGGGTTGACGGCGGCGGCGCCGTAGCCGATCAGCAGGGCCGTGTGGTGCACCTCGCGGCAGTCGCCGGCCTCCACGACCAACGCCACCTGGGTGCGGGTCTGCTCCCGGACCAGGTGCTGGTGCACGGCGGCGGTGAGCAGCAGCGACGGGATCGGCGCCAGGTCGGCGGTGGAGTCGCGGTCGGAGAGGACCAGGATGCGTACGCCGTCCTCGATCGCCTCGGAGACGTGCCGGCAGATCTCGGTCAGCCGGGCCTTCATCCCGGTCGCGCCGTCCCGGATCCGGTAGAGCCCGGAAACCCGGACCGCCTTGAAGCCGGGCAGGTCGCCGTCGGCGTCGATTTTGAGAATCTTGGCCAGCTCGTCGTTGTCGATCACCGGGTAGGGGAGCACGACCTGCCGGCAGCTCGCCGCGCTCGGGTCGAGCAGGTTTCCCTCCGGCCCGATGGTCGCCTGCAGGCTGGTCACCAGTTCCTCCCGGATGGCGTCCAGCGGCGGGTTGGTCACCTGGGCGAAGAGCTGGTGGAAGTAGTCGTAGAGCAGCCGGGGCCGGGTGGACAGCGGCGAGATCGGGGTGTCGGTGCCCATCGAGCCGACCGGTTCGGCACCGGCCCGGGCCATCGGGCCGAGCAGGATCTTCAGCTCCTCCTCGGTGTAGCCGAAGGTCTGCTGCCGGCGCTGGACGGAGTGGTGGCCGTAGACGGTGTGCCGGCGCGGCGGCAGGTCGGCCAGGTCGATCAGGCCGGCGTGCAGCCAGTCGTCGTACGGCTGCTCGACCGCCAGCTCGGACTTGATCTCGTCGTCCAGGACGATCCGCCCGGCGGCGGTGTCGACCAGGAACATTTTGCCGGGTTGCAGCCGCCCCTTGGCCACCACGCTCGCCGGGTCGAGGTCGAGCACGCCGGCCTCGCTGCCCAGCACCACCAGGCCGCCTGCGGTGAGCCACCAGCGGCCCGGCCGCAGCCCGTTCCGGTCGAGTACGGCGCCGACCAGCGAGCCGTCGGTGAAGGCGACCGACGCCGGGCCGTCCCACGGCTCCATCAGGCTGGCGTGGAAGCGGTAGAACGCCCGCTTCGCCGGGGCCATGTCCGGGTCGTTCTCCCACGCCTCGGGGATCATCATCAGCACCGCGTGCGGCAGGCTGCGCCCGGCCAGGTGCAGCAGCTCCAGGACCTCGTCGAAGTTGGCCGAGTCGGAGGCGGCCGGGGTGCAGATCGGGAAGAGCCGCTTGATGTTCCCGGGAATGTTGGGGCTGCGCAGCAGCGCCTCCCGGGCCTGCATCCAGTTCTTGTTGCCCCGGATCGTGTTGATCTCGCCGTTGTGCGCGATGAACCGGTACGGGTGGGCCAGCGGCCAGGACGGGAAGGTGTTGGTGGAGAACCGCGAGTGCACCAGGGCGATCGCGCTGGTCATCCGGGGATCGGTCAGGTCCGGGAAGAACTCCGGAAGCTGGTCCGGGGTGAGCATGCCCTTGTAGACCATGGTCCGGCTGGACAGTGACGGGAAGTACGCCGGCACACCCCGCTCGGCGGTCTCCCGCTCGGCCTGCTTGCGGACGCAGAACGCCACCCGGTCCAGGTCGAGGCCGGTCAGTGCGCTGCCGGCGGAACCCGCCGGGGAGTCGGTCAGCCGGTCGGCGGCGAGGAAGACCTGCCGGATCCGGGGCCGGGCAGCCAGTGCGGTTTCGCCGAGATCATCCGGCTTGACCGGTACGTCCCGCCAACCGAGGATCTCGGCGCCCTCGACCAGGGCGTACTTCTCCAGCACCGTCCGGGCCCGCGCCTCGTCGGCCGGGTCGGTGGGCAGGAAGACCAGCCCGGTGGCGTACTGCCCGGCCGGCGGCAACGGGAAGTCGACCACGGCCCGCAGGAAGGCGTCCGGCACCTGGAGCATGATCCCGGCACCGTCGCCGGTGTTCTGCTCCGCACCCCGGGCCCCCCGGTGGTCCAGCCGGCAGAGCGCGGCGAGACCCTTCGCGACCACGTCGTGCGAGCGGCGACCGTGCAGGTCCGCCACGAACGCCACCCCGCAGGCGTCCCGCTCCGTGCCCGGGTCGTAGAGCCCCTGCGGCTCCGGTGTTCCCGCCAGCCGAAGCGTGAACTCCGGGACGTGAGCACCGCCCGTCAACTCGAGGTCGGCACCCGCCGACGAGGAGAGGTGCGGTTCCTGGGGGTACGGGAAGGCCACCGGGGCTCCTGTCGTCATTCACGTTCAATCATTAGGTCGGGACGACGTCGGCCCTGATGGGTCTCTCGAGTCTACGTTAGGGGCTGGCGGGGTCCACCAGTTCGAACTGATCACAGCCAGCCGAATTGATCACATGCCCGGGATCCGCTACGTGTACGCTCCCCCGGTGGCTTCTGTGCGAGACGAGCCGTTTGACCGGTTGGAACGCTTTTACGATGCGGTACCCCGTGACGGGGCACACACGGAGGACTTCGGCGGGCTGGTTCTCTTCGTCCGTGACGGAGCTGGCTGGCCATTCTACGCCCGCCCGCGACTGCACGCCACGGAGCCGCCGTCGGCGGCCGACATCGCCGCCGTCCGCCAGCGGCAGCGCGACCTCGGCCTGCCGGAGGCGTTCGAGTGGGTCCACGACAACAATCCCGAACTGCTGGCGGTGGCCCGGTCGGCGGG
>NZ_JADPUN010000052.1 GCF_015690345.1 Plantactinospora alkalitolerans | reverse complement strand
GGTGTCGTACCAGAGTTGGAAGCCGGCCACTGCGGCGCGGCCGGCGGCGCGACGCAGTGGCGCGGTCAGGGTGACGCTGCCGCCGTCGCGGTCGTCCGCGCGCCAGGCGCTGCCGCCCAGCGGTGGCCGGACCGGCGTCGCGTACGCCAGGTCGCGGGCCAGCGCCCGCCGGGCGACGGTGTTGGTGCCCCAGGCCCGGTCCGGGTGCACCCGGTTGGTCAGCAGGATCAGGAAGGTGTGCGCCAGTGGGTCGATCACGATCGAGGTACCTGTGAAACCGGTGTGCCCGAAGGTGACCGGTGAGGCGAGTGGACCCATGTAGCCGTGCTTGTTCAGCTCGAAGCCCAGTCCCCGGTCGCTGTCCGGGTAGCGGCTCTCCAACTCCGCGTTGTAGTTGACCAGCATCGTCCGGACGGTGGACTCGCGCAGGATCCGGGCGCCCAGGTACTCGCCCCCGTTCAGCAGCATCTGGCAGAAGATCGCCAGGTCGGCTGCGGTGGAGAAGAGGCCTGCGTGTCCGGCCACCCCGTCCAGCGCCCAGGCGTTCTCGTCGTGCACCTCGCCCCAGACCATGCCGCGGTCGGCGTACGGCTGGTACTCCGTCGCGGCGATCCGGTGCCGGAGTGCGGGTGCCGGGTTGTAGCCGGTGTCGACCATCCGCAGTGGCCCGGTCACCTCGGTGGCGACCAGTTCGACCAGTGGCCGTCCGGTGACCCGTTCCACCAGTACGCCGAGTGCGATCAGCCCGAGGTCGGAGTAGACGTACTGGTTGCCGGGGCTCGCTCCGGCGGCGAACGGGGTGGCCAGGGCGGCGGCCCGCCGCTGCTCCGGGGTCGGGTACGCGCTCCACAGCGGCGCGAACGCCGGCAGCCCGCCGGTGTGGGTGAGCAGCATCCGTACGGTCACCGCCTCCTTGCCCCCGGCGGCGAACTCGGGCAGGTACCGCACCACCGGCGCGTCCAGGTCGATCGTGCCGCGCTCGACCTGCCGAAGTGCCACCACCGTGGTGAACAGCTTGGAGATCGAGGCGAGGTCGAAGATCGTGTCGGGGCGCATCGGGATCTGTTCGTCGGCCGGCAACTCGACCCCGACCCGGCCCGGAGCCGGTCCGACGGCGCTGTACTTCACCGCCGTGCCGATCGCGTCGTGCCGGACCACCACTCCGTCCTTGGCGGCGAGCAGCACCGCGCCGGCGTAGGTCGGAAAGTTGGGATGGTCGGGTGTCGGCGCCAGGTACGCCTCCGCGTCGGTGCGCAACCGGTCGACGTACTCGGGCAGCAGCCCGACCTGCTGGGGTGTGCCGGTACGCAGGGTGCGGCGCGTGAACCGGATGTCGTTCGGGTCGACGGCCGGCGGGCCACTGTCCCGTCCGGCTGTCGCGGTATCGGGCTTCACCGCGGCATCCTGCACGATCGCCTGTCCGACCTTGGGCCCCTGCCCGATCCCCTGTCCGACCTGGGGGCCGGCGGCCGGGCCGGCGGCGGCCGGGCTCGCCGCCGTCAGGGCCGCGGTCAGGGTCGTGACCAGGACCAGGATTCCTGTCATTCCTGTCGCGCTGCCAGTAGCGCCGGTAACGCCTGTGCCGATCCGTCGAGGGAGCATCGCCGCACCTTCCTGCCAGCCTCCGCCAAGCATGAAGCTTTCCTTCGCTCTACACAAGAACAGGGAAGCTTGTTGTCAGATCCCGTCGAGGCGACTAATTTATGGTGACAGATGGCCTACCTTGGAGGCGCCGTGCGGATCCGGTCACTGGCAGCGATCGTCACATCCGTTCTGCTGGCCGCCTGTGGGATGAGCCCGCCCGCCCAGGCCGCCCGCACCGCCAAGCCTTCCACTGTGGACCGGTTAATCGCCGGGATGAGCCTGCCGGAAAAGGTCGGCCAACTCTTCTCCACCTACGTCTACGGTGGCTCGGCAACCGAACCGAGCGCGGCCGACGCCACCGCCAACCGCCAGGCGTACGGCGTCGCCACCGGAGCAGAGGTGATCGCCAAGTACCACCTCGGCGGCGCCATCTACTTCACCTGGTCGCACAACCTGGACTCGCCCCGACAGATCGCCACCCTCTCCAACGGGTTGCAGGCCGCTGCCGCCGCCAGCGAGCCCCGGATCCCGCTGCTGCTCTCCACCGACCAGGAACACGGCATCGTGCAACGGCTGCCCGCCCCGGCCACCCTCTTCCCCGGCAACATGGCGCTCGGCGCCGGCCGCAGCCTCGTCGACGCGTACACGGCGGCCAGGATCACCGGCCGGGAACTGCGCGCGGTCGGCATCCAACAGGCCTGGGCCCCGTCCGCCGACGTCAACGTCAACCCGGCCAACCCGGTGATCGGAGTCCGCTCCTTCGGCAGCGACCCGCTGCTGGTGGCCGGGATGACCGCCGCCCAGGTGGTCGGCTTCCAGCAGGGCGCCGGAGTGACCGTCGCCGCCAAGCACTTCCCGGGACACGGTGACACCAGGGACGACAGCCACACCGCGCTGCCGGTGATCCACCACACCCGGGCCGAGTGGCAGCGCCTGGACGCACCGCCGTTCCGGGCCGCCATCGCCGCCGGGGTGGACACCGTGATGACGGCGCACATCGTCGTACCGTCACTGGACCCGTCCGGCGATCCGGCCACGCTCTCCCCACCGATCCTCACCGGGCTGCTCCGGGACGAACTCGGGTTCCGGGGCGTCGTCGTGACCGACTCGCTGGCCATGGCCGGGGTACGACAGAAGTACGGCGACGAACGCGTACCGGTACTCGCTCTCAAGGCCGGCGCCGACCTGCTGCTGATGCCGCCGAACCTCGACCTGGCGGTCAACTCGGTGCTGGCCGCGGTCGCCAGCGGCGAACTGACCGAGGCCCGGATCGACCAGTCGGTACGCCGGATCCTCACCCTCAAGCAGCGTCGCGGCGTACTCGACGGAGTCGACCCGGTGGACCCGGCCGCCGCCGAGCGGGTGGTCGGCCAGGCCTCCCACCAGCAGGAACTACGGAAGATCGCGGACCGGACGGTGACCGTGCTCCGCAACGACGCCGGACTGCTGCCGCTGTCCCGGGCCGACCGGTCGGTGCTGGTGACCGGCTGGAACTCCAGCGCCTTCGACAACGTCGGCACCCTCGCCGCCGGACTCGCCGCCCAGGGCAACCGGACCAGCACCCTGCCGACCGGGCTGCCCAACGACGCGAAGATCGCCGAGGCGGTGGCGGCGGCCCAGACCAACGACCTGACAGTGGTGCTGACCCAGAAGTCCTTCGACACCACGGTCACGGATCCGGGCGGACGCCAGCAGAAACTGGTGCACGCACTAGCCGCCACCGGCAAGCCGGTGCTGGTGGTCGCGGTCCGGGACGCGTACGACGTCGGTCACTTCGACGACGTGCCGACCCAGGTGGCGACGTTCGGCTACACCCGGTCCTCGATGGAGGCCCTGGCCCGGGTGCTGACCGGACAGGTCGCGCCGCGCGGCAAGCTGCCGGTCAGCGTGCCCGACCCGGCCGACCCGGCGAACATCCGCTACCCGTACGGCCACGGGCTGACCTGGCGGACCCCCCGCTGACGGTGGTACGCCGTACGACTTCAGGCGTACGGCCGGCGCGGCGCTGACCAGACTCAGGGTGGTCGGCAGCCGACCCGGGCGCCCCTAGCGTCGAAGCCATGATTGAGGCACAGGCGCTGACAAAGCGCTACGGGGACACCCTCGCCGTCGACGACCTGTCGTTCACCGTCAAGCCCGGCCAGGTCACCGGATTCCTCGGCCCGAACGGCGCCGGGAAGTCCACCACCATGCGGATGATCGTCGGATTGGACCGGCCGACCGCCGGTACGGTGACCGTGGCCGGTCTGCCCTACCGGGACCACTCCGCGCCGCTGTGCCAGGTCGGCACGCTGCTGGACGCGAAGGGGGTGCACCGGGGGCGGAGTGCCCACAGCCATCTGCTGGCACTCGCCCAGACCCACGGCATTCCGAGGCGGCGGGTCGACGAGGTGCTCGACGCGGTCGGCCTGGCCAGCGTGGCGAACCGGCGGGCCGGCGGCTTCTCGCTCGGGATGGGCCAGCGGCTCGGTGTCGCCGCCGCGCTGCTCGGCGACCCCGCCGTGGTGATCCTGGACGAGCCGGTCAACGGACTCGACCCGGACGGGGTGCTGTGGGTACGCACGCTGCTTCAGGGCCTGGCCGCCGAGGGCCGTACCGTGCTGGTCTCCAGCCATCTGATGAGCGAGATGGCGGTGACGGCGGAACACCTCGTGATCATCGGACGTGGCCGCCTGCTCGCCGACACCACCGTCGCGGACCTGATCGCCCGGGTCGCGGTGGGCAGCGTCCTGGTCCGCTCGCCGAACGCCACCGAGCTGGCCGAGCTGCTCGTCGCGCATGGTGCGGAGGTGACCGGCGTCGACCGGGGACTGCTCCAGGTCGCCGGGCTGACCGCCGAGGCGATCGGCGACCTCGCGCTGGCCGGCGGTGTCGCCGTACACGAACTGACTCCACAGCGCGCCTCGCTGGAAGAGGCGTACATGGAGCTGACCCGGGAGGCGGTGGAGTACCGATGACGACCGAGATCACTTTTGCCCGGGTGGTCCGCGCGGAGCTGACCAAACTCCGCTCCCTCCGCTCCAGCTGGCTGGTCCTGGGCTCGGTGACGGTGCTCGCGGTCGGACTCGCCGCCGCGATCGGCTACGGCGTGCGCGGGTCGATCCGGGCCGGTGAACCGGCGCCGGGCGTGGCCGACGCGGTGGCGATGGCCTTCCTGCCGATGGACTTCCTGACGCTCCTCATCGGAGTGTTCGGGGTACTCCAGATCTCCGGCGAGTACGGCAGCGGGCTGGTCCGGACCACCCTGACCGCCGTACCCCGCCGGTGGCCGGTGCTGGCCGCCAAGGCGGTCGCGCTGGTGGTGGTCACCACGCCGGTGCTCGCGGTCAGCTCTCTCGCCGCGTTCGGAGTCTGCCAGGCCACCCTCGGCCGGTACGGCGCCTCGCTCGGCGACCCGGGCGTGGCCGGCGCGATCGTCGGCGCCGCCGCCTGCCCGGTGCTGATGGGGCTGCTCGGGCTCGGTACCGGTGCGATGCTGCGACATACGGCGGGGGCGATCACCACGCTCGTACTCGTGCTGCTGGTCGTACCGGCGCTGCTGGGACCGGCGCTGCCCGGCGACCGGGAGGAGCAGGTGTTGAAGTACGTACCCACGATCGCGGGCCAGGCCATGTACGGCGTGGACGGCTCCGGCAACCCCTTCGAGACGCTGTCGCCCGGCGCTTCCGCCGCGGTGCTGGCCGGCTGGGTCGGCCTCGGACTCCTCGCCGGGACGGCCGTGCTCCGCCGACGTGACGCGTAGGCGGTCGTGCACCCCGCCCGACTGACCGGACGTCCCGCCGCCGAGGCGTCCATTCCGCTGCCCACCTCGCGTCCCCTCTACGACCGCCTGCGCCGGCTCCGGGCCGGGTTCGGCCGCCGGCCCCGGTTGGCCGACGCCGGACTTGTCCTGCTGCTCATGGTGCTGGACGGACCGGCGGCGCTCGCGGGCGGCGGGGTCGCGACCTGGCTGTCCTTCGCCGCCGTCCAC
This sequence comes from Plantactinospora alkalitolerans, assembly GCF_015690345.1. Classification (GTDB taxonomy): domain Bacteria; phylum Actinomycetota; class Actinomycetes; order Mycobacteriales; family Micromonosporaceae; genus Plantactinospora; species Plantactinospora alkalitolerans. The sequence continues at coordinate 11,202 of NZ_JADPUN010000052.1, read as the reverse complement.
GTGCCACTGGTGTGGCGGCGGCGAGCGCCGGTCCTGGTCTGCTGGCTGGTGTACGCGCTCGCGATCGGGTTCGGCGTCCTCGTCGGAATCCGGGTCGAGGGCGTCTATCCCGAGATCGTGGTCGGCGTGGCGGTCTACACCGCCGCCCGGTACGGCCCTCGGCGGCAGCTGTGGCCGATCGTCGTGGCGATCCAGGTGCCGGCGACGGTGATCCTGCTGGGCATCGGTCCGGCCTGGATACCGCTGAACGTCATCACCCTCAGCCTCGCCGCCACCGTGCTGCTCGGGATCGCCATCAGCACCCGGCAGGCCTACCTGGCGGAGGTGGCCGAGCGGGCCCGCCGGCTGGAGCGGGACCGGGAGCAGCGGGCCCAACTCGCCGTCGCCGCCGAACGGGCCAGGATCGCCCGGGAACTGCACGACATCGTGGCGCACAACCTCGCCGTGATGGTCGCGCTCGCCGACGGGGCCGCGTACACCGCCGCCTCGGCGCCGGACCGGGCGACCGAGACGATGCGGAAGGTGTCGGCGACCGGACGGCAGGCCCTCGGGGAGATGCGCCGGCTGCTCGGCCTGCTCCGCGACGATGCCGGTGGCCGCGCCCCGCAGCCGGGACTGGGTGATCTCGATGCCCTGCTGAACCAGGTTCGGGCCGCCGGGCTGGACGTCGTGGCGACCGTCGACGGGGTACCCGGGGCGTCCGGCCCGGGAGCCGGCCTCGCCGTCTACCGCATCGTCCAGGAGGCGCTGACCAACACGCTCAAGCACGCCGGACCGGCCGCCCGGGTCCAGGTCCGGCTGCACCACCGGGCGGACGGCGTGGATCTCGAGGTCGTCGACGACGGCGCGCGGACGGCGGCCGCACCGCCCTCGGGCCGTGGAGACGTACCGGCCTCGGGCGGTGGAGACGTATCGGCCCCGGGCGGTGGAGACGTATCGGCCCCGGGCGGTGGACACGGTCTGGCTGGGATGATCGAGCGGGCGACGGCGTACGGCGGCGACGTGGAGGTCGGGCCCCGCACCGACGGCCCGGGCTGGCGGGTACGCGCCCGACTGCGGTTCGACGAGGAGGGGGTGGCGTGACCATCGGGGTGCTGCTCGTCGATGACCAACCCCTGCTCCGGCTCGGCTTCCGGATGGTGCTGGAGAGCCAGCCGGACCTTACGGTGGTGGGCGAGGCGGGCGACGGCGCGCAGGGCGTCTCGATGACCCGTACGCTGCGGCCGGACGTGGTGCTGATGGACGTCAGGATGCCGGTGCTGGACGGTATCGAGGCGACCCGGCAGATCGTCGACGCCGGCTCCCCGGCCCGCATCCTGGTGCTGACAACGTTCAACCTGGACGAGTACGTCTTCGCGGCGCTGCGCGCCGGAGCCAGCGGGTTCCTGCTCAAGGACGTCCCCCCGGCGGACCTGCTCACCGGGATCCGTGCGGTGGCGGCCGGGGACGCGGTGGTGGCGCCGAACGTGACCCGGCGACTGATCGACGCCTTCGCCGGTCACCTGCCCGACCCGTCGACCGGCCGGTCACCCTCCGACGAGCGGCTGCACCGGCTGACCGACCGGGAACGGGAGGTGCTGGTGGAGGTGGCGCGGGGGCGCTCCAACGCGGAGATCGCCCTCTCGCTCAACGTCTCCGAGGCGACCGTCAAGACCCATGTCGGGCGGATCCTCGGCAAACTCGGGCTGCGGGACCGGGTCCAGGTGGTGGTGTTCGCGTACGAGGCGGGTGTCGTACGACCGGGCGACGCCCGGTGACGACGCCATGGTCGGCCAGGATCGGTGAGTGCGGCCGGGATCAGAACGGCCAGTCGCGCAGGAAGCGCAGGCCCAGCAGGAAGGCGATCACCGCCGGCCCGACCGCCAGGGTCACCGCCTGGGCCCGGTAGACGATCCGGTGTCGGAGCAGTTCGAGCCCGTTGCCGAGGATGATCACTCCGCCGACCATCATGAAGCCGCCCCACCAGCCGTCGTCACCGAAGTCGAGGGCGTCGTTGACGAGCAGCAGGAAGGTCACCCCGAGCGCGGCGGTGTTCAGCGCCAGCATCGCGACCGTCCGGTGGAAGGCCCGGGGCAGCGGATCGGCCGAGCGCCACAGATAGGTGCCCGCGACGGCCAGCGCCGGCAACGTGATCATGAGGGGCCAGCCCTTGGCCATCACCCCGAACATCAACATCGCGCCGACCGCGAAGACAAGGCCGCCCACGCAGGCGAGCAGGTACCCGACGAACGCGCGCCCGCCGCCGCGTACCAGCAACGGGCCGCCCGAGGCGGCGATCAGGGCTCCGGGTACCAGGACGAAGCCCGCCCACCAGTGGAACCTGTCGATCGTCTGCGCGGTGACGGTCACCGCCACGACGGCAACTCCCGCCGCAGCCAGACTGGTCAGCCACTTCCCGGCCGACCCTGGCCGGCGCCCCACCGCGGTTTCCACCTCAACGCTCACAGTTGTCGACTCTGCCGGTCGACACGGATCGGGACCATCCGGGCAGCCCTACCTTCCGTCGACGGGCTAACCCGACGACGCGGCGGGTTATCAGGATAATCCGAACATCAGGCTAGAAATCGCCGCCACCGAAATCGCCGCCACCGAAATCGCCGCCGCCGAAGTCACCGCCGCCGAAATCTCCACCGCCGACGTCACCGCCGCCCATGTCCCCACCACCCGTGTCGCCCCCGTCGGCGCCATCGGCGAAGCCCTCCTGGTAGCCGGCGTCGTAGCCGTACCCGGGGTCGGCGAACGCCGGAGAGAAGAGAGCGTCGGCGATCAGCATGCCCCCGACGACCCCCGCGCCGGCCGCCAGGCCGGTCTTCCACCAGGGGGTCGAATACCAGCCGGCCGGCACCGGGCGGCCCTGCATCCGCCCACCCGGGTAGTAGTACGGCGTCGAGGCGCCGGGCTGCGGCCCGGCCCGGAACGTCTCACCCCGGACCTGGACCTCGCGCGGCACGGTCAGCGCACCCGCACCCCGGGCGGCGGCCAGCGGCGGCAGGTCAGGACCCGGGTCGATGCCGAGCGCGACGCGGGCCGCCCGGACATAGGCCAGCCCTTCGAGGGCGCTCTCCCGGGCCAACTCGTACTGTCGGGCGGTCTGAGCCTGTTCGAGCTGGCTGCCGGCGGCGTTGTACCGCTCCCCGGCGTCGGCCAGTGCCTGCCGGACCGCCGGCTCGGTGCCGTGCAGGTTCATCAACTGCCCGCCCAGCCGCTCGTACCAGCGGCCCGCCTCGGCCCGGGCGTCGGCAAGCTCCCGGGCCTTCCGGGCGGTGCTTTCCCGCTGCCACCAGAGAAACCCACCGAAGAGCAGGATGACCAGCAGCACGAACCAGATCAGGTTGCCCATCACCCAACGGTACCCACGCCCGGCGAGTGCGCGCGCGAGCCGACCCAGGCGTTTGGCATGCTCTGTGACGTGGACCTCTCAACCCTGGCCGTGGTGGTGGTCTGCCTCGTCGCGGGCGGAGCGGTCGGCTGGCTCGCCGCGACCGCCCGGTCGACCGCCGAGATCGCCCGGCTGGACGCGACCCTGCGGGCGACCCGGGACGGCGAGGGCCGGCTGGAGCAGTCGATGCGGGCACTCTCCTACGAGGCGACCGCCCAGTCACAGGAGGCGGTGGCCCGGGCGGTGGCGCCGCTGCACGAGACGCTGCGCCGCTACGAGCAGCGGGTGGCCGAGCTTGAGCATGACCGGGTCGACGCCTACGCCGAACTGCGCGAGCAGGTCCGGTCGATGAACGCCGTCTCCGGCGAACTGCGTACCGAGACGAAGCAGTTGGTGGCGGCGCTGCGGGCGCCACAGGTCCGGGGCCGCTGGGGCGAGCACCAGCTCCGCCGGGTCGTCGAGGCCGCCGGCATGCTCGAACACTGCGACTTCTCCGAACAGGTCACCGCGACGACCGAACACCAGGTCGTCCGCCCCGACCTGGTGGTCCGGCTGCACGGTGGCCGCTCGGTGGTGGTGGACGCCAAGGCTCCCTTCGACGCCTACCTGACCGCGATGGAGGCCCGGGACGAGCACGGCCGGGACCGGCACCTGGACGCGCACGCCCGGCATCTGCGGGCCCACGTCGACGCCCTGGCCGCCAAGTCGTACTGGTCCGCCTTCGACCAGTCTCCCGAGTTCGTGGTGCTCTTCGTTCCGGCCGATCCGTTCCTCGACGTGGCGCTGCAACGCGACCCGACGCTGCTGGAGCACGCGTTCACCCGCGACGTGGTGCTGGCCACCCCGGCCACCCTGGTCGCACTGCTGCGTACGGTTGCCTACTCGTGGCGGCAGGAGGCGCTGGCCCGCAACGCCGTCGCGGTACACGCACTCGCCCGCGAGCTGTACGGCCGGCTCTCCACCCTCGGCGAGCACGTGTCGAAACTGGGCGGTGCGCTCGGCAGCGCGGTGACCGCGTACAACCGGGCGGTGGGCTCGTTGGAGGCGCGGGTGCTGGTCAGCGCCCGCAAGCTTGCCGAACTGGGCGTCGCCGGAAACGACCTGCCGGCGCCTCCGCAGGTCGAGACCGCGCCGCGTCAACCGCAGGCGCCCGAGCTGGTCGATCCGCCGACGGCGGCAGCACTCGGCACACCGGAACCGCCCGCGCGCTGATCGTCCCGATCGGACACCTCATCAGCAGTCATCAGCCACCTCATCAGCAGTTATCGGCGCCGATCCACCCGAAACGGGGCCGGTACGGTCCATTCAGGTTACGGGCTGGTCACAACGCGCAGGACGATAGTGACAGCGATGCGTACGGCGACCGAGGATTCCGATCACGTGCGCCCTGCATTCCAGGGCCTGTTCTCCCGGAGGACATGAACGTGAGTAGATCCCGTACCTGGCGCCGACGGACCTCCGCCGGGGTACTCGCCTCGGTCGTGGCTCTGAGTGGCTTGACCCTGGCCAACGGCGCCACCCCGGCGAGCGCCGATCCGACCGCAGCCCCCGAGACCCTGAAGACCGATCCCACCGACACCCTCGGTCCCCGTGACCTGGAACTGCTGACCGAGGCGAAGTCCCGTAGAGAGTCCCGGGTGACGCTGCTCATCGCCGCCGACAAGGGCAGGTCGGGCAGCGTCGTCACCGGGCTGCGGGGGCTCGGCGGCACCATCGCCAAGCGCGCCGACGAGGTCGGTTACCTGCGGGCCAGCGTGCCCACCTCGGCCGTCCCGGCGGCAGCGTCGCTGCCCGGTGTCGCCGCAGTCGACCTGGACGACAAGGTGAAACTGCCCGAGCCGGAGCCGACCCCGACGCCGGCCCGGGCACAGGCCCGCGCCAAGGCGGCGGCGACCGGACCCGGCGCCGACACCCCGGCCGACAACCCGTACATGCCGACCGCCGAGATCGGCGCCGTGGACTTCAAGGCCGCGCATCCGAGCTGGGACGGTCGGGGCGTCACGATCGGCGTCATGGACACCGGGGTCGACCTCGACCACCCGGCGCTGCAGACCACCTCCACGGGCGAGCGCAAGATCGTCGACTGGTTCACGGCCACCGATCCGATCTTCGACGGTGACAACACCTGGCGGATCATGCGCGACCAGGTGACCGGCCCGACCTTCAGCTACGCGGGTGCCACCTGGACCGCGCCGGCCGGGACGTACCGGATCAACCGGTTCGCCGAGTCGATCACCGCAGGCAGCGCACCGGGCGGTGACGTCAACCGGGACGGCGACACCACCGACCTGTACGGCATCCTCTACGACCCGGCCACCAACGACGTCCGGGTGGACGCCAACCTGAACCGGGACTTCACCGACGACCCGGTGATGCGACCGTACGGCCAGCGTTACGACGTGGGCCACTTCGGCACCGACAAGCCGGAGACCGCCGTACGCGACCAGACCCCGTTCGTGGTCGAGTTCCGCGAGGACGTCGACACCACCCCCGCCGGCCTGCCCGGGGCGTACGACTTCGTCAACATCGGCATCGTCGAGGACGCACACGGCTCGCACGTCGCCGGCATCACCGCCGCGAACGACATGTTCGGCAACGCCAACCTGGACGGCGGCGCGCCCGGCGCGAAGCTGGTCTCCGCCCGGGCCTGCTCCTGGGGCGGCGGCTGCACCTTCGCCGCGCTCACCGACGGCATGGTCGAACTGGTGGTCAACCGGGACGTGGACGTCGTCAACATCTCGATCGGCGGCCTCGGCCCGATGAACGACGGCAGTGACCTGCGAGCCGAGCTGTACCACCGGATCGTCAACGAACTCGGCGTCCAGCTCGTCTTCTCGGCCGGCAACTCCGGTCCCGGCATCAACACGATCGGCGACCCGTCCACGGTCACCGACATCGTCAGCGTCGCCGCCGGGATCAGCCAGGAGACCTACCTGGCCAACTACGGCTCGGAGACCCGCACGCCGTACCAGCTCCTCTACTTCTCGTCGCGGGGTCCGCGCGAGGACGGCGGCTTCAAGCCGAACATCACCGCTCCGGGTGCGGCGATCTCCACCACTCCGCTCTGGCAGCCGGGCAGCCCGGTGGCCGAGGCGGGCTACCCGCTGCCGCCGGGCTACCAAATGATCAACGGAACCTCGATGTCCGCGCCGCAGGTGACCGGCGGCCTCGCGCTGCTGCTCTCGGCGGCCAAGGCGAACCGCAAGCTGGTCACCACCGCCGCGCTGCGCCGGGCGATCTACTCGTCGGCGTCCTGGATCGACGGGGTGCCGGCACACGGCCAGGGCAACGGCCAGCTCAACGTTCCGGGAGCCTGGCAACTGCTGGCCGGGGCCGCCCTGGAAACCCGGGGCTACACGGTCGACGCCCCGGTCTGCACCCCGCTGGCGAACCTGCTGGCCACGCCGTACCGGGGCACCGGCATCTACAACCGGTGCGCCGTCGCCTCCGGCGGGCAGAAGCCGGGTGTGGCGAGGACGTACCGGGTGAAGGTGACCCGGAACAGCGGGCCGAAGGGGACCGTCCGGCACGACCTGCGCCTGGTCGGCAACACCGGCAACGTCTTCGGCAACGTGCCGAAACACCTGGACCTGCCGCTGGGCAAGACGGTCGCGTTCAACGTCACGGCCACAGCCGGCACCGGGGTGCACAGCGCCATCGTCGAGGTCGACGACCCGGCGACCCCGGCGGTGGACTTCGAGTTCATGAACGCGGTCACCGTCGCCGAGGTGCCGAAGAAGAAGAACTTCTCCTTCTCGGCCGGCGGCAACGTGGACCGCAACCTGTTCAAGACGTACTTCGTCACCGTGCCGGAGGGCGCGGGGTCTTTGCAGGTCAACCTGACCGGCGTCGCCCCCGGCTCGCAGACCCGGTTCGTCGCGATCAACCCGTGGGGCGTCCCGGTGGACCCGACCGTCAGCACGGCCTGCTTCACCAACTTCTCGGACGCGGCGGTCTGCAAGCCGGACGAGCGGTCGTACGACAACCCGATCCCCGGGGTCTGGGAGATCGAGGTCGAGTCGCGGCGTACGTCTCCGCTGCTCGGCAACCCGTACCAGATCCAGGCGCGGGTGCAGGGCATCCAGATCACGCCCGACGAGACCGTACTGCTCAACGTGGAGGCCGGAAAACCCACTCCGGTCACCTGGGACCTGACCAACGACTTCGGTCCGGTCGTCGTCACCGGTTCGGGCGGGCCGCTCGGCAGCACGCTGGAGACCCGGCCAAGCATCGCGCACCACGAGGTGCTGTCCTACGAGGTGGCGGTCCCGGCCGGGGCCAGCCGGCTCGACGTGGCGATCGGCGACACCAGCGACCCCGGTGCCGACCTCGACCTGTACGTCTACAAGGACGGCGTACGGGTGGCGTACGACGCCGACGGTGACTCGGAGGAGTCCGTCTCGGTGGCCGACCCGGCGGCGGGGACCTACGTGATCGAGGTCGAGGGGTACTCGGTTCCGGCCGGGACCACCCAGCTCGACTACCGGGACGCGTTCTACTCGCCCGCCCTCGGCAACCTGTCGGCACCGGCGAGCTACGACTCGCTGGCGTACCAGGAGTCGACCAGCATCACCGGTTCACTTACCGCGCTGTCGGTCCCGGCCACCGGCCGGCAGCTCTCCGGCGAGCTGAAGGTCGTCACCGTCGAGGGTGCCGTGGTGGCGAGCGCCCTGGTGAAGGTTGACGCGGTGAACTGACCGCGCCGATCCACTGAACCGAACGGGGGTCCGTCCCAGCCTGGGACGGACCCCCCGCTGACTGACGAGGACTCCTCCCGGTCAGCTCCGGGTGGCGCTCCGCACCTGGAACGGGGTGCCCTGCTGGCAGGTGGTCATCAGGCCGGCGTGTACCTCGCCGACGACCGTCACCCGGGCGCCGACGGTGAGCACGTCCCTGGGACCGCCGACCAGCAGGTAGCCGTCGAGCAGGAGGCAGTTCGCCTCGACACCGGCCTGGACCGTCCCGCTGAGCGTGGTCGTACCGCTCGGGGCCGCCCCGCCGTGCGGCGGTTCGGTCGGCGTGGCCGGATCCGCCGCCGGACCACCGGAGGTCGTCGGGGCGGGGACGGACGAGGTCGGGTCGGGCGACGGGGACCGCGTCGCCGGACTGTCCCCCGGTCCGTTCGGCGGCGGTGTCGAGCCGGAGTCCGCACAGGCACCGAGGGCCAGCCCGAGCACCAGCGTGGCACCGACCATCCACCGCGTCGTCATGACAGGTACGACGCGTACGACGCGCCGTCCGTTCCGCGTTCCGGATGTGCTGCTCGAGGCCGGCACCCGTACCCCGGTCAGCCGTTGGCGCCGCTCGCCGCGAGCGCGTCCGCCTGCTCTGCCGCCGCCCTGGCCGCGGCCTTCATGTCGCGCCTGAGTTCCTGCGGCAGCGAGAAGGTCAGCCGCTCGTCGGCCGTGGTCACCTCGGTCACGTCGGCGAAGCCGCGTGCGGCAAGGTGGTCGAGCACCTCCATGACCAGGTCGTCGGGGACGCTCGCTCCGGAGGTCAGGCCGACCGTCTCGGCGCCGACCAGCCACTCGTCCGAGATCTCGGACGCGTAGTCGATCAGGTATCCGGCGCGGGCGCCGGCGTCCACCGCGACCTCGACCAGCCGCACCGAGTTCGACGAGTTGCGGGAGCCGACCACGAGCACCACGTCACAGTCGGCGGCGATCTCCTTGACCACGTGCTGCCGGTTCTGGGTCGCGTAGCAGATGTCGTCGCTGGGCGGCGACTGGAGCAGCGGCAGCCGCCGCTTGAGCCGGGCGACGGTCTCCATCGTCTCGTCCACCGACAGGGTCGTCTGGGAGAGCCAGACCACCTTCGCCGGGTCCCGTACGGTGACCTTGTCGGCGTCGTCCGGGCCGTCCACGAGCTGGATGTGCGCGGGCGCCTCTCCCGAGGTGCCGACCACCTCTTCGTGCCCCTCGTGACCAATGAGAAGAATGTCGTAATCGTCCGCTGCGAACCGCCGGGCCTCGTGATGCACCTTCGTGACCAGCGGGCAGGTCGCGTCGATCGCCTTCAGCGAACGGGACCTCGCCTGCTCGTAGACCTCCGGCGCCACGCCGTGCGCAGAGAAGATCACGGTTGCACCCTCCGGCACCTCCTCGTTCTCCTCCACGAAGATGGCGCCCTGCCGCTCCAGCGTGGAGACGACGTGCTTGTTGTGCACGATCTCCTTGCGGACATAGATCGGCGCCCCGTAGAGCTTCAGGGCCTCCTCCACGGTCTGCACGGCACGGTCGACGCCAGCACAATAGCCGCGGGGCTTGGCCAACAGGACACGCTTGCCGGTCTGGGATGTCGCCTGAGCCTCGGTCACCCATCCAGTCTACGTTCCGCAACTCACCCCGCTCGGAGCCAGCGGGCCCGCCGACCTCGACGCCCTCGCCCCCCGCCCGCCGCACGGCGGCGGTGCGCCTCGCCGCCCACCCGGCGCGCGGAGGGCGGCACGGCGCCGGTCGTAGGCTGACCCGATGACCGAATCCGGCACCCCCCGCAGCACTCCCGAAGAGCCGTGGCCGGTCCGGGTGGTCAGCCAGAAACTGAGCGCCTGGATCGGCAAGCTGGGCTGGGTGTGGGTCGACGGCCAGGTGGCGCAGATCAGTCGACGGCCCGGCGCCGCGACGGTCTTCCTCACCCTGCGCGACCCGTCGGCCGACCTCAGTCTCACCGTCACCACCAACCGCGACGTGTTGGACGCCGGTGCGCCGGAGTTGGCCGACGGGGCCAGGGTGCTGCTGCACGCCAAGCCGGAGTTCTACGCCGCACGCGGCACCCTCAGCCTACGCGCCGACGAGATCCGGCAGGTCGGCCTCGGCGAACTACTGGCCCGGCTGGAGAAACTCAAGAAACTGCTCGCCGCCGAGGGCCTGTTCGACCGGTCCCGCAAACGCCGTCCGCCCTTCCTACCCAACCGGATCGGGCTGATCACCGGTCGGGCGTCGGCCGCCGAGCGGGACGTACTGACCAACGCCCAGCGCCGCTGGCCCGCCGTCCAGTTCCGTACGGTCAACGTGGCGGTGCAGGGCCCCACCGCCGTACCGCAGATTCTCGACGCGCTCAAGGTCCTCGACGCGGACCCCGGCATCGACGTGATCGTGCTGGCCCGGGGTGGCGGTGGCGTGGAGGACCTGCTCCCCTTCTCGGACGAGGCCCTGTGTCGGGCTGTTTTCGGCTGCCGGACGCCGGTGGTCAGCGCGATCGGCCACGAGACCGACATTCCGCTGGTCGACTACGTCGCCGACCTGCGCGCCTCCACCCCGACCGACGCCGCCAAGCGGATCGTGCCCGACCTCGGCGAGGAGACCCGGCTGATCCGGATGGCCCGCGACCGGCTGGACCGGGCCGTCATCGGACTCGTCGAGCGGGAGTCGCAGCGCCTCGACGCGTGGCGGTCACGCCCGGCGATGTCCCGCCCCGAGGTGCTGCTCGACCAACGCAACACCGAGGTGAAGGCCCTGCGGGACCGCGCCGGCCGATGCGTGGAGCACCGCCTCGGCACCGCGACCGGAGACCTGCGCCACACCGTGGCACGCCTTCGCGCACTCTCGCCCGCCGCCACCCTGCACCGGGGGTACGCCATCGTCCAGCGCGCCGACGGACACGTCGTACGGGACAGCGTCGAAGTAACCGCCGGCGACCCCCTACGCCTCCGCCTCGCCCAAGGCGAACTAACCGCCATCGCCGAGCCCCAGATGTAAGGAAGGGCCCCTTCTTATCGCTTTCTGTAGAAGAAGGGTCCCCTCCTAACGCTTTACGCACCCGCCCGACGCTTTACGCACCCGCCCGGCTTGGCGCGGCGTCGCACCCATCGGCGGTGTGCTGAG
>NZ_JADPUN010000122.1 GCF_015690345.1 Plantactinospora alkalitolerans | reverse complement strand
CGACCGCGCCCACCGGGCCGCCGACGACCACGGGGCCGCCCACGACCACCGGGCCGCCGACGACCACCGGGCCGCCGAGCCCGCCGCAGACCGGGCTGGTCGGTTGGGCGACCCAGAACGGCGGCACCTCGGGTGGCGGCAGTGCCGGCTCGACGACGGTGACCAGTGCCTCGGCGCTGACCAGCGCCGTCGGTTCCAGCAGCGCGGCGGTGATCCGGGTCTCCGGCACCATCTCCTGCTCCGGCATGCTCCGGGTCCGGTCCAACAAGACCATTCTCGGTGTCGGCTCGAACGCGACCATCTCGGGTTGCGGCCTCACCGTCAGCGGCGACCGCAACGTCATCATCCGCAACATCAACTTCCGGGGCTGGGACGACGACGCCATCAACGTCGAGACCGGGGCCACCAACATCTGGGTGGACCACAACAGCTTCACCGACGGGTACGACGGTGCCGTCGACATCAAGCGTGGCTCCGACTTCGTGACCGTCTCCTGGAACCGGGTGTTCGGTCACGACAAGTCGATGCTGCTCGGGCACAGCGACGACAACGCGAGCCAGGACGTGGGACACCTGCGGGTGTCGTACCACCACAACTGGTTCGACGGCTCGGGCACCCGGCACCCCCGGGTCCGGTTCGGCAACCCGGTGCACGTCTACAACAACTACTACTACAACAACGAGTACGGCGTCGCCTCCACCATGAACGCCGGGGTCCTGGTCGAGGGAAACTACTTCGAGAACGTCGACGAGCCGACCCTGGTCGGGTACGCCGACTCCGACCCCGGTGCGATCGTGCAGCGGAACAACCACTTCGTCGGCTCCGGCGCACCGGAGAGCGGTGGCGGCAGCGTGGCGGGAATCCCGTACTCGTACCAGCTCGACAACGCCAGCGGTGTCAAGTCCACTGTGACCGGTGGTGCCGGTACGGGCCGGATCGGCCTGTGACGCGAGGAGAGCGTCTCCGGTCGGTTCCGAACTGAGGCGGCCCCTCCGGGCAGGCCCTCACCAGCTCGTCGTGGTCCGGTCGCGTTGCCGGGGCCGTGGCAGAGACGGACCACAACGACCTGGGCGGTCGCTCCAGCAGGAGCGACCGCCCAGGGACGTGCGGAAGAACAGGTCAGATGCGGTTACCGGTGACGGCGTGGAACGCGTGGTTCCGACCGGTACGCGGCTTGACGTAGACGGTGTCGCCCATGTTCGGCATGTTCCGGCGGTCGGTACGCACCACGAACCGCTCCGAGGCACCGTCGATCGCGGCGTGGCCGTAGACGTTCGCGTCCGAGCCCAGGTCCTCGACCAGCTCGACGACCAGCGGCAGGCCACCCTCGCTCTGCGAGACCAGGTCGCAGTCTTCCGGACGGAAGCCCACGGTCACCTTGCCGGTGCCGCCCTCGGCCTGAGCCGCGGCGATCTGCTCCCGGGTCAGCGGGATGGCGAGGGTGTCGAACATCGCGCCGTTCTCGGTCAGCCCCACCGTCTTGATGTTCATCGCGGGGGAGCCCATGAAACCGGCGACGAAGACGTTGGCCGGAGCGTCGTACAGCGCCCGGGGGGTGTCGACCTGCTGCAGCACGCCGTCCAGCATGACCGCAACCCGGTGGCCCATGGTCATGGCCTCGACCTGGTCGTGGGTCACGTAGACGGTGGTGACGCCGAGCTTGGCCTGCAGGGTCGCGATCTGGGTACGGGTCTGCACCCGGAGCTTGGCGTCCAGGTTGGACAGCGGCTCGTCCATCAGGAAGACCTGCGGCTCACGGACGATGGCCCGGCCCATGGCGACCCGCTGGCGCTGACCACCGGAGAGCGCCTTGGGCTTGCGGTTGAGGTAGTCCTCCAACTGGAGCAGCGCGGCGGCTTCCTTGACCCGCCGGTCGATCTCCGACTTCGAGGTCTTGCGGAGTTTGAGCGCGAACGCCATGTTCTCGTAGACCGACATGTGCGGGTAGAGCGCGTAGTTCTGGAAGACCATCGCGATGTCGCGGGCCTTCGGCGGCAGGTGGGTGACGTCGCGGGTGTCGATGTAGATCGAGCCGTCGTCGACGTCTTCCAGCCCGGCGAGCATCCGCAGGCTGGTGGACTTGCCGCAGCCGGAGGGGCCGACCAGGACGAGGAACTCGCCGTCGCCGATCTCCAGGTCGAGGTGATCGACCGCTGGGCGCTCGGTACCCGGGTAGACCCGGGTGGCCTTCGAGTACGTGACCGTAGCCATGGTGAAGCGCTTCCTTCCACCGGCAGGAACGTGCCGGACGATCCGAGTGAAAGAACGACCGCTGCGTTACCGCAACGGTCCGGGGAGGGCGTCCGAGCGGCAGCGAGGCAGCATCGGGTTGTCATCCGCGTCACGCCACGGTAAACGTGTTTTTCTCACATGCCAAGGTGGGGGCCCGGGGTTGGGATCTATTCGACGAACATTTCGGGCATCCAGGCATGATCCGGCGCGGCGGGCTCGCGGAGGACAGGGACTGTCGGGTTTCGGAATCGGTGCCGGACGTGGTAGCAGGGTGCCGGTGGCTATGCTGACCACGAACAACGCGCCCCTGTAGCTCAGTTGGCCAGAGCACTCGCCTTGTAAGCGAGATGTCGCCGGTTCGAGCCCGGCCGGGGGCTCCAAATACCCCCGCCGAGCCGGCCGCGACGACCGACGGCGGACCGCCGGTTACTCGGGTTCCGGTGTCTGGGCGTCTGCGACGCAGGCGACGACCTGTTGCGGCCCCTCGGTCGTCGTCACGGTGAGGACGCGCAGGGTCGTACCGGTCGGACAGGCCGGGCCGGGTGGACCCGGCTCACCCGACGGACCCGGCTCACCCGAAGGACCCGGTTCGCCCGACGGACCTGGCTCACCCGAAGGGCCCTCGGCTCCGGGTGGACCCTCCGGTCCGGACGCCCCGTCCGCTCCGGTGGCTCCCGGCGCACCCTCCGCGCCGCTTGGACCCGGCGGCCCGGGAGCGCCGTCCCGACCGTTCAGCCCCGGCACGCCGGGTGGCCCGGGTGGACCCTCCGGCCCGGCCGGACCCCGCTCGCCCCGCAGGCTGGCCGGATCGACCACGCAGTTGCCGCCGAGTTGGCGTACCTGCTGGCAGAGCTGTTCGGCGCCGGAGACCGCGGTGTCCGCGCGACGCTGCTCGACGGCCGCCAGTTTGCCGAGGCTCGCCCAACCCCAGCCGGCCCCGGCGGCGATCAGCGCGGTCGCCGCCACCACGATGATGAACCGGCGACGGATGCGCCGGTCCATCCGTCGCCTGAACTCCACGGTCTCATCGCTCATCGCACGCCGTCCGCGCGGTAGCGGGCCAGTTCGCGTTCGATGAGCGCGAGCCGGTCCTCGGCGGCCCGCCGGGCCGCCCGGGCCTCGTCGATGGACTGTTGCAGTCCCTCGGTCCGCTGCTCGGCGGCGTCCGTTCGACGCGCGGCGTCGTCCGCCCGCTTCTCGGCCCGGTCGATCGCCTCCTGGTACTCCTTGCGATCGGCGCGGTTGGCGTTGAGCAGGTAGGCCACGACCGTGACGAGCAGGCTGCCGACTCCGACAGCGCCGAATCCGCCGGCGGGCAGGAAGTTTGCCAGTTCGCCCACACGTCAGCTCGCCGGAGCGCCCAGTTTCGTCGCCAACTCCGACGCCCGGTCACCGAATGCGGTCTTGAGAGCCGCGACGACGCTGTCCATGTCCCGGGTGCCGAGCCCGGCCAGTACGCCGTCGACGATGGCCTTCTCGTCGGTGGGGTCCCGACCGGCGGCATCGAGCAGGCTGGCCTGGGTGACGGTCAGCTGCTGTACCCGGGCGAGCAGTTGCTGGATGCTGGTGTCGGCCATCACCTTGGCCTTCGTACGCGTTGCGATCTTGTCGATGGTCGCGTCGTCCACGTCTTCCTCCACAGGGTTTCCGAGCGCGATCGCCAGGATCCGCTCCATCAGGTGCTTGTTGGCGCAGTGCCGCCGGTCGAGGGTCAGGTGCCAGTGCCAGAGATGGCTGGAATCGCTGCTGGCCGCCCGGTTGCGTACGTTGTCCCAGCCGTCGACGACCTTGTTCCCGTCGATGTTGCCGTAGAACTCGCGTACCTCTTCGAGTTGGCCGGCGCGCATGGCGGCGTAGATCCGCTTGCACTGGCTGATCATCTGGCTGGGCGATCCCGGGGTGAAGTCGACCCCGGCGATGTGTCGCTGCTGGGCGGCGGTCAGTCCCGACTGCACGGTGTACGTCCGGGACGTCGAGTACCGGGACTTGAGGATCCACTCCTGCGCCCGGTGGGCGCCGCGCAGGTGGTTGTTGTCGCCCTTGTTGCCGAAGGCTCCCCGGGGGCGCTTGGTGTGGCGGCACAGTTCGTCGCCGAGCCAGTCGAGTTCCGGGGTCAGAATCTCGCGGCCCCACCATGATTCAGCCTGCAACTGGGCATAGGTCGGCATCGTTCCCCCCTATAGACGAATAGGTTTTCTAAATCGGGCGATCCAGACCCAGCATTGATATTCGTCTGATTATTGAGCATGATGGGAAAATCGTCGGAAATCCGACAGTCATCGAACTCGCCCGGAACAGCCGACGGCCCCGCTCGACACGAGGTCGGGCGGGGCCGTCCGGATAGGCGGGCCGGTCGGAGCCGAAGCGTCAGGCCGGCGTCACGCCGGCTCGGGGATGCGGATCTTGAATGCGAAGGCGTTGTCCGAGGTGTTCTTCTCGGCCACCGGCGCACCCTGCCACAGCGCGTGCATCGTGCCGCTGGCCTCGATCAGACCGGGTACAGCGTCCGGAGCGGCCTCGAAGATCAGGCCGAAGGTGCGCGACTCGCCCGCCATCAACCTGCCGCCCGGCGCCTCGCAACTGCGCCAGCACGGTGCCCCGGCCGGGTCGGTGGCGACGAGGATGGCCCGGTCGTCCGCCACGAGGGTGTCGAACCAGAGGTAGTCGTGGGCCGCGTCGCCGTTGTACGTCACCGTCGCCTCGAGCCGCCCGGTGTACCAGCCGTTGTCGCCCCGGGTCAGCGTCACCTCGTCGGCGACCACGATGGACGACTTCGCCCGGGTGTCCTGCTGGTACGGCCGTGGGTCACGCAGCGACCCGCTGGTCGACCGGAACAGCGTCTCGAAGGGCTTGAACTTGCTGAACGGAACGTCCAGGGCGTAGCCGTCCGAGATGGCGATCCGCCCGCCCGGGGCCGTCATCGGGTACGGCTTCGTCGCCGTGAGCACCGCGAAGCTGACCGAGAAGGTCAAGCTCCCGCCCGGCGCGATCTGGTTTAGGAAGCAGCCGTACGTCGTCCGATGTCCCGGGTAAGCGTTCTCGGTCTGGCAGAACTGCTCCGGCGAGGTCCGCCAGTTCATCGAACTGGCGACGGGCTCCCGAATCAGCATCCGGAAGGAGCCGGGGTCCGTGCCCTGGTTCCGGACGGTGATCTGAAGGTTGCCCTGGTAGCCGCGTTCGGTCGGTTCGAGCACCAGGCGCCCGAAGGAGGCCGAGGCGTCGCCCTGCACGATCTTGACGGTGCCGGGTGCCGGAGCGGCCGAGGCGGCGACGGCCGGAGCCATGACACCGAGGGTCATTGCGATCGTGCCGGTGACGGCGAGCGTCAGCCGCCGGCGAGAAGTCTTGTGCATTTCCATCCTCCCGTTTTCGGCTCCGGTCGGAGCACGCCGGTAACACTCGCCGGACGGGGAAAGGGTTTCAGAGATCCGGTGTCGCCAATCGAACAGATGACCATGAAACGAAACGGCCTTCTGAAACGTTGGCGGGAGCCCGGTCGAGCACCTGGCACCACGCGAACGCCCCCGCCGGAGATCCGGCGGGGGCGGGAACGCGCGAACTCAGGAGGCGACCGACGCCTGGAAGGTCGTCTGGTTGCCGCTGTTGGGAACTATCGTGCCCTCCCGGTCGGAGGCGATGTCGACGCGTACCGTCAGCGTCCTTGCCGGACCGAGGTCGCTGGTGCCGAACGGAAAGACGATGCTGCGGCGTTCACCGGGTGCGAGAGGCCGGCTGATGCAGAAGAGCCGATTATCGCGGTGTCCGCCGACCGGGCAGTCGGAGCTCCACTCGGCGTGCAGGCCGCTGTCCTTGTCGTTGTCGAAGAAGGTGACGACCGGGAACTGGACCGTGGCGCCGGTCGGGTTGACGACGGTGACCGTCATGGTTCCGCGTTGTCCGCTCTGCCCCTCCACCGGGCCGTACGTCAGGTCGGTGGCGGTGAGGGTGAGGCGACCGGTCGGGATCGCCGGGGTGGGAGTGGTCGGCGCGTCTCCCTTCGTACTCGGGAAGCTGGTCGGTCCGGCGGTCTGGCGGAACCGGTCACCCTTCCAGGTATAGGTCCGCCACTGCGTCTGCGCGGGGTTGGCGCCGCAGCACTGGTCGGCCACCCGGACCCGGACCGAACCGTCCTCGACCGCGAACTCCCGCAGGTCCGCGACGCCTCCACCGGTCCGGACCACCTGGCCCAGGACGACGATCCGGCCCGTGGCGTCGCGGTCGAAGGCGACGATCTGCTTCGGCCAGTCGGCACTGGACCGGCATTCGAGCCGGGCCAGGGTCTCCACCGCGCCGTCGGAGTCCACGTCGCCGTGGCTCAGATCGAGCAGCGCCGGCACCTCCTCGTTCACCGGGCCGGAGCGGAGTTTCACCGCCGGCCCGCCACAGGTGCTGGACGTACCCTCCGGCCAGTCGGGCAGGTCGAAGGTGCCGCCGAGGAGTTCCTCCCGGGTGAGCCGGCCGTTCGGTGGCGGCGGCGTACCGGTCGGGGTCGGCGAGACGGTCGGCGTGGCCGACGGGGTCGGGGCGAGCGACGGCGGCGGGACACCGGTTCCGCCCGGCGCCGGCCCACGGTCGGACAGCGCGGTGAAGCTGGCCACCGGCACGGCGATGACCGCCACCGCGACCACCGACATCACCACGGCGGTCCGCTGGCGGCGCCGTCGCACCGTGTGCCGGACCGCGGCGGGACCGATCGGATGTACGTCGGACAGCAGCTGTTCCCGCAGGGCGGTGAACTCCGTATCCAGTAGGTCCGGCTGCTCGACGCCGTTGTCCAGGTTCACGCCGCACCTCCTTGCTTCTCGGTCAGTTGCGCGGCCAGCGCGGCCCGGGCGCGATGCAGCCAGGACTTGACCGTCCCCTCCGGAACCCCCTCCTGTCGCGCCACCTCCGGAACCGTCAGGTCCGCCAGGTAGTGCAGCACCACCGCCCGGCGCTGGTTGGCCGGCAACCCGGCCAGGGCGGCGGTCAGCGCCACCCGGTCGGGGCTCGGACCGGGGGCGTGCTCCTCTCGCTGCCGGGCGAGAAAGAGCTGAGCGGTACGCAACCGGCGCCACCGGCTGGTGGCGAGGTTCCAGGCGACCCGGCGAACCCAGGCGAGCGGATCGTCGTACCGGCAGATCCGGGACCAGCGGGCGAACGCCCGGCAGAAGGCCTCCTGGACCAGGTCCTGCGCCTGGCCCAGGTCGCCGCTATAGGCGGCGAGTTGCACGGTCAACGAGCGGTAGTGCGCGTGGTAGAACTCGTCGAAACTGAGGCCGGCCTCGGAGGCCGGCGTGGACGGCACGACGCCACCGACGGCCGGTGTCTCATCGACTCTTCCCACTACCCCCACAGATCCTCCCCGCTGCCGTCACGGAAAGACACCGCAACCCGGGTTACACGTGCGCGGGGTGGCGATGGTTGCGGCAGGTTCCGAGATTTTTTCCAGTTCTCCGGCCGGGGCGTCGCAGGCTCGCCGGCGACGGCACCGCCCGACCGGTGGGTCGGGTTTCGGCGCAAGCCACGGCGCGGCCCTCCGGCGGCATACCATCGATGCCGGTGCGATCGGCCGAAGGAGCGCTGTGACCAGGTACGTCGTCGTGGGTGGCGGGATCATCGGCCTGGCGGTGGCACACCGTCTCCGGGCCGATCGGCCCGCGGCCCAGGTGACGGTGCTGGAGAAGGAAGCGGGTTGGGCGGCCCACCAGACCGGACACAACTCCGGTGTGATCCATGCCGGGGTCTACTACCGGCCGGGCAGTCTCAAGGCGACCCTGTGCCGGGCCGGCAGCGCCTCCATGGCCCGGTTCTGCGCCGAACAGGGGCTGCCGTACGAGATCTGCGGGAAGTTGATCGTCGCTGCCGAGGCCGCCGAGCTGCCCCGACTGCACGCGCTGCACGAACGGGCCGTCGCGAACGGGCTCCCGGTCACCCTGATCGGTGCCGTCGAGGCGGCCGAGCACGAGCCGCACGTCGCCGCGGTGGCCGCGCTGCGGGTCGAGTCGACCGGGATCGTCGACTTCGGCGCGGTCTGTCGACGGCTCGCCGAGTTGCTCGCCGAGAGCGGTGCCGAGCTGCGACTGAACGCGAGGGTCACCGGGATCCGGGCCCGGCCCGGCGGTCTGGTGGTGAGCACCGGCGCCGGCGAGGTGACCGGGGACGTACTGGTCAACTGCGCCGGGCTGCACGCCGACCGGATCGCCCGGCTGGCCGGCATCGACCCACCGGCCCGGATCGTGCCGTTCCGTGGCGAGTACTACGAGCTGGTCCCCGGGCGGCGGAACCTGGTGCGTGGGCTGATCTACCCGGTGCCCGACCCGCAGTTCCCGTTCCTCGGCGTACACCTGACCCGGATGATCGACGGCAGTGTGCACGCCGGGCCGAACGCGGTGCTCGCCACCGCCCGCGAGGGCTACTCCTGGCGCCGCTTCGACCCGCGCGACGTCTGGGACCAGGCCAGTTACTCCGGCCTGTGGGCGTTGGCCCGCCGGCACTACCGGTACGGGCTGACCGAGGTGACCCGGTCGCTGTCCCGGAAGCGGTTCGCGGCCAGCCTGGCCCGACTCGTACCCGAGCTGACCGAGGCGGACATCGTGCCCGCCGGTGCCGGGGTACGCGCCCAGGCCGTACGCCCCGACGGCGGGCTGGTCGACGACTTCCTGCTCGTCGAGGCGGATCGGCAGGTGCACGTGCTGAACGCGCCGTCCCCGGCCGCGACCAGCTCGTTCGAGATCGCCCGGTACATCGTCGACCGGCTGCCCGCCGACTCCCCGACGCGTTGACGGAGTTGACGGACCCGACCCAGCAGCGGGAATCGGTGGCCGCCGTCATCACATTGGGTGATACCGATCTCCGCTGTCCGGCGGACAGACTGGCGGGGTGGACCGGCCCGTACCCGCTGTGGCACTCCTGCTCGGAGTGGCGTTCGGCCTGTTCGCCGGCATCGGGTACGCGGTTGCCCGGCGGGCCTGGACCGACTACCGGAAGACGAAGGCCACACTGCCGGGGATGCGCTCCGCGGCCTGGGCGGTGACCCGGATCGCCACCAGCCGGGCCGGCATCGTGCTGCTGCTCTGTCTCGCCGCCGTGGGCTGGGCGGCGGCCGGCGGCGAGCGCTAGGACGGCCGGCGGCGAGCGCTAGGACAGTCGGCGGCGAGCGCTAGGGCCGATTCCGTCCCGCCCCGCCGGGGCCTGGTTCATACCCCGGCGGGCCAGCAGGCCGTACCGGGGGATCGACCAGACCGGTGCGGTGCCGGCGCCCTCCCGACGCAGGATCTGGTTCGCGGCCAGGATTCCGGTCACCGCGGCCCGTTCCATCAACGCGCTGGGAACCTCGGTCCGGATCCCGTCGCCGGCCAGATAGAGCCGGTCCGCGTCGGTGACCACACCGGGACGGCCGGCGTGGTCACCCGGCCGGAAGGCCGGGGCCTGGCGTTCGATCCGGGACCGCGATTCCCGCACCGGCAGGCCGGCGACCTCCGGCCAGAGGCCGACCAGTTCGGCCCGCATCCGCTCGGCCAGCTCCGGCGCGGGCACGCCCGTCGGGCAGGCGTACGCGTGCAGCTCCAGCACCGAGCCGCCGGTGCGCTCCGCCCAGCGGCCCGCCTCCGCCTCCAGCCGGTGGTACAACGTCACCGAGTCCAGCGTGGGCTGCCGGGACACCCCGCTGAACACGGCCCGGTCGGCGGCGACGTCCCCGCCCAGCCAGTACCTGGCCACCGCGTACGGCGGACCGGTGCCGAGCGCCGCCGCCCGTCCGGCGAGTACGGGCGCCGTGCCGGCCAGTTCCGGCGAGTCCGCCAGCAGTCGGGTCAGGGCCGGCGGGTCCACGGCCAACACCAGGTAGCGGGCCTGGTGGCGCTGCCCGGAGTCGGTCTCGGTGCACCAGCCGGCATCGTCGACCCGGAGCGTCGTCGCGGGTGCACCGGTGTGGATCCGCGCCCCGAGCCGGTCCAGGTATCCGGCCAGGGGCTGCCAGATCGCGCGGTCGTAGTCCCGGTCCGGGGCGTCGAAGGCGAGCCCCTCCGGATTGCCCAGGAAGTAGAAGTGGAAGTTCGCCACCAGTTCGGCGGCGGACAGCTCGCCCTCGTGGTTGAAGAACGAGTGTGAGAAGACCTCGAAGAGCATCGCCCGGGCCCGGTCCGGCAGGCGCAGCGCGTCGAGCAGCTCCTCGGCGGTCGTACCGTCGAATCCGGCGTAACTGCGCACCGGGTGGTACGCCAGCAGGGGCAGCGCGGCCCGGCCGTCCATCCGGTGCAGGTCCCGCAGCCGCAGGCTGGGACTTCGGGCGACCAGGGCCAGCAGGCTCCACGGCGGTGCGGCGGGCAGCCGGCCGAACTCCTCGGTCGGCCAGTCGGCGTGCAGCACCGGATAGCCGGCCACCGGTCGGAGCAGGCGGAGTTCCGGATCGATCCGGCGCAGGATCGACCGCCAGTTGTAGTACTGCCGGAAGAACGCGTGGAAGCCGTGGTCGACCGGCTGGGGCGTACCGTCGGCCAGCAGTTCCGGTCGGGTGGAGAGCCGGCCGCCGAGCCTCGACCGTCCCTCGACCACCGTGACCCGTACGCCGCGCTCGGCGAGCACCACCGCCGCCGACATGCCCGCGATCCCGCCGCCGACCACCAGCGCGTCGACGCCGTCCCGGACCCGTGCCGGGCCGCCGCCGCCCGGTTCGACCAGTTCCGGGCGTACGCCGGTCAGCCGGGACAACCAGCGGGACGGCTCCATCCGGGCTACCCGTTCCCGGCCGGCGGCGGTGGCAGGCAGCCGGGTAAGCGGTCGGAGGAGGGCCAGACGTACGGCACCTCGGGTACGTCGCCGAAGATCGGCCCATAGTGGACCGGGTCCTTGCGCAGCAGCGAGGAGCGGTGACTGAGGTGCAGGTCCTCCCGGCCGAGCCAGGGCGGCAACTCGCCGGCCGTCGCCAACTCGTCCTGCTGGCGCACCTGTTCCAGGCCACAGCCGGCCCAGAGATCGGCGACCAGGGTGCCGGCACAGGTGTCCGCCCGGCCGGTCGAGCACCACTGGAGGCAGATGTCCAACCCGTACCGGACCAGTGCCTCCTCGTACCCGGCCCACATCTTCACCGCCGGATGATGCCGCCAGCCGTACCCGGGACGGACCAGCCCGCGCAGCACCTGGATCGCCTCCACCCGCTGTTTGCCCAGCCGCAGCTGGTCCAGAACCCGGGCGGTCTGTCCGAAGTCCGGGTACGGCAGGAAGGTCTGCATCAGTCCGCGCTGCCCGGGATCGGCGCTGTCATGCCCACATTGTCCGGTAATTCGATGCCCACGTCAGGTGATCACACTGACTACCATCCGGGCATGGCGGATCTATGGCGGACCCGGGCCAGGCGCGCGTTCGAGACCCGGTTGCGGGACGGCCTGCGGGCCAACGGCGACAACCGCCCGCACTACGTGGTCTGCGGCCAGGACGCGCTCGCCGTCCACCTCGTCGAGGAGCTGCTGGGCAACGATCCGCAGGGCAACGGAGTACGGGTCACCGTCATCGTGCCGAACCGGCGTCGGCAGGACGGGCCGGACATCCGGTCGATCCGGGGCGTCCGGTCGATCCCGGCGGACCGGCTCGACGAGGAGACGTTCCGGGCGGCCGGACTCGTCGGGGCGAGCGGTCTGGCGCTGCTGCACCAGGACGACGTCGGGAACATCCACGCCGCGCTCTGTGCCCAGGAGGTGGAGCCGGACCTCCGGGTGGTGCTGCGGATGTTCAACATGAACCTCGGCAACGGAATCCGCCAACTCTTTCCGGACAGCGCGGTCCTCTCCGACGCGTCGATGGCCGCGCCCGCGTTCGTCGCGGCGGCACTCGGCGAGGTCGCGCCGACGTACTTCCGGCACGGCGGCCGGACCCTGCACGTCGCCCCGCGTGCCGACGTCCGGCCGGAACACGTGGTCTGCGGCCTGGCCGACACCCATGACCCGCACCATCCGCTGGTGCTGCCCGCCGACGAGTCGGCCGCCGACGTGGTGCTCGCCGAGGCGACCGGGCAGGTCGGCCCGGAACTGGCCACCCGACGGTGGCTGCTGCGGTCCCGTCGCGGGCCCCGCCGACGCCTGTCCGTGCTGTTCCGGGCAATGCGGTCGTTCGCCACCCGCAAGATCGGGATGGCCACCATCTCGGTGCTCGGGGTGGTCGTCGTGCTCGGCTTCCTGCTCTCCTTCGCCGAGCACACCAGCATGGGGAACGCGCTCTACCTGACCATGGTGACCACCATCGCCGGTGCCGACCCGGACGTCGGGAAGGGCGCGGCGGCGCAGGTACTCCAGGTGGTTCTGAACCTCGCCGGCCTCGCGCTGATCCCACTGATCACCGCGGCGGTGGTGGACGGGATCGTCAAGGCCCGGCTGGCGCTGGACGCCGGTGCGCTGCCGAGCGAGCGCAACGGGCACGTGGTGGTGGTGGGCCTGGGCAACGTCGGTACCCGGGTGATGTGGCAGCTCAACGACCTCGGCGTCGAGGTGGTCGCGATCGACAAGGATCCGGAGGCCCGGGGTGCCGCCGTCGCCCGCCGGCTCGGCGTTCCGTTGATCATCGGGGACGCCGCCCGCGAGGAGACGCTCGACGCCGCCTCGGTCGGTACCTGCCAGGCTCTGGTGGTGGTCTCCACCGACGACGTCAGCAACCTCCAGGCGGCCCTGCACGGCCGGGCGCTCCGCGCCGACCTGCGGGTGGTGCTGCGGCTGTTCGACGGGGACTTCGCCCAGCGGATCCAGAAGACCTTCAAGATCGGTGTTTCCCGCAGTGTCTCGTACCTCGCCGCTCCCTCCTTCTCGGCGGCGCTGCTGAACCGGGCGGTGATCGCGACGATCCCGATCGCCCGGCACGCGCTGCTGGTGGCCGAGGTGCCGATCATGGCAGGCGCGAACCTGGCCGGTCAGGAACTGCGGGTGGTGAGCCAGGCGGAGTGGGTCCGGGTCATCGCGGTGACCCGGGCCGGTCAGCCGCGTACCGAATGGTCACTTCCGGCGGAGCAGCGACTCCGGCCCGGCGACCGGCTGACCGTGGTGGTCCGTCGGGCCGGGCTGAACCGCCTGCTTCGCGAGGCGAGCGCGCCCCCGCCACCACCACCGCCGCGGGACGGGTCCGACGAGCCGGAGCAGGCGGTCCGGCCGGCCGTACCCCGCCAGTCGGGCCGGACGGGCCAGCGAACCCAGACCCTCCGTACCCCCCGCCGCGCTCCTCAGCCGCCGCCACGCCGCTAGGGTCTGCCCCTGTTATTCGGCCCTGTTAAGAAGGGGCCCTTCTTCTACAGAAAACGATAAGAAGGGGCCCTTCCTTACAGGGCGGCGCCGAGTACGGCCTGCTCGTCGGGGCGGTGGACCAGTTCGTCGGCCAGGAACGACTGCACGGCGGGGGCGAGTCCGACGTCCCGACCGGCCCGTTCGGACAGTCGCCAGCGATGCTCGATGACCTGCACGAACAGCTCGGCCGGTTCGAGTTTTCCGCGCAGGTGGGATGGCACGGCGCGGACCACCGGCTCGAAGACCTCGGTCAGCCAGCGGTGCGCGGCCTGCTGCTCGTCGGTCAGGTCGCTCTCGGCCCGGTAGGTGTCCAGGTCGTTGAGCAGCCGCCGGGCCTGGTTCTCCTCGGCGTCCAGGCCGGTCAGCCGGAGCAGCCGGCGGGTGTGGTAGCCGGCGTCCACCACCTTGGGCCGGACCAGGTAGCGGCCACCGTCCACCACCGACATCGCCACCTCGGCGACGTCGAAGCCGAGGTCGTTGAGTCGACGGATCCGGCCCTCGATGTCGTGCCGGGCCTCCCGCTCGATCTGCTGCTCGTAGGTGATCTCGTGCCACAGTCGTTCGTAGCGCCGGACCACCTCCTCGCAGACCACCTCGGGGTCGATCGAGTCGTGCAGCAGTCCGGCGGCCTGGAGGTCCAGCGCCTCGCCGAAGATGTTGACCCGGGCGATCTCCAGGTCCTCGTCCCGCTGCCCGTTGGAGAGCGCGGGGCGCAGGGCGCCGGTCTCGGCGTCGACCAGGTACGCGGCGAACGCTCCGGCGTCACGCCGGAACAGGGTGTTGGACAGCGAACAGTCGCCCCAGAAGAAGCCGGTCAGGTGCATCCGGACGATCAACGCCGCCAGCGCGTCGAGCAGCCGGTTCATCGTCTCGGGGCGCAGCGTATTCGAGAAGAGCGCCCGGTAGGGGAGCGAGAACTGCAGGTGCCGGGTGATCAGCACCGGGTCGAGCGGCTCACCGTCCTCGGCCTGCCGGTCGGCGACGATGGCGATGGCCTGCACCGAGGGGAAGTCGATCCGTTCCAGCGCGCGCAGCAGGTCGTACTCGCGTTCGGCCACCCGCTCGCCGGTCTCCTTGACCGCGTACACCGTGCCGGCCAGTCGGACGAATCGCACGATATGCCGCGAGATTCCCTGCGGCAGTGCGACCAGTTGATCGGCGGGCCACTGTTCCAGCGGAGTCGACCAGGGAAGGTCGAGCAGCGCCGGGTCGACGAGGGCCGAGGTGATCCGCACGGGAACAAGCATGCCGGTCCGGGGCGCCGACCGCCGCCTCACGTGTGCGGACACACACACCGCCCCGCCCGGTAGCGTGGTCGGATGCGGCAAACCACGAGGGTACGGCGCTGGCCGCGACTGCGCCCCGTTCATCCGGCCGGCTGGTGGCTCGACGGGGTACTGCTGGCGGCGGTGGTCGGACTGACGGCCGCGCTCGCCTCCGGCCAGTTGCTCGGGATCGACCTGGCGGTCCGGGACTGGGTCGACGCGCACCGGCCGGAGCCGGCGTACTGGGTGGCGCGGGTGTTCAACTCGCTCGGCCAGGGCGGCTGGTTCCTGATGCCTATCGCGTTCGGGCTGGGCGCGCTGGTCAGCCTCCGGACCCGATCCGTCCGGCCCCTGCTGGTGCCGGTCGGCGGGTTCGTGCTGACCTCGTTCACCATCGGGCCGATGAAGCTGTGGCTGGACCGGGGCTATCCGCACAACACCGGGTTGGCGCACCCGGAGGAGCTGTTCAGCGATCCGGCGGGCGGAACGGCGTACCCGTCCGGGCACGTGGCCAACGCCATCGTCTGGTACGGGGTGATCGCGCTGCTCCTCGCCGCGCTGCTGCGTACGCTCGGCCGACCGGACGCCCCCGCCGGGGTGTACCTGGCGATCCGGGTCGTACCGCCGGCCATCGTCTTCTGCACCACCACCTACCTGGGCTGGCACTGGATCACCGACTCGGTCGCCGGCCTGCTGCTCGGGCTGTTCCTCGACCGGCTGCTCGCCCGGGTGCCGTGGGACGACGTACCGCTGCCGGCGCTGCCCGGCGGGTTGCACCGGCACGGAGTGTTCACCAGCGACGCCTAGGCTTGGCCGGATGCAGAGGTTGGAGCGCCGGCTCGGCGTACCCGACGCGGTCGTTATCGGCCTCGGGTCGATGCTCGGCGCCGGGGTCTTCGTGGTCTTCGGCCCGGCGACCGCCGCCGCCGGAAGCGGATCGGGCCTGCTGATCGCGCTCGCCGTCGCCGGTCTGGTCGCCTTCTGCAACGCCACCAGTTCGGCCCGGCTCGCCGCCCGGTATCCGGAGTCCGGCGGCACCTACGTCTACGGCCGGGAACGACTCGGCCCGTTCGCCGGTTTCCTCGCCGGCTGGGGCTTCGTGGTCGGCAAGACGGCGAGTTGCGCCGCGATGGCGCTGACCATCGGGGCGTACCTGTGGCCCGGGTACGCCCGGCCGGTCGCGGTGGCCGCCGTGCTGGCGGTGACCGGGGTGAACCTGCGGGGTGTGCAGAAGACGGCCAGGGTCACCCGGTGGTTGGTGGCGGGAACGCTGGCCGTACTGGTCCTGGTGACGCTGGTGGGGCTCTTCGGCGGGGAGTTCCGGCCGGCGCGGCTCGGCGAGGCGACCGGCGCCGCGCAGGGCGTCGATGCCGCGCAGGGAGTCGGTGGCGCCCTGGGGGTCGGCGTGCTCACCGCCGCTGGGCTGCTCTTCTTCGCCTTCGCCGGATATGCCCGGATCGCCACCCTCGGTGAGGAGGTACGCGACCCCGAACGCACCATCCCCCGGGCGGTACCGATCGCGCTCGGCCTGGTGCTGGTGATCTATCTGGGACTTGCCGTGGTCGCGCTCGCGGTGCTCGGGCCGGCCCGGCTGGCGGGCTCGGCCGCACCGCTCGCCGAGGTGGTGAACGCCTCCGGACTGACCGGGCTGGGCTGGCTGGTCCGGGCCGCGGCTGCGGTGGCGGTGCTCGGGGTACTACTGGCGCTGGTCGCCGGGGTGGGCCGGACCACGCTTGCGATGGCGCGACGCCGGGACCTGCCGGGCGGGCTGGCCGCCGTGCACCCGATCCACCGGGTGCCGCACCGGGCCGAGTTGGCCGTCGCCGGGGTGGTGGTGCTGGTCGTCGCCCTCGGCGACGTGCGGGACGCGATCGGCTTCTCCAGTTGTACCGTGCTGGTCTACTACGCGATCACGAACGCCGCCGCGCTCACCCTCGGCTCCGACCCGGAGCGGCGGCTTCCGGTCCGGGCGCTCGCCGGGCTCGGGCTGGCCGGCTGCCTGCTGCTCGCGGTCACCCTGCCGGTCGGC
>NZ_JADPUN010000046.1 GCF_015690345.1 Plantactinospora alkalitolerans | reverse complement strand
CCGCCGGACGGTGCGGCCTGCCACGGCGGCGGCTGGGCGCCCGGCGGCGGAACCGGCCTCCAGGCCACCGGAGGCGCGGCCGGCGGCGGCGTTCCGGGCGTCGGGCCGGGAGCGGCCGGGTTGGTAGGTGGAGGGTGCCAGGTCACAGAGGTCTCCCCGGGGCGGCGGCGAAGACACGATGATCGCACGGCGGGCCGACGGAGGAGACCCGCGCTGATCGCTCGATCGCCACTCCACCACGGAGTCCGGTGGACCTGTGCGCAGCTCCGAGGTGCCGCGCCGGCGTGTCGTCACCGGGCCAGGTCGGCCGCGATCTCCGAGATCCGTCGAAGCGAGTCCGCCGGGGTCAGCGCGGCCTCCCGCAGGCCGGCGAAGGTCCGCAGATGCCCGGCCACCGCCTCGGGATGGTCGAGGACGTCCTCCAACCCGGTGCTCTCCAGGTAGACGACGTCGGCATCCGCGCCGGAGGCGTTGCGGACGACGATGAACTGGCCGAGCGGGGTGTAGACGGTCGAGGTGAACGGCAGCACCTGGATGGTGATCCGGCCGGAGCCGCCGAGGTCCACCAGATGCAGGAGCTGCTCCCGGATGACCTCCGCGCCGCCGGTCTGGCGATGCAGCGTCGCCTCATCGAGCACCACGAAAATGTCCGGCGGATCAGGACGGTCGAGGATCTCCCGCTGGCGCCGTAAACGCAGCGCCATCGAGGTCTGGGCCTCGGCCGAGTCGTCCAAATGGGGAATCGCCGCCCGCAGCACCGCCTGTGCGTACGCCTCCGTCTGGAGTAGACCGGGCATGCCGACGGATTGGTAGAAATACAGTTCCGACGATTCCGCCTCCAACCCGATGTACGAGTAATAGGCCGGTGGCACCGCGTCCCGATATGGTGACCACCAGGTACGTTGCCGGGACACCCGAGCCAGTTGTACGAGTTGGGCGACCTGCTCCGGGTCGCGTACCCGATAGTGGTCGAGCAACGCCTTGACGTCATTGGTGGAAATGGCGACGTAGCCCGCCTCGATGCGGATCAGCTTCGAGAGCGACCAGTCCATCGCGACGGCAACCTGCTCCTGGGTGAACCCGGCCGCCTCCCGGGCCCGACGAATCGCCGAGCGGAGTTTGCGGCGGCCCACGGACGGGCCAGGTGCGCTGGTCATCGGGAACACTCCACTTCAGACGGCCCGCAGCGGCCGAACGAGGGCAAATTCGGGTGATTCCGATCCCGTTCACATGCCACCTGGTCACCGAACACGTGCCGGAGCGCCAGACTTTCGGGCAGGCTACACGGACCGGCGAGGGCGGCACCACACAGACCGGCAGGGCCCGGCACCGTCGAAGCCGGCCGCGACGGACCGATCACGCGACGTACCCATTAACTGCCGGGACACCATAACCCCCGGTTATGTGCGCCCACGCCTACCTCGCCGTCACCGCCGCACACGCCGAAAAGGGGGATCCGAACCCGACCGACAAGGGCTCATCCCACTCACCTTGGGCGAGGTCCGCCGTCTCCTGGCACACCTGATCACCCGGGCTCGACCACTTGATCACATCCATCGATGGTCGCGGTGGCGTCGTCGCCATCAGTACCGGGCCAAAGTAAGCCACTACCAGCGAAGACACCGAATACAGCAGGTACGGCTGGAGTACTAAGTCGATGCAGCCGAGGGCAGAAGGTCCTGGTGCAGATCATCACGGGTTGCAGCTACGACCCACCGCCGTGCCGGGCGCCCACTCACGTAGTATCCCCATGTTTTGATCTGCAGCGGGGAGGAAGACCTACATGCGATGGAAGGTCCCGGCCGGCGTCCTGGTGGCGCTGGCCTTTTTGATTCCGGCGACACCGGCGGTGGCGCAAACCGAATCGCCCGGGCTGAACGAGAACTGCCAGACGGTCGAGCGCAAGGTGTACAAGGACATCCGCGAGCTTGTCACCATCGACCTGGATACCGCCACCGATCGAGAGGTGCGGGTGTTGACCGCCCAGATCCTGGCCGCGGCAAACGCCGACTCGTTCTCCGTTCTGCCTCGCGTGATACAGGAGCGGCTGAACGGTCCCGCGGACGAACTCCGCGCATTCCTCAAGGCGGACGTGCAGAAGGCCTGGTCAACGGATCTGCGGATCACGGTGGTCCGGACGTTGACCCGCGCTGGCGCAAACGTGAAGGCGGCCGCGCAGAAGGTGCTCGACGAGGCGGCCATCGATGCCTACCTGGCTTACCTGAACAACGGCCTGTACGCCGCGCGCGCGCTCGACTGCGCGGCTCAGCCCACACCCACACCCACAGCGACACCGAGCGCCACGCCCAGCGCCACGACGACCGTTGCACCGACCCCTACCTCCTCCGCCAGCCCGGGCGTCCCCGGCGGCGAGGGCGGTGGGCTGCCCGTGACCGGTGCCGGCACCGCGACCGTGGTCAGCATCGGCGGGGTGCTTCTGCTCCTCGGCTTCGCGAGCTACCTCGTCGGACGCCGACGCCGTTCCCGCTTCGTGGCATAGCTCACGCGACGCGTCCGGCTCGACGCTTCGTCGGGCCGGGCGCGATCAAGCCTCTCTCCCCCGGCACATCCAGACAGAAACGATCCTCACGTCCACCGGGCACTCCCAACATCAGTTTGTTGGGAGTGCCCGGTCGACATTTTCTGCCCAAGGACGGCGGGGACGCTGTCGGCCGGCGCCATCATTCGGAATACTCGCCGAGTGTTCACCTGATTACTCAGTGGCGGATTCTGCTGGTCGCCCGCCTTTGGAGGCATCCATGGTCACCCGCGTGAAGTGGTTATCCGGGGCAGCCGGCATCAGCCTGGTCGCGGCGTTACTGGTCGGGAACGGCGGCGTCGCGTCCGGCACCTCCCCTCGCGAGGCGAGCGACCGGCCCGGTCCCGTACCCGCCGCGCTCGTGCCGCCGGCCGGGAACGTCCCGTCCGCCGTCTACCTGGCCCGGGGTGTCCAGGTCTACCAGTGCACGGGCGGTGCGTGGACATTTGCGGAGCCGGCGGCGACCCTGACGGGACTCGGCCGGGCCGGGCTGCGGACCGCGGTGCACTTCCGGGGGCCGAGCTGGGAATCCACCAGGGACGGCTCCCTGGTGGAGGCAAGAGCGGTGGCCTCGTCGCCGGTCACCGGAAGCATCCCGGAGCTGCTCCTAGAGGCCACCCGCAACCGTGGCGAAGGCGACTTCGGCGCGGTGACCTACCTGCAGCGATTGGCCACCAGCGGCGGTGCCGCACCGCCCGGGGCCTGCGCCGACGGCGCCACGACCGGCGTGCCGTACCGCGCCGAGTACCGTCTCTTCGTCGCCAGCTGATCAACGCCGCCCGCCCGCCGCGCGCCAACGGACCCACCCGGCCGTCCGTCGGATGGCCGATGTCCTGCGCCGACCCGCCGAAGGCTGCCCTGGGCCCGCTTGTGCCGGCCGGACGGCAACCCGGCCGTACCCTGATCGGGCCGAGCGAAAAATCCTTGCCTCACGGGGCGGATCCGGCAAACCTGGATCCGCCAGGCGTTGCTTGGGCAGCCACCCGGACGAGCACGGCAGAGGCGGGAGGATCGCGGTGCATCCCTTGCGGGCGGACCATCAGCGGGGAATCTGCTGCCTCGTGGCCGCCGCCGGCTACGGCAAGACCACGGCGCTGCGCCGCTGGTTCCCCCGGGAGACCGCCCGGTGGTGCGGAGACGACGACGGGTCGTTGCACCAGCTCGTCGCCGACGCCGTCACCGCCGGCGACCGGCTGATCGTCGTCGACGACCTGCCGCGGACGTCGGCGGAGGAGCTCCACCCGCTGCTGGACGAGGTCGCGCGGTGGGAGCAGGACGTGACCGTCGTACTCGCCTCGCGGTGGCCACTGCCGCCACCGCCCGCCCGCTGGCTCGGCAGCGGCCTGTGGACCGAGCCGGGCCCGGCCGACCTGGCCCTCACTCCGGAACGGATCAGTGACCTGGTCGCCGACGAGTACGGCCTGTCCGACCCGGACCTCGGCGACCGGCTGTACGCGGCGACCGGCGGCTGGCCGACGCTCGTCCGCCTGTCCGCCGAAACGCTACGCCTGGACGGCGTACCGCCCGGTCCGCTGGCCCCGGCCCTCACCGAGCCCGGCGGCCCCATCGCACGGTACGTCGCCGGTGAGGTGCTCGGGGCGCTGCCGGCGGAGGCGACCCGACTGCTCCGCCAGGTCGGCGACCTGTCGCCGGTCAGTACGGAACTGTGTCGTGTGCTCGGTCATCGCGGTGCGCCGCGAATCGTTGACCTGTTGCGCCGCACCGGCCTGCTCACCCGGCCCGCCTGGTCGGCTGCCAGCCCGGGCGCGCCGCCCCCGGAGGAACACGTCGTGCCGGTGATCTTCGAGGTCGCCCGGCACGGCCATCGGCGACCAACCGCCGGCCGTACCGTCGGCACGGCCGCTGCCGCTGCCGCCTGGTACGACGAGCACGGTCCGCCGGTCGCCGCCGCCCGGGAGTACCTGCGGGCCGGGGACCATGCGCGGTGCGCCCGGGTGCTCGAGGTACACGGTGACCGGATGATCGCGGCGGGTCGGTCCCAGGCCGTGACCGAACTGGTCCCGGAGCTGCCGGAACAGCACCGCGGCCGGCGACTGCGCCTGCTGCTCGGCGACGCGCTGCGCACCCTGGGGAACCTGGGCGCGGCCGGTCGGGAGTACGACGCCGCGGCAGCCGCCGAGCCCGGCTGGGACGCCGGTCTCGCCTGGCGGATGGGTCGGATCCACTACCAGCGGGGTGATGCCCGAGGGGCGCTGGAGATCCTCGAACGGCGCCAGGCCCAGCCCGCTCCGCCGGCCGATCTGGCACTGCTGCTGGCCTGGACCGCACACGCCCACCTGCTGGCCGGCGACACCGACGCCGCCACCCGGTACGCGCGCCGGGCGCTGGCCGTCGGCACCGAGGCGGGGCAGGACAGCGTCCTGGCCACCACCCACCTCAGCGTCGCACTCTGCCTCGGCGTGGCCGGCGACATCGCGGGGAGCGAGGAGCACTACGCCTGCGCGTTGCCGATCGCGGAACGTACCGGCGACGTCCTGCTGCTCACCCGGATCTACACCAACCGCACGCACCAGTTCCTGCGTACCGGTCGGTTCGTCGACGGGCTGGCGATGGCCGAGCAGTCGGCCCGGTACGCGGCACTGGCCGGCGCCCCCAGCCTGCGGGCCATGGCGATGAGCAACGAGGCGGAGGCGCTGGCGATGCTCGGCCGGTACGACGAGGCGGTGAAGCGGTACGAGACGGCGCTGGCGCACTATCAGCGCAACGGCTCCCGCCGGTTCACCTACGCGCTGCTCGGACTGGGCGACCTGTACCGGCGCCGGGGTTGGCGGGAACAGGCCCGCGCCGCGTACGAGGAGACGGTCCGGGTCACCGAGGAGACCGGCAACGCCCACGTCCTGGTACCCGCGCTCGCCGGGCTGGCCCTGGTACGACTCGACGACGATGCCAAGGCCGCGGCGATGCACGCCGAACAGGCCGCCCGGGACGCCGCGGACGAGATCGTCGTGCCCGCCCTGCTGGCCCAGGGTTGGGTCGCACTCCGGATGACGGCGCCCGACCGGGCCGCCACGCTGGCCGAGGAGGCGGCCCGGATCGCCCGCGCCCAGGGCGACCGGGCCGCGCTGGCCGACGCGCTCGAACTGCGGGCCGCGACCGAACACGACCTCGACCGGGCCCGCGAGGCGCTGCGCGAGGCGTACGCGATCTGGAACCGGGCCGGGGCGGCGGTCGAGGCGGCCCGCATCCGCGTCGTACTCGGGCAGCTGCCCGGAGCCGGCATCGACGACCGGTTGGGCGGACTCCTCGCGGCCGAACAGCTCGCCCTCGCCGGCGCCCTGGTGGATCGGGCGGCGGGCATGTCCGGCGGACGGGCGCCCGGCGCCGGCCCGGTCTACCAGACGGTCGTGATCCAGGCCCTCGGGCGGTTCGAGGTGCACCTGGACGGCCACCCCGTCCCGGCCTCGCAGTGGCAGTCCCGCAAGGCACGCGACCTGGTACGGATCCTGGTCGCCCGGCGTGGCCGCCCGGTGCCCCGGGGCGAGCTGTGCGAACTGCTCTGGCCGG
This sequence comes from Plantactinospora alkalitolerans, assembly GCF_015690345.1. Classification (GTDB taxonomy): domain Bacteria; phylum Actinomycetota; class Actinomycetes; order Mycobacteriales; family Micromonosporaceae; genus Plantactinospora; species Plantactinospora alkalitolerans. The sequence continues at coordinate 10,727 of NZ_JADPUN010000046.1, read as the reverse complement.
ACGACGATCCGGAACGGACCGGGCACCGGCTGTCGGTCCTGCTCTCGATCGTCCGTGGAGTCCTCGATCCGACGAAGAGGTTCGCCCCCGACCACTTCCTCGTCGCCGACCAGTCGTGCATCGCGCTCGACGTCAGTCGGGTGCGGGTGGATGTCGAGGAGTTCCTCGCCCACGTCGCGCACGCCCGTCGTCTGGTGGAACGGGGCGCGCTGGCGGAGGGGCGGACGGTGCTGCTGGCCGCCGAACGCCAGTACCGCGCCGACGCGTTCGAGGACGAGCCGTACGCCGACTGGTCCGGTCCGCTGCGCGAGGAGGCGCGGGCGGCGTACCTCAGCCTGTTGCGGATACTGGCTCAGACCAGCCACGCCACCTCCGGCCCCACGGCGGCGGTGGAGTACCTGCTGCGGTTGCTGGAACGGGACCCGTACGATCAGCCGGCCCACCGGGCACTGGTCCGCGCGCTGGTGGCCGGCGGTCAACACGGCGAGGCACGCCGGGCCTTCATCCGGTACCGCGACGCGATGCAGGCCATCGGGGTACGCCCACCGGACGAACTCGTCCTCGTGCCGAGCCGGCCGGGTCGACAACCACCGGTACCGGATCGCCGCCGCCCGCCCGCGCCCGGCCGGTCGGAACCGACGAGCGGCCGGCCCCGGTAGCCCGCCGGACTTCGATGGCCGGCGGGATCCGGTGACCGGCCGGGTCGATGACCGGCGGTCGGTGGTTGGTCAGTGGAAGGCGGCCATGAGCAGGCCGGAGACGGTGACCGATCCGTCGCCGTCGGCATCGTCGTCCGCGTCGGCATCGGCGTCCCCGTCGGCGTCGGCATCGGCGACACCGGCCCGGCCGGCTCCGGTGGTGGCGACCGCCGCCCCCGGAAGCTGGCTCGCCTCGACCGCCTCGGCGCCCGCCAGCCGAAGATTCAGGCTGGGTACCAGTGCGCTGAGGAAGAACCCGCCCGAGCCCACCACGCTGGCACCGATGCCGTACACGTGCTGGTCCGGGTTGGGATCGTCGGTGGCGGCGGTCTTCGGCCAGGTGCCGTCGTGCGCGCTGCTGGCCTCCACGCGCGCGCCGGGCTGCCCAGTCATCTGGGTGGGCTCCTTGCAGACCCCGAATGCGGTGAGGCTCTCCGGCGCGACGCCGCCCGTGTGCACCCGCACACCCCCCAATCCGGATCCGAAGGCGACCTCGTCGACGTACGTCTGGTCCACCGATCCCTCGAACCGGAATCCGGTGCCGACCAGCCGGGTGTCGTCCGGGCAGTCCACCTCCGCCGTCGACGCCGACTCGACCGTGGCCGCCCTTCGCACCGGCGGGGTCCCGGACCGGTCGCAGATCGCGAACGCCATCAACGACCAGTCACCCTCGTACCCGGTCCGGGCCGTCGCGGTGACGGTCACCGAGGTCAGCTCGGGATTGGGCACCATCGCGGTCAGCACCACACCCCCGTTCCCGTTCACCACCCGGGCGCCCGCGGCGAAGACCGACCCCATCGTCTCCGTGCACTCCGCCACAACGATCTTGGTCGTGCTGTCGCTGTCGTCGACCTCCTCGACCCGTACCGGTGCGACTCCCCCCGCCTGGGCCGCCCCGTCCGGTACGACGACGAGACCCGCCGTACCCAGTGCCACGGCGACCACGCCGGCCGCCGTACGCCGCCCGATGTTCGCAGTACGCATTCCACTCCCCCAGTCCTCGCCGCCCCCGTACGGGTCGGCCACCACAGATGTTCCGGACGAACCTCAGGGTGGCGTCATGGTGTGCGGGGCGCCGTCGCGCCGAGCTGACACGCCGGCACGCCCCCGCCCAGAGCGAGCCGTGAGGTGACCCTGAGCCCTCGGCCGAAACTCGATGCCAGGAAGCCGCGGAATGGCCGGGGCGAAACAGGGGGAGACACAATGCGGGGCAGAAGAACGGCAATACGGATCCTGATGCTGGCCGTGGTGTGCGCGCTGGGACTGATCGGTGCGAGCCCGGCACAGGCATCGGTCGAGCGGACCGACCGCTTCTCCATTCTCGACGAGGGGCATGACTTCGGCGAGGGCGAACTGAACGGCTGGGGCAGACCCAGTGCGGACGCCCGGCTGGAATGGGACCTGGTCGCCGGCAGGTGGGAGCCCCGGCTCGTCGGACGACTCTTTCTCAACAACGCCAACGGCGAGTGCATCCGCATCCAGATGGTCGCCATCTACCAGAACGGGGTGACGACGACCCATTCCGACGACTCGTCCGAGTTCTGCGCACCGAACGGGCGGACCTGGTACAACGATGTCGACTTCACCCCGGTCAGCTCGGCGTACGTCGCCGTCGTCTACTTCCGGCTCCAGAGCGCGCCGGCGGGAGGCTGGACCTTCTCGACCGAGGCGCAGTCGCTGCCGTTCCTCGCGCCCTGGTGGCTGTAGTGGTAGCCGGGCGGTAGGCGTCCTCGCCGAACCGAACCGACGGCGGGGCAGGGCCGCCCGGCCCTGCCCCGCCGATCGTCTGTCAGGTGAGCGTCATCGCGAGCTGATCAGCGGCCCGGAGACGACCTTCCCGTTGACGGTGAACTCCGTGTACGCCCAGTGCTCGACGTTCGGCAGCGTGGACGTCGGCGTCAACGCGACGGTGTAGTAGTTCCCGCGCACGAGATTCGTGGTCGTGCTGCCGCCCGAATCGGTGACCCGAACCGTCGCGCCGGTGTAGCTACCGCTGCGGGCCAGGACCGTGGCGGCGAACTGGTAGTTGACCGTGCCCCCCGCCGTCGCGCCGCGCTGCGCGTGCACGTACGCGGTGTACGTGCCGGCCGTGGGCAGATAGAGCACCCCCCGTTCGTTGCTGCTCCAGTAGTCGAGACTCTGGCTGACCAGCTTGCCGTTCCGGTAGACGTACAGATCGAGATTGGCGTTGCCGGAGGCCGACAGCTGGACGATCAGGCCGGCCGATCCCGAGGGGACCGTGATGCTGTGCGACCGAATGTTGTCCCCCGCGCGGTCGAAGAACGTCGCGGGGTACGCCGTGGACAGGCTGGAACTGCTCCAGGACACCGACCGGTAGCCGGTGGTCCGGGTGCTCACCTGCCCGCTGAAACCCGGCTGGAACATCATCTGCCCGGACGCGCCCGTCCAGCCGTACTGGATCGGCGCGTCGGTGTCGTCATGGGTCCTCGGGTTGAAGCCCCACGGCCTCCCCGCCACGGTGATCCGGACCGAGTGCGCCGAACTGGTCCAGGTGATGGCACCCGTGGTGTACCGGTCGAAGGGTGCCGAGCCGCGGTCGATGGTGATCGCGACGGTGACCGAGTTGCCCGGCGCGACGGTGATGCTCGACGGGTTCGTGGTGACCGTCATGCCGGTCAGGCCGGAGACGCTGGGCTGGTACGTCTCCTGCGTGCTTCCGACGTTGGTGAACCTCCGGTTCACGGTCAGCGTCCGCGTTCCGTCGTACTCCCGCAACGCGATCGACGGCAGGTTGAGTTCCTTGCCGTCCGGCGCGGCGGCGTCCCGGAACGCGGTCAGCTCGGACGCCGACGGCGTCACGACCAGGCCGGGGTTGTTGGCCCGGGTCGGGTCGGCCATCCCGCTGCCCTGTTTCAACGGCGTGCTGGTGCCCACCGTGTCGGTCGCGGTGGTTCGCAGGGCCGAGGCGATCGTGCCGGGCGACCAGCCGGAGTGCAGACCCTTCAGGATGGCGGCCATGCCGGCAACGTGCGGTGTGGCCATCGAGGTACCCGAGTACGCGTCGAAGTCGCGGCCGTCGTTGCCGGGCGGCGCCACGGCAGCGACCACATCGGTGCCCTGGGCCACCAGGTCCGGCTTCTGAAGTCCGGTGTGGACCTGGTCCGGCCCGTACGAGGAGAAGTTGACCACGCTCGGCACGCCCACGCTCGAACCGTCACCACCGTTCGACACAGTGGCCGTACCGTCGGTCGGGTGCCGTTGCAGGTAGGTGAGGAGCGGTCCGGCCTGCTCGCGGTCCCACAGACTGATCGTCGGGAAGTTGTAGAAGTTGCTGACCCGCTTGACGTCGACGTCGTTGAACAGGATCACCGCGGCGCCGCCCTTGGCCTTCACCTCTTTGACGGCGTCGAACTTGTCGGTGTATCTGCAGGCAACGATCTTGCCCTGCACCTTGGTGGCGTCGAGCGAGCCCCCGTAGCAGGTGGCGTTGCCGTCCGTCGACGCCTGGCTGGCGTCGATCAGTGACTTCGCCGTGCCGCCGGGCAGCAGGTCCAGCGACGTTCCGACGACCGTACGCCCGTCGCCGAGCCGCAACGTGGCCTCGCGGGCGTTGGTGATCGCCGCACCCACCGTGGTGACCCAGGGGTACGTGTTGCTGATGGTGGCGGACTTTCCGTCGTTGCCCGCGGCGGCGGACACGAACACCCCGGCCAGGTTGGCGTTGAGGAACGCGTTGCCGATGGCGTCGTTGGGGACGTAGTCGCCGCCGTCGTAGCCGACGGAGTAGTTGATCACCTGCACACCGTCGGCGACCGCGGCGTCGATCGCCGCGATGATGTCGGCGTCCGTGCCGCCGCCGTCCCAGAGTGCCTTGTACACCGCGATCTGCGCGTCCGGCGCCACTCCCGCGATGGGACCGAAGTCCCGCCCGTTGACCACGGTGTTCTGGACGGGCTCTCCGGCCGCCGTCGAGGCGGTGTGGGAGCCGTGCCCGAGCACGTCGCGGGCCGAGAGCACCTCGTTGGCGGGGAGCGACCCGTACCAGGCAAGGTAGTCGGTGGCGAAGTACCGGGCGCCGACGATCTTGCCGTTGCAGGCGGACGCGGGGAACTGGTCACCGGTCTGGCAGGTGCCGTGCCAGCCCGGCGGCGCCGACATCGTCGCGGCGAACGACGCGCTCTCCGGCCAGATTCCGGAGTCGATCACCCCGATCACGACCCCGGCGCCGGTCCCGGGCGCGGCCAGGCTGGCCCGGTTCAGTGCCGGCCCGCCGCTGGTGCGCCCGGCGACCGTGCCGGTGGGCACCGATCGACCGGCACCGGTCCCGGTCCAGCCGGTCGACGGCTGCCGCGCGCCCGTCGGGGTCGTGGACTGCGCGCGGACCCTGCGCGTCTCGGTGACGGCCGCGACCCGCGGGTCCTTCCGCAGCGCGGCAACCTGCTTCGGGGACAGCGTCGCCGAGAAGCCGTTGAACGCCGTCGTGTACGTCTGGTCTGCCTTCAGGTCCACCTCGGACAGCACGGCCGAACGGGTAGCCGTCAGGTGGTCCCGGTAACTGCGTGCCGCGCCCGAGTGCGCGTCGAACTTCTCGCCCGGATCCGGACGGGTGGCGGGGACCTTGGCCACCCCGCCGGTGTACGCCGCCACCGGCGGCTCGGCGAGCCGGACCACGTACCGGTCCGTCTTGGCGCTCTTTGCCGCAGCCGCGGGTCGGCGCTCGGTACCGCCGGTCAGGGATACCGGCGCGGAATCGTCCGCGAGCACCGGGGTCGATTGGATGAAACTCGCACCGGTCGCCAACAGGAGGGCGACGAGCGGTGCTGCCACCCGAAGTTTCGAGGAATGGTTGACGGTAGCCACCTGGCTCCTTTCCGAATGCCGAAAGGCATCCGACAACAGCAGGACTACGCCAGGCCGAAGGGCACGTTGATGTCCATCGAATCCCCCGTGTAGTCATCGATTGATCGTGATGGTACGGATCCCACGGGGTGTCCAAGTGTCCAATTGGGCGGGGGAAAAAGTGATTCACACGTCAGCCGATTCCGCGAATGCGGATCACCTGGCAGTTGGCGCCGATCCGTTCAGATCTTGGGAATGATCGCGGCAATTGTGGTGGCGAGGAGCGGACCGATGATCACCAGCCCGGACTGCAGTTCACCGAGGGAGGTGCGGTTGACCCCGAGGATCTCCTCCATCTTGATCCGGTCCTCCGCGGCGGTGACCAGGTCCGCCTTGGCCACGTGGGCGATGTCGGAGAACTCGTCCACGTACACCTGACAGCGGCGACGCAACAGGGTGGCCGCCGGAACGTGCATCAGCGCGATGAGGATCGAACCGGCCGCGCCGATGACCAACGCGGTCGACTGCGGAATCTTCTCCGAACTGCCCCAACCGACGGCGGCGGCACCGACCAGCACCATCATCAGCAGCAACGAACCCATCATCTGCAGCACGCGGGCCAGGATCCGGCGCAGCCGCATCAACGCGGCCAACTGTTCGCCCGGGGCGCCGGTGAGGCCACGCATCGCGACGACCCGTAGTCCCGCGAGCGTCGCCCCGGCCGGCAACGCCCCGAGCACGACGATCGACACGAACGCCAGGGACCGCCAGGTGAGCCCACGGCCCAGGATGGCGTACGCGGTGCCGACGGCGCCGGCCACCAGCACCAGGAAGACCACCAGCGAAGGAAGGACCCGCCGTACCGGCACTCGCTGGATCTGTTGCAGGTCATGCCAGCGGGCGACACCGGAGCCGATCGTCGATCCGCTCAGCGCGCCGAGCACCCCGGCGACGCAGGCCCACAGGATCCACTGTGCACGGAACTCGGGCAGGTGCCGGTCCGGGTTCGTGAAGGCCACCCAGAGCGCCACCGCCGCGCCTGCCATCATCATCAACGTACGCACCACGCGCGGCCAGCCTTCCAGGCCGAGCGGGCGGGGCGTGGCCACCGGCGGCGTCGCCACCGCCCCCTCGGAGACGACGGGCGCCGGTGCGGTGCGGGAGGCCTCCAGGGCGGTCATGGCAAGCGACTCTAAAGGACCTGAGATATCCCCGACGGGACGGGCCACGGGCGGTTGTGACAGGACCATGACATGACGCGGACGGGATCCGCATCCGGACGGTCCATCCTTGCCTGGTGCATCTGACATCCCCGTACCCGTCCGGAACGGCGCTCCGGTCGTCGGGCCGGTTCGCCGGTCCGGCGCCGGGCGGCCGGCTGCTCCGCGCCGCGCTCGGTTACCTGCTCGCGTTCACCCTGACCGCTGTCGGGTTCGTCTGGACCGCCGCAGGGCAACGCCTCGACGGCGCGCTGCTGCCCCGGGCCGAACGAGGTGGCGGGTACGAGCAGCCGACCGACCTGGTGGAGCCGGCGAAGACCGTGCTGTTCTGGTTCGGTGACCCGGCCGTGCTGGGTCTCCTGCTCGTCGGGGTGCTGGTGCTGGGCGTGCTGGCCCGGCGGCCGTGGGCGGGGGTGATGGGCATCGCCCTGGTCGGCGCCACGGCGGTCCTCTCGAGCGTGGCCAAGCAGGTGATCCTCCGGCCGGATCTCGCGGTGGCCACCTCGACGACGCACAACAGCTTCCCCAGCGGTCACGTCTCCGTGGCGATGGCGTTGCTGCTCGCGGTCCTGCTCGTGCTCCCCGCGCCGGCCCGGTGGTGGTTCGCCGTCCCGGGCGCGATGGGGGTCTCGGTCGTCGCCGCGGCCACGATGATCGCGGGGTGGCACCGGTTCAGTGACGTGTGCGGCGGGGTGCTGCTGGTGGCGGTGCTGTTCTGCCTGGCCGCCGCGCCGCTGGCCCGAAGCCGCGACGGAGTTGGCCCCGGCGCCGGCCCGGCCGGCGTCCTGGTGGGGCTGCTCTGCCTGCTGGGCGGCGTGGCCGTGCTCGGCCTGCTGGGCGGCGTGGCCGTGCTCGGCCTGCTGGGCGGCGAGCCGCTGGTCGCCCCGGACGCGGCGTCGTCCGGGCCCGGCGGGATGTTCGTCGCGATCATGACCGGAAGTGGGCTCATTGTCCTGGTCGTCGTCACCATCCTGGTTCTGGTGCGTTCGGCGGACTTCGTCGGCCCGGTGCGGAAACGCCGGATGGACCCCGTCCACCCGGTTTCGGCCGCCAGCCCCCGGGCGGAACCGGACAGCGGGGCAGCGGAGGGCCGATGGTCACCCCAAGACATGATCCACTGGGCTACTTCGGATGGAATGCGATAGTTGGTGGCATGTCACGGGTGCTGCTGATCGAGGACCACCAGACGGTGCGCGACGGGCTCCACCTGGCCCTGAGCCGCCAGGGCCACACCGTGGACGCCGTGGCGACCGGTGAGCAGGGACTGGCCCGGCTGCGCGCGGACACCGCCGACGTCGTCGTCCTCGACCTCATGCTGCCCGGCATGGACGGGTTCGAGGTCTGCCGTCGGATCCGGTCCTCCGGCGACCTGCCGATCATCATGCTCACCGCCCGCAACGACGACATGGACGTGGTAGCCGGCCTGGAGGCCGGCGCCGACGACTACGTGGTCAAGCCGGTCCAGGCCCGGGTGCTGGAGGCACGGATCCGCGCGGTGCTGCGACGGACCGGCGGCGAGCCCCGGCAGTCCGACCCGGAGCCGGCGGTCGAACGGCACGGCGCCCTGACCATCGACCGGGCCGCGCTGGTGGTCAGCAGGGCCGGGACGCCGATCAGCCTCGCCCCGACCGAACTGCGTCTGCTGCTCGAACTCTCCGGCACGCCGGGCCGGGTGCTGAGCCGCCAGCAACTGCTGGAGGCGGTCTGGGAACACGGCTACCTCGGTGACTCCCGATTGGTCGACGCCTGCGTGCAGCGGCTGCGGGCGAAGATCGAGGACGATACGACGGCGCCGGTCTACGTGCAGACCGTCCGCGGCTTCGGCTACCGGTTCGGCCCGTTGTGAGCAGCGGATGAAGTGGACGAAAGTCGCGATGGATCGGTCGTGGTGGCCGGCCGGACTGCGGGTACGGCTCCTGCTCGCCTTCGCGTCGCTCGGCCTGACCACCACGGCGGTGGTCGCCGGGGCCGGCTACGTCCAGGCCCGCGACGTCATCCTGCAACAGGCCCAGGACGCGGCCGTCGTCACGCTGACGGAACAGATCGCCCAGCTCGGCCCGATCCGGAGCCTGCCACCGAGCCAGGCCGACCTCGACGCGATCGCCGCCGGCCTGGCCAACCGCGACGACTCCGTGATCGCCGTCTACCAGGACCGAAGCTCCTCGCACGACCAGACCTCGGCGATGCTTCCACCAAAGCTGCGGGCGAAGGTGGGTGGTGGCCGGGTCGTCTGGCAACGCCAGTCCGAACGGGGACGTCCGTACCTGGTGATCGGGACCCAACTGATGCTCGACGAGTCGGAAGGTACGCCGCGACCGTCCGGGCTGGAGGTCTACCGAGTGCACAGCCTGGTGGCCGAGCAGGTCAGCATCGACCGGCTCGCCGGATGGGCATGGCTGACCGGCGGGCTGTCGCTGGCATTCGCCGTACTGCTCGCGCTGCTCGCCGCCCGGGGCGTGCTGCGGCCGGTCCGGGAACTCGGCGAGGCGGCCCGCCGGCTCGGTGACGGGGACCTGACCACCCGGCTCACGGTCCACGGCTCCGACGAACTCGCCGGCGTGGCCCGTACCTTCAACTACACCGCCGAACGGCTGGAACGGCAGGTCGGCGAGCTGCGCCGGATGGAGGCGGATGCCCGGCGCTTCGTGGCCGACGTCTCGCACGAACTCCGTACCCCGCTGGCGGCGATGACCGCGGTCACCGACGTACTGGACGAGGAGGCGCCGCGGCTGCCCGGGGACGCCGGACGAGCCGCGCGGATGGTCAGCCAGGAGACGCAGAACCTCACCCAGCTCGTGACGGACCTCATCGAGGTCACCCGGTTCGACTCCGGCACGGCGGCACTCAACCTGGACGACGTCGACGTGGCCGCGGCGGTACGGGCAACGCTGCGCGGCCGGGGCTGGACCGATCGTGTGGTGACCGACCTGCCGCCGGGCACGCTGGCCCGGATCGACCCTCGTCGACTGGATGTGATCATGGCCAACCTGGTCGGCAACGCGCTGCGGCACGGCGCTCCGCCGGTATCGGTACGGCTGCGCGCCGAGCCGGACTGGATCGTCCTGTCGGTCCACGACAGCGGTCCGGGCCTGGACCCGGGGGTGCTGCCCCGCGTCTTCGACCGCTTCTACAAGGCGGACAGCGCCCGGACCCGATCCGAGGGCAGCGGCCTCGGCCTCGCCATCGCCTGGGAGAACGCCCGGCTGCACCGGGCCGGCGCGCACCGGGGCGGCCTTGAGGCGGGCAACGATCCGGCCGGTGGAGCGGTGTTCACGCTCCGCCTGCCGCGCCGTTGCGTGGATCCGTCGCCGCCGGCCGACCATCGACTGCCGGCCGACCATCGACTGCCGGCCGACCATCGACTTCCGGCCGACCATCGACTTCCGGCCGACGGGGCGACCCGGTGACCGGCCGCGCCCGGCGGTGCGCGCTGCCCGCCGCCATCGCGCTGCTGCTGGCCGTCGCCACCGGATGTGGCGTACGCCCCAGCGCTGTCATCACCGGCGGCGCGGCGCCGGTGGGACCGGCCCAGGGAGTCAGCCTCTTCTTCGTGGCGGACCACCACCTCGTGCCGGTACTGCGTCCGACCAACCCGGCGGGCTCGATCGACAACGCGCTCGCACTGCTGCTCGCCGGCCCGGATCCGACGGAGCGGACGCTGGGCTACAGCACCGAGATCCCGGCGGACACCGGGCCGGCCGAGACGACCTCCGACCCGTCCGGTACGACGGTGCGGCTTCCCGGCGGTGTGACGGCGCTCTCGCCGACGGCGGTCGACCAGATCGTCTGCACCGTCCGGACCACCGTGCCGGACGGCGGTACGGCCGACACCTCGGCCGTGGTCACGCTCACCGGCCCGGACGGGAGCCGGGGGCCACTGACCTGCTCGCAGCCGGAGTGCCCGGTCCCGGCGGACGGGGCGGGCGGGGACTCCTCCGGTCAGCCCCGGTGTTCGCCGTCCAACTCACCTGTCTCCTATACACATCCCCGAGCCCACGAGACCGGAGCC
>NZ_JADPUN010000074.1 GCF_015690345.1 Plantactinospora alkalitolerans | reverse complement strand
CCCCCGGCGCCGACACCGCCGGCCCCCGATGAGTCCCGGCGAGGCGGAACGGGCCGAGCGGGCCACGACGGGGCCGGGCGAGGCGGAACGGGTCGAGGTGACCGTCGGTCCGGTGGCGCACGGTGGGCACTGTGTGGCCCGGCTCGACGGCCAGGTGGTCTTCGTCCGGCACGCGCTGCCCGGCGAACGGGTTCTCGTCGAGATCACCGAGGTACGCCGGGACTACCTGCGGGCGGACGCGGTGGACATACTCGAACCGGCGCCGGACCGGGTCGAACCGCCCTGCCCGTACGCCGGGCCGGACCGGTGCGGCGGATGTGACCTCCAGCACGTGGCGCCCGCGGCACAGCGGAACTGGAAGGCGGAGGTCGTACGCGAGCAGTTACGTCGGCTGGCCCGACTGGAACCGGCGGAGATCGCCGAACTGGACGTCCGGGTCGACGCGCTGCCCGGCGGATCGCTGGGCTGGCGTTCCCGGGTGCGCTACGCGGTCGACGCGGCGGGCCGGGCCGGGCTGCTCAAGCACCGCTCACACGAGGTCGTACCGATCGACCGCTGCCTGATCGCCCATCCCGCGATCCAGCGTCAGCCGGTGCTTCCGGCCAGCGGTCGGAGCTGGCCGGACGCCGACGTGGTGGAGGTGACCGCCTCCTCCGGCGGCGACGTGACCGTGCGCGGACGCCGGACGACGGGGCTGGGTCTCGGCGGCGAGCTGGGCGACGCCGCCATTCCTGAGGACGGCGCCACACCTGAGGACGGCGTCACCCCGGCGGACGGTGCCGCCGAGGCGGCGGGAACGGTCCGGGAACTGGCCGTCGACCGGGTGTGGGAGCTGCCACCGGAGGCGTTCTGGCAGGTGCACCCGGCCGCCGCGGACACCCTGGCGGCGGCCGTACTCGAACTGCTGGACCCGCGCGACGGTGAGTCCGCCTGGGATCTCTACGGCGGTGCCGGCCTGTTCGCCGCCGCGCTGGCCGGTCGGGTCGGCCCGACCGGCCGGATCACCCTGGTGGAATCGGCCGCGGCGGCGGTCCAGGCCGCCCGGCAGAACCTGCGCGACCTGCCCCAGATCGAGGTGGTCCGGGCATCGGTCGCCCCGGCGCTGTCCCGCCGCCGCGTCATCGGTCCGGTGGACCTGGTGGTGCTGGACCCGCCCCGGACCGGCGCCGGCGCGGCGGTGGTCCGGGCCGTCGCCGCCGCGGCCACCCGCGCCGTCGCCTACGTCGCCTGCGACCCGGCCGCCTTCGCCCGGGACGTACGGACGTTCCGGGAGGCGGGCTGGCGGCTCGCCGCCCTGCGCGGATACGACCTCTTCCCGATGACCCAGCACGTGGAACTCGTGTCGTTGCTGGTCCCGGCGGACCCGACCGCCGGCTGAGCGGTCCGGGCCTGCCGGCCGTCAGCGGTCCGGGCCTGCCGGCCGTCAGCGGGCGCCGCGTCGCTTCAGCGTCCGCTCGTAGTCCTGGAACCGGGCCTTCGCGATCGCCGACCGGGTCTCCGACCGCAGCACGATGCCCTCGGCCCGACCCGGCGTACCGTCCAACGCCACCGTCGTGCGGGGCAGGTGGTCGCCGAGGAACCGGAACATCTTGTCGAGGTCGGTCGGCAGTTCCGTGGCCTCGATCGCGTCCAGCCGTGGCACGGTCTCCAGCCCCACGGCGGCGGCGGTGTCGAGCAGGTCGCGTTCGGCGAGGAAGCGCTGCCCCGCCGCCTCCCGCCAGGCCGAGATCCGCTCGGCCGGCCAGGTCAGCAGTTCGGCGTGGTTGTCGAGGACGGCGACGTCGAACAGCCGGGCACCGACCGTCCGGGCGCTGGTGTAGTGCTTCGACCCGGCGGTGACCTTTCCGCCGTAGACCTCGAGGTAGTGGACCACGATCCTGCCCGGTCCGGCCGGCCGCAGCCGGTCGGCGATCGGGCGCAGCACCTCGACGATGCCGAGGGCCGGGTTGCCGATGAGGTCGCCGCGGGCGTACAGCAGTTCTTCCCGGCTGCCGATCAGATAACTGCCGTCGGGCAGCGAGACGATCCGGCCGTTCGTCCCGTCGATCTTCTCGGTCAGGAACACCTGGCCGGTGAACGGGACGGTCGCGTCGAGCAGTCCGCCGTTGCGCGGGTCGAGCGCGTGGTAGGTCGGGATCGACGGGTACTTCGTCATCGAGTTGATGATCGAGAGGTTCGCCGTACGGACGTCGAAGTCGGACACGCTGTCTCCCCGTGATCTGCCGCTCCGGCGCGGTGCGGCGGCTCAGGCCACTTTCGGGGATCGAGATCGAACGGGCAACGCAGATACCACCGTGCCGGACGCCGCAGCCCCGGCACGGCGAGGACCTGCCGGAGTCCTCGCCGTGCCGCGACCGCGATCAGGAGGTGACGTGTAGGGCGGCTCGGCGGCCGGGAGGAACAGCCTCCGAATCGCGGCGCTCGGCTCGGGCGGCGGCCCGGTCGCGGAACCGGATCCAGGCGACGATGGGAAGAATCAACGGGAGCAGCGGCAACGCGAGCAGGAACACGATGCCTACCGCGAGTACCTGACCGGCGGCGTAGCGGCCGGACATCGGGTTGCTAGGGACGCGGCCGGAAAACCGGCTCGGACGAGGGCCAGCAGGCGACATGTCGAGACCTTAGGGGAGGATGGGGTTACCGGCCATGCTACGGCCCTTCGGGGTATCTGCCCGATTTTTCGTTCGTTTGGCCGACTCCCTCCCCACCACTCGCCGTGGGCGGTCGTCGACTGTCCGCTACGGTGCGCCGTCCGGTCAACGGGACTCTGCCGATCGCCGTCGGGGCGGCGCCGGGTGGCGAAGCGGTTCGTCAGCCGGAACGGTCGGCGTCGGCTACCCTGGCCGCCGACACGTCGCATTCGCCGTGCAAAGGTCGGGCCCAGCACCGATCTTCACCGGATCCACCACCGATCTTCACCGGATCCGACCACGTGCTTCGGCGGCCAGGCTGCGGGCCGCACCCGCCCCGATAGACTCTGCGGCTATGAGCCTGTGTAGGGAGCGAATCAGCCAGCCCAGTGCCGCGCGGCCCGATACCCCTGCCGAGCGCGGAGAGGTGCTGGCATGACCGAGCGCACCGACGAGACGACCTCCGCCGGCCGGCTGCTGGGCGCGGTTCGTGGACCGCAGGACGTCAAACGGATGTCCGCCGACGAACTCGCCCTGCTCGCCGCCGAGATCCGTGACTTCCTTGTCGCCAAGGTGTCCCGGACCGGCGGGCACCTCGGCCCGAACCTCGGGGTCGTCGAGCTGACCCTCGCCATGCACCGGGTCTTCGACTCGCCCCGGGACCGCTTTCTGTTCGACACCGGCCACCAGGCCTACGTGCACAAGATGGTCACCGGCCGGCAGGAGGGCTTCGACCGGCTGAAGCAGCGGGGCGGCCTGTCGGGCTATCCGAGCCAGGCCGAGAGCGAGCACGACCTGATCGAGAACTCGCACGCCTCGACCGCGCTCTCCTATGCGGACGGGCTGGCGAAGGCGTACGCGCTGCGCGGCGAGTCGCGCAACGTGGTCGCGGTGGTCGGTGACGGGGCGCTCACCGGGGGCATGTGCTGGGAGGCGCTGAACAACATCGCCACCGCCCGCAATCCGCTGGTCATCGTCGTCAACGACAACGGCCGGTCGTACGCGCCGACCATCGGCGGACTCGCCGACCACCTCTCGACACTGCGCCTCAACCCGGGCTACGAGAAGGTGCTCGACGCCGTCAAGGAGGCGCTCGGCTCCACCCCGCTGGTCGGCAGGCCGATGTACGAGGTCCTGCACGCGGTCAAGAAGGGCATCAAGGACGCGGTGGCCCCGCAGGCCATGTTCGAGGACCTGGGCATCAAGTACCTCGGCCCGGTCGACGGACACGACGTGGCCGCGATGGAATCGGCACTGCGCCGGGCCAAGGGCTTCGGCGGCCCGGTGATAGTGCACGCGGTGACCCGCAAGGGTCTGGGCTACCGCCCGGCGGAGGAGGACGACGCCGACTGCCTGCACAGCCCGGGCGCGTTCGACGTGGAGACCGGCAAGATGCTCGCCGCCTCCTCGCTGAAGTGGACGCAGGTCTTCGCCGACGAACTGGTCGCGGTCGCCGACGAACGGCCCGACGTGGTCGGCATCACCGCCGCGATGGCCGAGCCGACCGGGATCGCCGCGCTGGCCCGCAAGTATCCGGAACGTGTCTACGACGTCGGCATCGCCGAACAGCACGCGGCCACCTCGGCCGCCGGCCTCGCCCTCGGTGGCCTGCATCCGGTGGTGGCCATCTACGCGACCTTCCTCAACCGCGCGTTCGACCAGGTGCTGCTCGACGTGGCGATGCACAAGCTGCCGGTGACGTTCGTGCTGGACCGGGCCGGCATCACCGGTCCGGACGGCCCGAGCCACTACGGCATCTGGGACATGTCCGTGTTCGGGGTGGTCCCCGGACTGCGGATCGCCGCACCCCGGGACGCCGCGACACTGCGGGCGGAGTTGCGCGAGGCAGTCGCGGTCGAGGACGGGCCGACCGTGGTGCGGTTCCCGACCGGAGCGGTCGCGGCCGACCTGCCGGCGATCCGACGGGTCACTGCCGCCGGCTCGCTGTCGGGTGGCGTGGACGTGCTGGCCGAATCCGCCCGTACCGACGTGCTGCTGGTCGCGGTGGGGGCGTTCGGGCACCTCGGCATGGAGGTGGCCGCCCGGGTCGCCGAGCAGGGTTACGGCGTCACCGTCGTCGACCCGCGCTGGGTCCGGCCGATCCCACCGGAGCTGGTCACCCTGGCCAGCGCGCACCGGCTGGTGGTCTCGGTGGAGGACGGCGTGCGGGCCGGCGGCGTCGGCGACGCACTGGCCAAGGCGATGCGGGACGCCGACGTGCGGGTGCCGATGCGCGATCTGGGCGTACCGCCGGTCTGGCAGCCGCACGGCACCCGGGCGCAGATCCTGGCCGACCTGGGGCTGACGGCGCAGGACGTGGCCCGGGACATCACCGGCTGGGTCTCCCAGCTCGACGACGAGTCCATCGCGTCGGTCCGGGTGACCGCCGCCAACGGCGGCGACCGGGCGGCGAAGGGTCGCAACGGGCGCCGCTGATCCCGGCTACCGAACGAGGGGCCCGGTCGACCTGACCGGGCCCCTCGTCGCATGACCGGGCGGTTCGGGTGCGCGCGACCGGGCGCCGGTCAGCCGCGACCGGACGAGCCGCTCAGTTGCCGCCGGACGAGCCGGTCAGTTGCCGCCGAACGAGCGGTCGACGGTCTTCTCGGGGCTGACCATGAGGCTGTACGTCTGCCTGCTGGTCGGCTTGTCCAGCACGATCAGCCCCGGGCGGTCGACCCGGCGGGGCGTACCGGGCGGCAGCGTGAGACTGACGTCCGGGCTGTCCTCCCAGCTCAGTACGACGACGGGGCTGGGCAGCGGCAGGACGTACCCCTGGAGCGGTTCGACCCGGTCCGCGGCCGACACCACCGGCGGACCGGCGGTGGGCCGCACCATCACGGCGGTCATCATCCCGTCGGCGGTGCGCCAGCTGAGCTGCTCGAGCTTGCTCGGCCGTCCGGTGTCGTCGAGCGCGACCTCGGCCAGCGTCTTCGTCTTGACCTGGTCGATCGGCCACGACGCCGGCACCGATCCGGGGTGGGCCCGGCCGTGCACGCGGTGCGGGATGCTGCCGAACGCCCCGGTCTTCTCGCCGAGTGCGCAGGTGTCGAGCCCGCGCAGCGCCGCCGCCGCCGATCCGGTGTCGTCGGTGATCAGCGGATAGCGCGGCCCCACCGCACCGGTGCCGAGATCGACGAGCCGGTCGGCGGACTTGCCGTTCGGCAGCGACTCGCTGGGGCGCAACCGGGCGGTGACGGTCGCGGCGGCGCAGGCCGGCAGGGCGACCGGGCCGGTGAGGCCGTCCGTGATGGCCAGCGTCTGGCGGTCCGGTCCGAGGAGGCGGTCCACCCGGGCCGAGACGAGATAGCGCCGACCGGTGGAAAGCTGCACCGGCAGTACGTCGGAATAGACCAGGTAGCCCGGATCGGTGTACTCGACCGCCCGCTCGACGTGGAAGTCCGGACCGTTCCCGGCCAGTTGCAGCAGCCAGGACGCCGATTCACCAGGTACGTCGGCGGCGACGAGTGCCAGCCGGCCGCCGTCCACCTCGCCGAGCCAGAGGATCCCCGACGACGGGAGGTAGACCCGGTCCTCGACCGGTGAGCGCCACTCGTCCACGGCCTTCGCCACGGCGGTGGTCGCTTGTGGATCCCCGGCCAGCGAGCCTCGGGACGGCCACACCGCGAGGGTGCCGTCCAGTGTGTCGTAGCCGACCCGCAGCGCGACCGCCGGTTCCTTCGGTATGGTGCCGCAGCCACCCGCGAGGAGAGCCAGCACCAACGCCGCGCCGGTGATCCCGGTACGAGGGACTGAACCCACCTCTGCGCCCCCGATCCACCTCAGCTGTCTACAGAAGCCACATCCTACGAGATCTCGGACGCCGGCCGGGCGTCACCCGGCAAAGCCAGCCGATCGGGTACGCCCCGGCGCGGGGGCGCCGCCGGACGCTGCTCGCCCTGCGGTAACCGGCGCCCCAGGCATCCGGGACCAATCGGGTGCTCCTGTAGACTCCGCCGACTGTGACGCTTGCCGAGCCACGTCTCGAAACCACACCGGACCCGGAGGGCCCCGAGTCCGGAGGCCGCACGGCGACCGGAACCGAGAGGGGCGCGGCGCAGCCGGCAGGTTCGGACGCCGGCCCCGGAACGGGGTCGGCCGCCACGCCCGGTACGGGCCCGGCCGCCGACTCCGAGGCGGCTTCGCGATCCGGTGCCGCGATCGAGGATCCGGGTACGCCGGACCGGAACAGCGGAGCCCCGACGGCCCGCCCGGCACGCTGGCCGACCTGGCGCCGCGATCTCGCGGTGTACGCGTTCTTCCTGGTCGCCGCCTTCTGGGTGACCAGCCAGATCTGGCTCGACCCGGCCGGTCGGGTGGCGTCGCTCTACAGCAGCGATCCGGCCCAGGTGCAGTACTTCCTCGCCCACTCGGTCCGGGTGGTGCTGCACGGCGAATTCCCGTTCTTCACCGACCGGTTGAACTATCCTGACGGTGTCAACCTGATGGCCAACACGGCGATCCTGGGGCTGGGCATCCCCATGGTGCCGCTGACGTTGCTGTTCGGGCCGGCGGTCTCGTTCGTGACCCTGGTGACGCTCGGGCTGGCCGGCACCGCCTCCGCCTGGTACTACGTGATCTCCCGCCATCTGGTCAAGGCACCGGTCGCGGCCATCGTCGGCGGCTGGTTCTGTGGCTTCTCCCCGGCGCTGCTGTCGCACGCCAACTGGCATCCGAACATCATCTCGCAGTTCCTCCTGCCGTTCATCGTCTGGCGGGTCATGGTGCTGACCCGGTCCACCCGGGTGATCCGGGACGGTGTGATCCTCGCGCTGCTGGTCAGCTACCAGGCGTTCATCAACGAGGAGATCCTGCTCTTCACCGCGATGGCCTGTGGGATCTTCCTGTTCGCCGTCGTGGTGCAGCAGCCGGGTCGGTGGCGCGCGGCGTGGCGACCGCTCGCCGGCGGCCTGGCGGTCTGCGCGGTACTCGCCGGAGCGCTGCTCGCGTACCCGCTTCTCGTGCAGTTCGCCGGCCGGCAGGCGTACCACGGGCTGAGCGACGCGGTCCGGGACTACGGCAACGACCTCGCGGCGTTCTTCGTGCCCGGCTCCACCACGCTGGGCGGGAACCAGCGGGCCAACCTCGACCTGGCGCCGAACTACTCGGAGGAGAACGCGTTCTTCGGCTGGAGCCTCGCACTGCTGACCGTGGCGATCGTGGTCTGGCTCCGGCGTGAAGTGATCATCCGGGCCCTCGCGGTCACCGGCCTGCTCTTCGCGGTGCTCTCCCTCGGCGAGCGGATCTCCTGGTGGAACCGGGGTGCGTTCTGGGGGCCGTGGGACGTCCTGGTCAAGGCGCCGCTGCTGGACGCGGTGGTGCCGACCCGGTTCGGCCTGATCACCACCGTCGTGATCGGACTTCTTCTCGCCCTGGCGACCGACCGGGCCTGGGCGCTGGAGATCGCCGAGCGACGGACGCTGCGTACGGTGGTGGCGGCCGCGCTGGCCATCGCGCTGGTGCCGATCCTGCCGCTGCCGCTGCGGGAGATCGGCCGGCCACCCGTGCCGACCTTCATCACGTCCGGTCAGTGGCGGCCCTTCGTCGGCCCCGAGCAGACGCTGGTACCGGTGCCGATCCCCGCGATGGGACACACCAACGGAATGCGCTGGGCCGCGTCCACCAACCTGGACTTCAAGATCCCCGGGGGCTACTTCCTCGCGCCCCGCAACGGGAACACCGGCGACCCGGGACGGTTCGGTGGCCGCCCGAGCGGACTCAGCGCGGTACTCGACGACGTGGCCAAGACCGGCCGCCCGGCGACCCTGACGGACCGGCAGCGTCGGCGCGCCATGGACGAACTGCGCCACTGGCGGGCCGCGATCCTGGTACTGCCGGTACGGCAGGACAACGTCGAGGCGTTGCACCGCACCGTCGACCAGATCGCCGGCCCCGCCCAACGCCGGGCGGACGTGTGGGTCTGGGACGTCCGCCCGCTGACCGACCGTACCGCGGGGTGAGCGGGCCGGGTCGTTCCGCCGAGACCGCCACCGGCGTCGCGGTCCCGACGGAGGTGCCCGGGTCGCCGCCGGTGACCGGCCGGTGGCGGATCCGGCCGGACGGCTGGCCGGCCCGCACCGGCTGGTTCCAGGCGCTACGGTCCCGTACCGGCTGGTTCCGAGCCGTACGCTCCGGGGCCGGGCGACGTCGCGGGCCGCTCGTCGACGGAGCCGTTATCGCCGTCTACGTCGCCGTGGCGGGCTACGTCACCTCCGGGCTCTGGCTGCACCGGGACCGGATGACGTACGCGGACAACGACATGATGCTCTTCGAGTGGATGCTCGCCCGGGCCGCCCGGGCGGTGACCCAGCTGGAGAACCCGCTCCACAGCACCGCGTTGAACGCGCCCGACGGGGTCAACCTGATGGCGAACACGTCGGTGCTGGGCCTCGGCGTGCCGCTGACCCCGGTGACCCTGCTGTTCGGTTCGCAGACCAGCTACCTGCTCGCGGTGGTGCTGTCCCTGGCCGGTACGGCCGCCGCCTGGTACCTGTTCCTGTCCCGCCGGATCGTCGCGTCCCGGTTCGGGGCGGCGGTCGCCGGGCTCTTCTGCGGGTTCGCGCCCGGAATGATCTCCCAGGCCACCGGCCACCTGCACATGATCTCGCAGTTCCTGGTTCCGGCGATTCTCTGGGTGGTCTTCGACCCGCGCACGGATCGGGTGGTGCGCCGGGGTGTGCTGCTCGGACTGCTGGTGACCTACCAGGTCTTCCTCGGCGAGGAGGTGCTGGCCTTCCTGGTCCTCGCCTGCGGGCTGTTCACCGTCGGCTACGCCGTGGCGGCTCCGGCGACGGCGCGACGGCTGGCCCCGGCGTTCCTCGGTCGGCTGGGCGTGGGCGCGGTCACCGCGACGGTGCTGCTGGCGTACCCGCTGTGGTTCCAGTTCTTCGGCCCCGGGCACTACCGGGGACTGCCGTTCGACCCCGCCGCGTACGCCCTGGACCTGGAGTCGTTCACCGCGGTGGCCCGGCAGTCGATCACCGGTTACGACTCGGTGCCCGGCCTGCTCTCCCCGAACGCGACCGAGGAGAACTCCTTCTTCGGCCTGGGGCTGATCGTGCTCTGCGCGGTGATCGCGATCTGGCAGTGGCGGCGGCCCCTGGTCAAGGCCCTGGTGCTCTGTGCCGTGGTCTTCGCCGCGCTGGCGCTGGGCGAGACCGTACGGCTGGGCGGGCAACCGCTCGACCTGCCCGGCCCGTACCGGCTGGTCGAGGGGTTGCCCCTGATCGACCTGGCGGTACCGGCCCGGTTCCCGCTGATCTGCGTCCCGGCCCTGGCGATCCTGCTGGCGATCTCCTTTCACTGGGTCTTCGACCGCGCCGGGGCGGCCAGCCCGACCGGAGACGACCCCGGCGACCCCGGGAAGAACCCCGGGACCGACCGGCCGGCTCCGCTGGGCGGACGGGTGCCGATCCGGCTGCTCTGGACCGGTGCGGTCGTCGCCGTGCTGCTGCCGGTGGCACCGGTGCCGCTGGTCACCAAGCCGGTCTGGCCGGTACCGGAGTTCATCGCCAGCGGCGAGTGGCGGTCGTACGTGCCGCCGGGGCGCACCCTGGTGCCGGTGCCGCCGACGACGGGCAGCGAGGCGACCGCCGGAATGTACTGGTCGGCCCGGACCGGGCTGGCGTTCACCACGCCCGGCGGGTACTTCATCGGCCCCACCGGCCCGGACGACCAGCAGGCCCGCTGGGGTTCGCCGGACCGGCCGACGGCGGTGCTGCTCGGCCGGGTCGCCCGCAGCGGCGAGGTGCCGGTGATCGGCGACACCGAACGCCGGCAGGCGATCGAGGATCTCCGGCACTGGCGGGCGGCGATCGTGGTGCAGGGCGGCCTGCACCGGGGTACACCGGTGAAGGAGACGCTCGACCGGCTGCTCGGCCCGGGCCGGGACATCTCCGGCGCCTGGGTGTGGGACGTCCGCGCCCAGGTCGGCGACTGAGCCGCCGGCAGGGCAGGTCGAGGTCCACCGCGCCCAGGTTCCGGCGTGTCAGCCGACCAGCGGGCGTACGTCCCAGAGCCAGACGTCGTCCACCCGCTGGCCCGGACCGAGCAGCCCGGCCAGCAGGACGTGCAGCGCCGGGGTGGCCGGATGGTCGCCGAGCACCACCACCGACGCCTTCCAGAACCGCAGATCCTCGATCGCCTGGCGCCGGTTCTCCTCGGTGACCGCCGGCGCCGCGCCCCGGTCCATCGTTCCGTAGATCAACATGCTGGTCGGCCGGGACGGGGCGCCGAACACGCCGCTGCCCTCCGCGTTCGGCCCGATGAAATAGCCTGCCGGGATCGGGAACGCCTGTTCGGTCAGGGCGCTCCATCTCAGTGTGGAAAGGCCGTGCACGTTGCTCGGAATGGGCACCGGCACCAGGGTGCGGCCCGGCGGTACGTACGGCCGCCAGGCTCCGGAGGTGATGAAGTGCGGCGGCAGGTCGATGTGCTGGGCCGGCAACGGGCGGGGGAAGATCGGCAGCAGTGCGAGCGCGATGGCCGCGTACGCCAGGATCCGCAGCCGTGGCCCGCCCGGAGCCGTCCGGGTCCGGGCAACCTCGTTCCAGGCCAGCGCGATCAGGATGCCGACGGCCGCGACGGTGACCAGGCTCAGCCGGGTGGGCATCATCATCTCGACCAGCGGAAGGTCCTCCGGCAGCAGGTGCCAGGGACCCTCGATCTCGGTCACCCGGCCGTCGATCCGGACCTGCCGCCCCAGCGAGGCGAGCGCGAATCCGACGGCGAGCAGCGAGGCGATCCGGGCGGTCACCGAGGTCCGCCAGAGCAGCACGGCGACCAGTACGGCGAGCCCGACGAGCGGCCAACCGAGCCAGGTGTTCTGCTCGGTCATCCCGATGGTCCGCTCCACCTCCGGCGAGCCGGCGATGGTGTCCCGGGAGTACGTCACGAAGGCCCGCAGGTCCTCGCCCCAGTTGTGGAAGACCCCGCCCTGCAGTCCGCGGTAGGACTGCGGACCGTTGAACTGGTACCAGATCGGGTAGCCGGCCAGCAGCAGCGCCAGTGCGGCCCCGACGCCGAGCCCGCGGACGAAGTTCCACGCCCGGGCCCGGACCTGCGACCACCGGAACACGGCGTACAGCAGCACGATCGCCGCGCAGGCCAGCGCGGTGAGCAGCAGCATCTCCTCGTTGATGAAGATCTGGTACGCCACCAGCAGGCCCAGGACCACTCCGCCCCGCAGCCAGCGACCCGGCTCGCCGAGCCGGAGCACCCGGACCACGATGAGCGGAAGCAGGAAGTTCGACGCGAAGTTCGGCTGGCCGTTGGCGTGGTGGATGATCCCCGGCGCGAAGCCGAGGAACGCGCCGCCGACGAACGCCGCGCCCCGGGAGGCGACCAGGTGGCGGGAGAGCATCCAGTAGGAGGTCGCGGCCGTGGCGGCGAGCGCACCGCCGAGATAGACCGAGTACGACACCTGCGGGCCGAACAACAGGGTTATCGGGGCCAGTGGCAGGCTGATGCCGAGTACCGACGTGTTGGCCATCATGTTGACCCCGTCCGGCGCGTTCTGCCGGGCCGAGAAGAGCGGGTTCTCCAGGTGTCGGACCGAGTACGCGCCGTGCGCCAGCAGCCACTCGAACCAGCTGTGGTCGGTGGGCAGATGCGACGACACCCGGTGCTGGATGTCGGCCCAGTAGTTGGCGCAGACGAACACGCCGAGCAGCACGTACGCTCCGATGACCAGTACGTCGGCCCGTGCGGGCGCCCGGAGTCCACGCCACCGGCGGGGTCGACCGGTCTCGGCCTGGCCGGCCTCGGCGTCCGAAGAGTTGTCCACCACCGGAACTGCCACGAGGCGCCATCGTACAGGTGGCTTCGCGTCCGATTTGCCGCTACCCGGGGTGGTCCATCCGGAGTGTGCCGGAGCCTGGCGTGCGGACGCCGCCGGACCGTCGGAAGGGAACTGGATGCCCACCATCGAACTGGGTGAACTCGGTGCCGAGCCGCAGCACGACCGGGTGTGGCCCGGCGAACCGCCGTCCCGACCCGGCCGCCGCCGGTCGAGGTTCCTCCGGGTCGGGCTGCCGGCGCTGCTCGCCGCGCTGCTCGCCACCATGGCCGCCGGGAACCCGTTTCCCGGGCCGTGGCGGGAGGTGGACGTCCCGGCGCCGCTCGGCGCGACGGTTCTGCTGGACCGGGACTGGTTGTTCGTCATCGCCGGGTTGGACTCGAACGGGTCGGGCCAGGAACTCACCGGGTACCGGCTGCCCGAGGGCACGTCGCGCTGGCGGACGACCCTGCCGCCCGGCGAGGTGGGTCAGCCGATGCTGCTCGGCGACATGCTGGTGCTCGTGTCGCACGCGGAACAGTCGCCGAGCGGACGAAGCCGGGTGACGGCGGTGGACGCGAGGACCGGGGCGATCTCCTGGGACCGCGAGATGACGGTGGACACCGTCACCGGCGCGGGTGACCTCGTCGTCTGGGCCGGGCCCGAGGGCTGGAAGCCGCCGGACGGGCTCGAGGAGGACCCGGTGCAGTACCGCCCGGCGGGGACCCTGCAGGCGATCGACCCGGCGTCGGGAAGGCCGCGCTGGTCGCTGTCGACGCCGGCCGGCGCCCGACGCACGTACAAGTATTCGCCGTTCGGCCAGGTAGCGGAGATGGCGCTGGTCCTGTCGTCGGGGCGGGTCGAGATGCTTGACCTCGCCACCAGCGCCGTCACCCGGACCGCCCAGCTGCCACCACCGCCCGCCGACCGTCCGGACGTCTACTGGTACGTCGATCTCGTCGGCGACCTCTTCGTCGTGTACGAGGAACGGTCGGCGACCGCGTACGGGCCGACCGGGCTGGACCGCAGATGGTCGATCCCGAGGGACGACAGCCAGGAGTACGGGCCGGTTGAATGCGGCGCCTACCTCTGCACCCACCTGCGGGACAACGGGATGCGGATCTGGGACGCCCGGACCGGCCGGCTCCGGTGGTCGGATCCCCGCTGGATCAACCTGAGGCAGGTCGGCGACGTGTTCATCGCCACCGCCCTGACCGAATCCGATACCCCCGACCTGCAGTACGCGGTCGAGCCCGCCACCGGACGGGTGCTCGCCGAACTGGGCTCCTGGCAGTCGATGGAGATTGAGTCCGAGGATCCCCGGAGAATCGGGATCCGGATCGGCGGCGACCGTCGGGCCTGGGTGACCGAGGTCGACACGAGGACCCTGCGGACCCGGCTGCTGACGGTCCTTTCGGGGATCTCCGCGGACTGCGGGCTCACCGGGGAGACGCTGCACTGCCGACGGACCGACGGCTCGATCGGACTGTGGCAGCTCCAGCGGTAGCCGAGGCCGGACGCGTCGGCGACACCGGCGCAGGCGCGTCCCCGGCCGGTGACTTGTCGGCCACGGATAGGTTGTCCCTGGACGAGCGGCCGGGGAGGTCATGGTGCGGGTACTTGTGGTGGAGGACGAGCGCAACCTCGCCGACGCGATCGTCCGGGGTCTGCGTCGGCAGGGCATGGCCGTCGACGTGGCCTACGACGGATCCGCCGGACACGAGATGGCCTTCGTCACCCGGTACGACGTGGTGGTGCTGGACCGGGACCTGCCCGGCATGCACGGTGACCAGATCTGCGCCGACCTGGTCACCTCGGGTGCGCTCACCCGGGTGCTGATGCTGACCGCGAGCGGCACCGTCGCCGACCGGGTGGAGGGGTTGCAACTCGGTGCCGACGACTACCTGCCGAAACCCTTCGCCTTCGACGAACTGGTGGCCCGGGTGCAGGCCCTCGGCCGCCGCGCCACCCCGGTGACCCCGCCGGTGCTCACCGTGGCCGACCTGGTGGTCGACCCGGCCAAGCGGGTCGCCACCCGGGGCGGGGTGGTGGTGGACCTGGCCCGCAAGGAGTTCGGCGTGCTGGAAGAGTTGATCAAGGCGCGCGGTGCGGTGGTCTCCAGCGAGGAACTCCTCGAACGAGTCTGGGACGCCAACACCGACCCGTTCACCACCACCGTCCGGGTGACCGTGATGACCCTGCGCAAGAAACTCGGCGATCCACCACTGATCGAGACGGTGGTCGGCGCCGGCTACCGGGTGCCCGATCCCTACGTGCCGGGCCAGGTGAGCGCGTGACCGCGTACGGCGAGGAGGAGGCATGACCGTCTATCTGACCGGCCGTCGGCCCCGGTTGCGCCCGACCCTGCGGCTCCGGCTGACCCTGCTCAACGGGGTACTGCTGATCGGCGCCGGCGCGATCCTGCTGCTGCTCGCCTGGTTGCTGGTCGGCGACGCGCTGCGGCCGGCCGATCAGTTGCAGCCCGGCACGATCGTCGAGCTGACCGATGGCCGGACGATCGACGCGAGGCAGTGGCAGGAGCAGGTCGTCCAGGCGCATTCGCGGGAGTTGCTGGCCAAGGGCCTGGTGGCGCTGCTGGCGATCAGCGTGGTCGGTGTCGCCGGGGCGTACGCGGTCGCCGGTCGGGCACTCCGGCCGCTGCACCAGGTCACCTCGACGGCACGGCGGCTCGGCGAGGCCACCCTGGACCAGCGGATCCGCTACTCCGGCGCGGACGACGAGGTAGCCGAGCTGGCGGGGACCTTCGACGCCATGCTGGACCGGATCGGCGGCGCCTTCGAGGCGCAGAAACGCTTCGTCGCCAACGCCTCCCACGAACTACGTACGCCGCTGGCGGTGATGCGCACCGAGATCGACGTGACGATGGCCGACGACGAGGCGGACGTCGCGGAGTACCGCCGGATGGCGACCGTGGTCCGGGACGCTTCCGAACGCGCCAACAACCTGGTCGACGCGCTCCTCGTACTGGCTCGCAGTGAGGCCCAGGCGGGCCGGCGGCTGGCCCGCAAGGCGCCGACCGACCTTGCCACCGGGGCGAGTGCCGCGCTCTCCGCGATGCGGGCCGAGGCGACCCGGCTCAAACTCCAGGTCGACACGAGCCTGGAACCGGCGCCGGTGGTCGGCGACCCGGGTCTGCTCGAGCGGCTGGCCGGCAACCTGGTCGAGAACGCGGTCCGCTACAACCACCTGCACGGCCGGATGTGGGTGCGTACCGGTTCGGATGCCGAGCAGGCCTGGCTGGTCGTCGGCAACACCGGTTTCGAGGTGGAGCAGAGCGACGTACCCGGCTTGTTCGAGGCGTTCCGCCGCGGCGGTCGGGAGCGTACCGGCGCCCGGGGCTCCGGGCTCGGGCTGTCGATCGTCCGGGCGGTCTGCGACGCGCACGGCGGCACCGTCACCGCCGTGGCCCAGAGCGACGGCGGGCTGGAGGTCACCGTGACGCTGCCGGCGGCCGACACCACCCCGGTGGTCGCCGCGTCGGCGGTCGTCGGCCTGTAAGGAAGGGCCCCTTCTTATCGCTTTTTGTAGAAGAAGGGCCCCTTCCTAACACCTCAGGCGACCAGGTCGAGTTCGCGGACCTGACGCCGGATCGTCCGGAGCCGGGCTGTGGTGATACCCAGTTCCTGCGCCACGTCGGCGTCGCTGGCGTCGGGGCGGGCCTCCTGGATCGCCGCGGCCAGCGCCGCCGTCTCGGTTATCGGCCGACGAGGACGGGCCGGGGTGGGGGCGCCCGTCGTACTGCCGGACGACGAGGCCCGCTTTCGTGGCGTACCCGACGTTGCCACCTGGCGGGGTCGGGCGGCGCGATCGGCCGGTACGGTACCGGCCGGTACGGTACTGGCCGCTGCGGGACTGGCCGGTACGGGACCGGCCGGTACGGGACCGGTTGCTACGGGGTCGTTCTGAGGGGAATGCTCCGGAGTGGAGTCGCTCGGTCCGGCCGACCTCGAAATCGACTGGGAGCCCGTTCGGGAAGCGCCCGTCGCGACGGCGGTCGCGACGGCAGGCTCCTCGACCCGTCCGTCCTTCTCCGCCCGGCCGTCCTCCTCCACGGGGCCGGCGGTATCCGCCCGCCGGGCCTTCTCCGCCTGTTCGGTGGAGATCCGGCCGCCCAGCTCGACCAGGCAGATGCTGGCCACCACGATCAGCCCGTCGACCGAGAGCGGCAGCAGGTACGGCGACGCGCCCGTCTCGCCGTACCGGGCGGCGACCCCGACCATGTGCCAGTACGACACCCAGGCGGCGATCCCGGCGATGGTGGCGGTGGCCGCCATCCTGGCGAACGCCAGCGAGCGGCGGTGCACCGGCACCCGGGAGATCAGCTCGACGGTGAGCAGGAGTGCCAGCGGTGGCCAGGCGGCAATGGCCTGGCTGATCGGGTTGTCCCGGGCGTGCAGGACGTTGGCCACCACCGAGGCGGCGACCCCGAGGGTCAGGGTCGCGCGTACGGCCCAGCGGACACGGCGAAGCTGTGGGAGGGGCACCTTTCACTCCTTGCTTGTCGTCGTGCTTCCTCTCGGTCCAGCGGACCAGTCGGCCCGACCGCCGCTCATCCTTACGGTCAGCGGCGACCAGCCGGTGCTATACCGGGATCTCCGGCGTGTCGCTCACAACGGGTTTGTGTTCCGTGTGCTCACCGTGCGACGCTCGGCCGTTGTCGGCCGGGAGAAGAAGACAGCAAATTCTCCACTGTGGAGGAAACGTGAGTTCGACGATCTACAACATCAGCTTCGACTGCGCCGACCCGTACGAGTTGTCCGGTTTCTGGGCCGAGGCGCTCGACCGCTCCCGCCACCCGGAGGACCAGCCCGGCGCCGACGAGACGGTGCTGCTCCCAGCGGACGGCGTCGGTCCGCAGGTCTACTTCCAGCGGGTGCCGGAGGGCAGGTCGGCAAAGAACCGACTGCACATCTGCCTGCAACCGACCGACCGGGCCCGGGACGCGGAGGTCGAACGCCTCCTCGGGTTGGGTGCCACCCACGTCGCCGACCATCGCGAGCCGGACGGCACCGGTTGGGCGGTCCTCGCCGACCCGGAGGGCAACGAGTTCTGCGTCCTGCGCAGCGCCGCCGAACGCAGGTAAGGAAGGGCCCCTTCTTATCGCTTTCTGTAGAAGAGGGGCCCCTTCCTAACAGCCCTTCCGGGGCGAGCTAACAGCCCTTCCGGGGCGAGCTAACAGCCCTTCCGGGCCAGCAGGGCGAACGTGTTGGGCAGTTGCCCCTGCCAGGCTGCTGCGGTGACGCCGTCGGGGCGCCAGAACGGCTCGGCGAACTCGGCAAGGTGCCGCAGTTCCAGCCCGGCTGCGAGTACCGCGTTCACGATCTCGCCGAGCGTCCGCTGCCACTCCCGCGCGCCATTGGCGGGAAAGGTGTCGTTGACGTGCGACCGCGCGAAGTAGCCGCGGTCGGGTCGGATCCGTGGTTCGTCGGAGTCCCAGCTCCAGAGCGGCACCGCCGGATGGCTCTCGTAGACGAACAGGTGGCCGGCGGGTCGGAGCAGCCGCGCGACGTCCCGCGCCCAGACGGCCAGATCCGGAATCCAGATCAGCGCACCCTTGCCGGTGTAGACGAGGTCGGCGCATCCGTCGCGCAGTGGAGCGCCGGGCAGTTCGGCGATGACGTACCGGCAGGGGATCCGCAACGCGCCCGCCCGGCGGCCGGCGGCGGTGGCCGCCACGGAGCTGAAGTCGACACCGACCACGGACCGCGCACCGGCGTGGACCAGGGCGGCGTCGTCGAGGCCGTGCCCGCTCTGCAGGTGTACGACGGTTGGCGACGACCGCAGCAGCGGCCGGAGGAGCGCGAGTTCCTGCGGGAACAGGGCTGAGCCGTGTCGCGCCCGGTCCAGCAGTTGGTGGTACTCCCGAACGTGCTTCTCGGACGCGTCTTCCCAGGCCGTCCGGTTCCGCCTGATCTCAGGATCCATCGTCCGACTGTCGACGCCTCCGCGCCGTACGTCCAGTCCTTCGCTTCGCCGGCGGGTCGTTCAACCGCACGCTGGTTCAGTTCGCCGTCGTGGCGAACCTGTCCAGAGTGTCGCGTACCCGGATCCGGGACGTGTCGCTGCCGGTGTGCCCGGAGTCTTCGACCACGACCAGTTCGGCGTCGGGCCAGGCGCGGGCGAGCGCCCAGGCGGTGTCGAGCGGGCTGCTCAGATCGAGGCGACCATGGATCAGCACGCCGGGGATGCCGGCCAGTCGAACCGCGTCGCGTAGCAGGGCATCCTCGGCCAGCCACGCGCCGTGCGCGAAGTAGTGCGCGCAGATCCGGACGAACGCCAGCAGCGCGTCGGGGGCCCGGTTGCTGTACGCGTCGGGTGTTCCGTTCGGCTCCATCGAGATGACCGTGTCCTCCCAGGCACACCAGGAGTTGGCGGCCCGGCCGCGTACGTCCGGGTCGGGGTGCTCCATCAGGCGCGCGTACGCGGCGACGAGGTCGCCGTCCCGGTCGGCCTCGGGTACGCCGTCGCGGAACCGTTCCCACTGCTCGGGGAAGAAGCGGCCGACTCCCCGGTAGAGCCAGTCGATCTCCGAGCGACGGGTCGTGGTGACGCCGAAGAGCACGATCTCGGAGACCCGCTCCGGGTGGCGTTCGGCGTACGCGAGGATGAGCGTGGAGCCCCACGAGCCGCCGTAGAGCAGCCACCGGTCGATGCCCAGGTGTTCCCGGAGCCGTTCCATGTCGGCGAGCAGGTGCCCGGTGGTGTTGCGGCTCAGGTCCGTGCCGGGATCGCTGGCGTGCGGCGTACTACGTCCGCAGCCACGCTGGTCGAACAGGACGAGCCGGTACCGGGCCGGGTCGAAGTAGCGGCGGATCCCCGGCGAGGCGCCGGACCCCGGTCCGCCGTGTACGACGAGCGCCGGCTTGCCCCGTGGCTTGCCGCAGGCCTCCCAGTACACGTGGTTGTCGTCCCCGACGTCGAGCAGCCCGTGGTCGTACGGATCGACCGGTGGATACAGCTCGACCATGTTCCGATCCTTCCGATCCGGGTCCGATTCCCCCGGCCCGACAATCCGACGAGGGGACGGTGCCGTCACGGTAGCCCGGTGATGTTCGCACTTCCCAGCCCGGGCGCCCCGTCCGGCCGGGCGGTCCGGGTCCGATGATCCGCGCGAGCGGTGTGATCGGTCGGGACCGTCCGGCGGTCAGTGGCCGGGCGCTCGCCGAAGCCGCCGAGCACCGCCTCGAGCAGCGGCAGTGCGTGCAACACCCGGCGGGCCCGGATCACCGCGTCCCAGGCCGGTTCGAACTTCTTCCACCCGCCCGCGTACGCGACATGTCGCAGCCGCCCCCGCAGGCTGTCCTTGCCGGCCGCCCCGCGCCAGATCGCCGGCCAGCGGTAGAAGTTCCGGTACGCCCGGTGGTAGCCGTCGGTGAGTTGACTCGCGGTGAGCCGGCTCGGCCGGTAGACGACCTGGCGGGTGTCGTACCGGTCCCAGTCCCGGTGCAGCATCCGCCCCTCGGCCTCCATCCGGTCGTACAGGGCGGTTCCCGGGTACGGGGTGAGGATATGGAAGGTGGCCGTCTCCACGCCCTGCTCCACCGCCCAGTCCACCGTACGGTCGAACACGTCGGGCCCGTCGTCGAGCCCGAAGACGAAGCTGCCGTTGACCATCACCCCGTGGTCGTGCAGCCGGCGGACCACGGCGGAGTAGTCACGGCCGATGTTCTGCCGCTTGCGGGTGGCCGCGAGGTTGCCGTCGTTGACCGTCTCGAATCCCACGAAGAGGCTGCGCAGCCCGGCCCCGACGGCGCGTTCGAGCAGGTCGGGGGCGAGCACGGCGTCGACGGTGCCGGCCGCCTGCCAGAGCCGGCCCATCCCGGCCATCCCGTCGAACAGGGCGGTGGCGAAGCGCCGGTTGCCGAACAGATGGTCGTCGAGGAAGTACAGGTGCTGGCCGGGCAGCCGGTCGATCTCGGCGAGCGCGTCGTCGACCGCCTGGGTGTAGAACGACTTCCCACCGGCGAAGAACGCGTCCTTGTAGCAGAAGTCGCAGTGGTGGGGACAACCCCGGGACACGACGATCGAGTTCGGTACCAGGTAGCGGTGCCGGGCGATCAGGTCCCGGCGTACCGGGGGCAGACCGGCGAGGGTGCGGGTGGTGGAGACGTACCGCCGCTGCGGCTCGCGGCGGCGCAGGTCGGCCAGGAACACCGGCCAGGTGTCCTCGCCGGGGCCGAGGAAGATCGTGTCGGCATGTCGGGCGGCCTCGTCCGGCAGCGCGGTGACGTGCAGGCCACCGAGTACGACGTACGCGCCACGGGCCCGGTAGTGGTCGGCGATCTCGTACGACCGGCGGGCCGAGGTGATGTAGACCTGGATCACCACGAGGTCGGGCGTCACCCCGTCATCGAGGTTCAGCCGCTCGACGTGCTCGTCGTGCAGGCTGACCTGGGTGTCCGGTGGCAGGTAGCCGGCCAGGGTGGCCAGTCCCAGGGGTGGGAACAGCGAGTACTTGACCGGTCGGAAGAACGGGCTGGTCGCCTCGGTCAGGGCCGGCAGGATCAGTTTGACACGCATGGTGTCGACGCTAGGCAGCGCTTGCGGGGCCGCTGTGCCGTCGAGGTGCAGACCTCGTGAAGAAAGATCTGCCGATCGCGGTGACCGGGGACCCTGGCGTACGGCGCGGGAGGTGCCGCGAGCCGGACAGGTCCCCGATCACCACGATCTCGGGGGATGGAGAACGATCAGGAGGGCAGGCTGGCCACGCCCGGGGGCAGGAAGCGGCGGCCGGTGACCCGTTCGGAGGTGCCGCTCCGGTCCAGGTACGGCGTGACGCCGCCGAGGTGGAACGGCCAGCCCGCGCCGAGCAGCATGCACAGGTCGATGTCCTGTGGCTCGGCCACCACGCCCTCGTCCAGCATCAGCCGGGTCTCCTGGGCGAGCGCGTCCAGCGCGCGCTGACGTACCTCTTCGGAGGTCAGCGGCGACGAACCTACCTGGAGCAGCCCGGCGACCTCGGGGTTGACGGCACCGTCGACCACGAACGGCTGGCCGGACTCGGCGATCCGCCGCAGGTTCTCGCTGACCCCGAACCGGTCCGGGAACGCGGCGTGCAGCGTCCCGCCGACGTGGTACGCCACCGCCGGTCCGACGAGTTGGAGGAGTGCCAGCG
Source organism: Plantactinospora alkalitolerans (assembly GCF_015690345.1). Lineage (GTDB taxonomy): Bacteria > Actinomycetota > Actinomycetes > Mycobacteriales > Micromonosporaceae > Plantactinospora > Plantactinospora alkalitolerans. Next base: position 38,923 of record NZ_JADPUN010000074.1, on the reverse strand, counting down.
GGCGCATCGGCAGGCCGAGCGGGTCGAGCGCGGCGTCGGCCACCTCCGGCGGGGTGCCCGCGTCCACGGCCGCGAAGATCTCGCCGAGGAAGCGGGTGAGCAGCCGGTTCACCACGAACGCCGGGGCGTCGGCGACCAGTACGCAGGACTTGCGCAGTGTCTTGCCGACCGCGAACGCGGTGGCCAGGGTGGCGTCGTCGGTCCGCTCGCCCCGGACGATCTCCAGCAGGGGCAGGACGGCGACCGGGTTGAAGAAGTGGAACCCGACCACCCGCTCCGGATGTTCCAGGTCGGCGGCCATGGCGCTGACCGACAGCGAGGAGGTGTTGGTCGCGAGCACCGCCTCCGGCGGAACGATCTTCTCCAGTTCCGCCCACACCTGCTTCTTGACGGCCAGGTCCTCGAAGACGGCCTCGATCACGAAGTCGGCGTCGGCGAAGACGCTCTTGTCGACCGAGCCGCTGACCAGGCCGCGCAGCGTGGCGGCCGTACCCTCGGCGAGTCGGCCCTTGCCGACCAGCTTGTCGATCTCGCCGTGCACGTAGCCGACGCCTTTGTCCACCCTGGACTGGTCGAGGTCGGTGAGCACCACCGGCACCTGGAGCCGGCGGGCGAACAGGAGCGCGAGCTGCGAGGCCATCAGGCCGGCGCCGACGATGCCGACCTTGGTCACCGGACGGGCCAGCTCCTTGTCCGGTGCGCCGGCCGGTCGCTTGGCCCGCCGCTGCACCAGGTCGAAGGAGTACAGGCCGCTGCGTAGCTCCTCGCTGAAGACCAGCTCGGCCAGCGCCTCCACCTCGGCGACCATTCCGGCGGGCAGGTCCTCCGGGTTCTCGCCCGGGGTACGCCGGGCCGGCGCCTCCCGGGCCAGCTCCAGCAGCTCCAGCGCCTTGTACGCGGCCGGGACCGCGCCGTGCAACCGCTCGTCCAGCATCTGCCGGGCGAAGTAGAGCACGCCGTCCCACATCTCGCGGTCGACCTCGGGCCGGGTCACCTCGACGTCGCCGCGCACCACCCCGGCGGCCCACTCCAGTGAGCGTTCCAGGAAGTCGGCCGGTTCGAGGACCACGTCGGCGATGCCCAGCTCGGCCGCCTGCTTCGGCTTGAGCATCTTGTTCTGCATCAGCGGGTTCTGGATGATCACCTGCGCGGCACCGGCGATGCCGATCAGGTTCGGCAGCAGTTGGGTACCGCCCCAGCCCGGGACCAGACCGAGGGAGACCTCGGGCAGGGCCAGCGCCGCCGCGCCGCCGGAGAGGGTCCGGTAGTGACAGTGCAGGGCCAGCTCCAGGCCGCCGCCCATGGCGGCACCGTTGACGAAGGCGAACGTCGGCACGGTGCTGCCGCGCAGCCGGGCGAAGACCCGGTGTCCGAGCAGACCGATCTCGCGGGCCTGGTCCCGGTCGGCCAGCAGCGGCAGGCCGGTCAGGTCGGCGCCGACGCAGAAGATGTACGGCTTGCCGGTGACCGCGATGAACGCCGGATCGGCCGCCAACGCTCCGGTGACCGCCTCGTCCAGACTGGACAGTCCGGCCGGACCGAAGGTGTTCGGCCGGGTGTGGTCGAAGCCGTTGTCCAGGGTGATCAGTGCGGCCGGACGGTCCAGGCCGGGTACGTCCACCAGCCGCAGCAACGACCGGGTGACCACCTCGTTGGGGTTACGCGGAACCGTCACTTGTCCTCGCCGCCTTCCCAGTTGGGGTTCTCCCAGATGACCGTGCCACCCATGCCGATACCGATGCACATCGCGGTGACGCCGTACCGCACCTCGGGGTGCTCCGCGAACTGCCGGGAGAGCTGGGTCATCAGCCGTACCCCGGAGGAGGCGAGCGGATGGCCGATGGCGATCGCGCCGCCCCACTGGTTGACCCGGGGGTCGTCGTCGGCGATGCCGAAGTGGTCGAGGAAGGCCAGCACCTGTACCGCGAACGCCTCGTTCAGCTCGAACAGGCCGATGTCCTCGATGGACAGTCCGGCGATCCGCAGCGCCTTCTCGGTCGACGGGATCGGGCCGTAGCCCATCACCTCCGGCTCGACCCCGACGAAGCCGTACGAGACCAGCCGCATCCCCACCGGCAGCCCCAGTTCCCGGGCGACGTCCTCGGCGGCGAGCAGGCTGGCGGTGGCGCCGTCGTTGAGCCCGGCCGCGTTGCCGGCGGTGACCCGCCCGTGTGGCCGGAACGGCGTCTTCAGGGTGGCCAGCTTCGCGAGCGACGTCTCGCGGGGCGCCTCGTCGACGCTGGCCAGCCCCCAGCCGGTTTCCGGGTCGCGTACCGCCACCGGCACCAGGTCGCCCTGGAGTTTGCCGTTGGCGTACGCCTTGGCGGTCCTGAGCTGTGAGGCGAGCGCGAACGCGTCGGCGCGCTCCTTGGTGATCTGCGGGACCCGGTCGTGCAGGTTCTCCGCCGTGGAGCCCATCACCAGGGCGGACGGGTCGACCAGTTTCTCGGCCAGGATTCTCGGGTTCGGATCGACGCCCTCACCCATCGGATGCCGGCCCATGTGCTCGACCCCGCCGGCGATCGCCACGTCGTACGCGCCCATGGCGATGCCGCCGGCTACGGTGGTGACCGCGGTCATCGCGCCGGCGCACATCCGGTCGATGGCGTAACCCGGCACGGTCCTGGGCAGACCCGCCAGCAGCGCGGCGGTTCGGCCGATGGTGAGGCCCTGGTCGCCGATCTGGGTGGTGGCGGCGATGGCCACCTCGTCGACCCGCTCCGGCGGCAGCTGCGGGTTCCGCCGCATCAGTTCGCGGATGCAACGGATCACCAGATCGTCGGCGCGGGTGTGGGCGTACATCCCACCTGCCTTGCCGAACGGGGTGCGGACGCCGTCGACGAAGACGACCTCCCGGACTTCACGGGGCACTTGAGCCTCCTCTTCGACCACGATCCGGCTTCGCACCGGAGGACGGTCGACGGCACGGGCATGTACCTCGGATGCTACTAGCCGGTAACTAATGTCGTTCGAGTCCCCCGTGTGGTCCGGAGCACATATGGTCCGGCTGGATGACCGTAATCCCGCCATCAGCCGTCAAACGGCCACCAATGGCGAAAAGCGGCTGGATCGGGCGTGCGGCATCGACGCCGGTGGCCCGGATGTGTCGGCGCGGGCGGAGGTGCGGAAATGAAGGTGCTGGTCGCTGGGGGTGCGGGCTTCATCGGCAGCACCATCGCGTCGGCCTGCCTGGATGGCGGCATCGAGCCGGTGATCCTGGACAACCTCTGCACCGGGCGGGTCGAGTTCACCCGGGGCCGGACCTTCTACCGGGGCGACATCGCCGACGGCCCGCTGGTCGACCGGATCTTCGCCGAGCATCCCGAGATCAGCGCCGTGGTGCACGCGGCGGCGCTGATCGTGGTGCCGGAGTCGGTGGCCGAGCCGCTGCGCTACTACCGGGAGAACGTCGCCAAGTCGCTGGACTTCGTCGACCACGTACTGCGCAACGGGACGCACCGGTACGTCTTCAGCTCCTCCGCCTCGATCTACCGCACCGGTGAGGACTTCTCCGTCGACGAGACGTCGCCGCTGGAGCCGACCAGCCCGTACGCCCGGACCAAGGCGTTGATGGAGATGGTGCTCGCCGACACCGCCGAGGCCACCCCGCTGCGGGTGCTCTCGCTGCGCTACTTCAACCCGATCGGCGCGGATCCCGAACTGCGTACCGGACTCCAGGTGGCCCGGCCGACCCATGCCCTGGGCCGGATGATCAGTGCCTGGGAGGACGACGAGGAGTTCCTGATCACCGGCACCGACTGGCCCACCCGGGACGGCTCCGGAATCCGTGACTACGTACACGTCTGGGACCTGGCCCGGGCGCACGTCCAGGCGCTGCGCCGGTTCGACGAGATCCTTCCGGCCGGCGGCGACCGGTCCGTGGAGGTGGTCAACCTCGGTACCGGCGACGGCACCACGGTGCGGGAACTCGTCGCCGCCTTCGCCGAGGCGGTGGGGCCGCTGCGGATCCGGGAGGCACCGGCCCGGCCGGGCGACGGAGCCGGCTCGTTCACCCGCAGCACCCGGTGTCGCAGCCTCCTCGACTGGAAGCCGGAGTTCTCGGTCGCGGACGCGATCCGGCACTCCCTGGCCTGGGCCCGGATCCGCGACCAGGTGCTCGGTGCCCGTGCGGAGGTGCCGGTGGAGCGGGTTCCGGCGCGCTGACGCCCGGCACCTCCCGATCGTCCTCGGCCGGAACCCCCGCCGTCGGCGGTACCGGGTCACCCGGCCGGTGAGGTCCGGCCGGGTGACCATCGATGCCAGGGACGTCAGGCCGGTTCGACCAGCGCCACCGCGAGTTCCTCGGAGATCAGGCCGACCTGCCAGCTCCGGGCGCCGTAACCGCGCAGCGTCTCGGCGACCGTCTCCGGGCTGATCTCCTCGGGCGGGATCCAGGCCATCCGGCGTACCGAGTCGGGTGTGATCAGGTTCTCCGGCGGCAGGGTGTGCGCGGCGGCGATCCGGGTGACCACCTCACGGCACCTCGCCAGCCGGGCCGCCGCCACCGGATCCCGTTCCGCCCAGCGGTGCGGCGGCGGCGGGCCGTCGATCGTCGGGCTCACCGGCAACGCGTCGTCCGGCAGTTGCCGGGCGTCGGCCAACGCGTCCAGCCAGGTGCGGACGAGCCGGCGTACCGACCGTCCGCCGAAGCCGGGCAGCATCAGCAGGGTCCGCTCGTCCTTCGGATCCATCTCGGCGGCAGCGATGATCGCCGCGTCCGGCAGTACCCGGCCGGGTGCGGAGTCGCGACGGGAGGCGATCTCGTCCCGGGCGTACCACAGCGACCGGACCCGGGCCTGGGCCCGCGCCCCCCGGACCCGGTGGATGCCGGAGGTACGACGCCACGGGTCGGGACGCTGCCGGAGCGGCTGGGCACCCCAGGCCACCAGCGCGGCGAACTCCTCCGCCGCCCACTTGTCCTTGCCCTGGCGTTCCAGCTCGACCGCCAGCGCGTCCCGCAGGTCCGTGAGCATCTCCACGTCCAGCGCGGCGTAGGTCAGCCAGGACTCCGGCAGCGGCCGGCTGGACCAGTCGGCGGCGGAATGGTGCTTCTCGAGGGTGAAGCCGAGTAGCGCTTCGGTCAGCGCGGCCAGACCGACCCGCTCGAAACCGGCCAGCCGGGCGGCCAGTTCGGTGTCGAAGAGTCGGCGTGGGCGTAGGCCGAGGTCGGCCAGGCAGGCGAGGTCCTGACTGGCGGCATGGAGTACCCACTCGGCGTCGGCGATGGCCTCGTCGAGGGTACGGAGATCGCCCAGGGGCAGCGGGTCGATGAGCACGGTGCCCGCCCCGGCTCGCCGGAGCTGGACCAGGTAGGCGCGTTGACTGTATCGATAGCCGGAGGCGCGTTCGGCGTCAACGGCGACCGGGCCGGTGCCCTCGGCGAATCGGGACACCAGGTCGGCCAGGCCGGCGGGTGTCTCGATCGGCGCCGGGGTGCCGTCACGAGGGGCGAGAAGCGGTACGGGCCCGCCGGGCGTTGGGTCGGGCCCCACGGTCTCGGGTTCCGGCGCGGGCGCCGGAAGGCTGTGCGGCTCGTCCCCTGCTCGGCGTTGCGCGGCCCGACGGCGCAGGGGTGGTTCGTCGGTCACCTGACAACCCTAGTCTTAGCCCCGATCCCTCCGACGCAGCCGGTCCGGCGAGTCGGGTCCGGTGCGACGGCTGGGGCGATTGGAACGATTGGGATCAGGCGGCCCCGGCGGGGCGGGACTGGGGCAGCGCGGTGACTCCGGGCGGCGGCAGGCCGGCGGTGGAGGCGAGCAGGGTGCACCAGGCCAGCAGATGGGCCCGCAGGTCGTCGTCCGTCGGGGTCCAGGAGGCGCGGATCTCGATGTCACCGGCGGCCGGCGGGCCGGACAGGTCACCGAACCGGGTCGACATGGTCTGTGTCACCGTGCCGCCGAGCGCCCGGTACGCGGCCTCCCGGGTCTGGAGCGCATCGGTCAGCCAGGTCCAGCCGACGCCGGGCAGCAGCGGGTCGGCGGCGAGGTCGATCTCGAGTTCGGCGGTGACGTAGGTGACCAGGCGCAGGGTGCCCTGCCACGCCTCGTGCCCGGCGGGATCGTGCAGCAGGATCAGGCGTCCGGTCGCCACCTCCTCGCCGCCGCGCCGCACCAGAGCGCTCAGCGCGAAGGCGTACGGGGCCAGCCGCTGCGGGGCGCCGACCTCTTCCAGCAGGATCTCCGCGCGCGGCTCCGCCGAGCGCAACCCGGCCACCGCGCGGGCGAAGGTCTCGGGTTGCACGATCGGGGACGCCATATCCGCAGCCTAAGCCGATCGTGTGCGAGGTGGTGGACCGCCGCGCCGGGCAGGTGGGGCCCGGGGGCGCCGACGGGCCCGGGGCTGGCGGCCCGTGGTCAGCTCCGGGTTGGCCGGGTACGCCACAAAACCCGGCGGTGCGCGTCGCCGGCAACGGGCCGCGTGGCACGATTGCGCCGATGAGCACCACGACTGCGGGCAACGCCGCCCGAGACGACAGACCGACCACCGGCGGGCCGGCGGATTCAGCGTTCGTCCGGGCCTGCCGGCGCGAGCCGGTACCGCACACCCCGGTCTGGTTCATGCGGCAGGCGGGCCGCTCGCTGCCGGAGTACCGGGAGGTCCGGGCCGGCATCGGCATGCTGGACTCCTGTCGCCGGCCCGAACTGGTCCGCGAGATCACCCTCCAGCCGGTACGCCGGCACCACGTCGACGCGGCGATCCTGTTCAGCGACATCGTCGTACCGGTGGCCGCCGCCGGGGTGGACCTGGACATCGTGCCCGGCACCGGCCCGGTGGTGGCCGAGCCGGTCCGCACCCTCGCCGACGTCGAGCGGATCCGCCCGATCGACCCCGCCGATGTGTCCTATGTGGACGAGGCGGTCCGGCTGCTCGTCGGCGAACTCGGGAACACCCCGCTGATCGGGTTCGCCGGTGCGCCGTTCACCCTGGCCAGCTACCTCGTCGAGGGCGGGCCGTCGCGCAACCACCTGCGAACCAAGGCGCTGATGCACGGCGCTCCCGACATCTGGCACGCGCTGCTCGGCCGGCTGGCCGAGATCACCCTGACCTTCCTCCGGGTGCAGATCGCCGCCGGTGTCTCGGCGGTCCAGCTCTTCGACTCGTGGGCCGGAGCGCTCTCCGAGGCCGACTACCGTCGGTTCGTGCTGCCGCACTCGGCGGCGGTGCTGGGCGGGCTGGCCGGCGCCGGCGTGCCACGCATCCACTTCGGGGTCGGCACCGCCGAACTGCTCGGCGCGATGTCCGAGGCCGGGGCGGACGTCGTCGGAGTGGACTGGCGTACCTCGCTGGACGCGGCGACCGTGCGGATCGGGCCGGACAAGGCGATACAGGGCAATCTCGACCCGGCGCTCCTGTTCGCGCCCTGGCCGGTGATCGAGGCCGAGGTGCGGCGGGTGCTCGCCGAGGGCGCCAACACGCCCGGACACATCTTCAACCTCGGGCACGGAGTGCTGCCGGAGACCGACCCGGAGGTGTTGACCCGGGTCGTCGCCCTGGTCCACGAGGCGTCCGCGAGCTGACCGGGAAGGCGGGCCGCGTGAGCGAGGTGACGGCGTGAACGGCACGACATCCGGCGGTGGCCTGCGGATCGCCGTGGTCGGTGGCGGAATCGCCGGGCTGGCCGCCGCCGTACGGCTGCGCGACCGGCTTCCCCCGGACACCACGATCACCGTGTACGAGCAGTCCGGCGACCTCGGCGGCAAGCTCCGCACCGGTTCGCTGGCCGGTTCGACTGTCGAGTTCGGCGCCGAGGCGTTCCTGGTCCGTGACCCGGACGGCGGGGACTCCGCCGCGGTCGCGCTGGCCCGCCGGGTCGGGCTGGCCGACGAGCTGGTGAATCCCGCGACCGGGCGGGCGGCACTGGCGATCGGTGACGAGCTGCGACCGATGCCCGCCGGCACCTTGGTCGGGGTACCCGGAGACCTGGACTCGGTGGCGGCGGTGGCCCGGCCGGCGGCGGAGCGGGACCGCGACGGCGGCGGCCCGTTGCTCGCGCCGGCCGAGGATCCGACGGTCGGCGAGCTGGTCCGGCGCCGGCTCGGCGACGAGGTGGTCGACCGGCTGGTCGACCCGATGCTCGGCGGGGTCTACGCCGGCCGGGCCGACGAACTGTCCCTGGCCGCGACGATGCCCGGACTGGCCCACGCGGCACGGACCGAGTCGACCCTCACCGGGGCCGTACGGGCGGCCCTGGCCGCCGCACCACGCCCGGCCGGCGCACCGGTCTTCGCGACCGTACGCGGCGGGGTGAGCCGGCTGGTGGCCGCCGCCGCCGCGACCAGCCGCGCCCAGATCAGGTTGAACGCGGCGGTACGTGAACTCGTGCCCATCCCGACCGGCTGGCGGCTGGTCATCGGCCCGACCCGCGAACCGGAGCTGGTCGAGGTCGACGCGGTGGTGCTGGCCCTGCCGGCCCGCCCGGCCGCCCGGCTGCTGGCCGGCGTCGACGTCGCGGTCGGCGCGTTGGTCGGCCGGCTGGACTACGCCAGCATGGCGCTGGTCAGCCTGGCGCTGCCCGAGGGCGCGCTCTCCACCGCGACCTCCCACGCCGGCGGGCCGACCGGATCCGACGCGCTGGTGCCGGCGGAGCTGTCCGGCTTCCTGGTGCCGGCGACCGAGGGCACTCTGATCAAGGCGGCCACCTTCTTCACCAGCAAGTGGGCGCACCTGCGACGGCCGGACGGCACCGTGCTGCTGCGCGCCTCGGTCGGCCGGTACGGCGAGGAGCACCTCCTGCAACGCGCCGACGACGAGCTGGTCTCGGCCGTACACCGGGAGTTGGCCGCGCTGCTCGGGCCCGGGCTGCCCGAACCGGTCGCCAGCCACGTGCAACGCTGGGGCGGGGCCCTGCCGCAGTACGCCCCCGGTCACCTGGACCGGGTGGCCGCGGCCCGGACGGCCCTGCGGACCGCGCATCCCCACCTTGCGCTGGCCGGTGCCGGCTACGACGGGGTGGGCATCCCGATCTGTGTACGGTCCGGGGAGACCGCGGCGGAGGAGATCATCAAGGTGTTGGGAGTGTCGAGGGCATGAGCGCGGAGCAGAGCGACGGTTCGGAGCAGAGCAACGCGGCGCGGCTGCGGAAGCTGAACGAGAGCATCCGGTACACGATGTGGTCGGTGTTCCGGGCCGCCGGCCCGCTGCCGGAGGCGCGCGACGGCGTCGCCGCCGAGGTGGAGTCGCTGTTCTCCGAGCTCGCCGGCAAGGACGTGGAGGTGCGGGGCAGCTACGACGTCTCCGGGCTGCGCGCCGACGCCGACCTGATGATCTGGTGGCACTCGGCGTCGAGTGACGCGCTCCAGGACGCGTACGGGCGACTGCGGCGTACCGTCCTCGGCCGGAACCTCGTCCCGGTCTGGTCGCAGATGGCACTGCACCGGCCGGCGGAGTTCAACAAGAGCCACGTTCCGGCGTTCCTGGCCGGCGAGCCCGCTCGCGCCTACATCTGCGTCTACCCGTTCGTCCGCTCGTACGAGTGGTACCTGCTGCCGGATGCCGAACGCCGGGAGATGCTGGCCGAGCACGGCAGGATGGCGCGCGGCTATCCGGACGTCCGGGCGAACACGGTGGCCTCGTTCGCGCTCGGCGACTACGAGTGGATGCTCGCCTTCGAGGCCGACGAGTTGCACCGGATCGTCGACCTGATGCGGGACCTGCGGGCCTCCCGGGCCCGCCGGCACGTCCGCGAGGAGCTGCCGTTCTACACTGGCCGCCGTCGCGACATCGGCGAGCTGGTCAACGCGCTTCCGTAGTCACCACCGTCGCCGGAACGCGGTCAGTGTCCCGGGTCGCGATCAGTGTCCCGGGTCGCGCCGCATCGGGACGTGCGGGATGCCGTCCTCGACGTACTCCGGACCGCTGGGGGTGAAGCCGTAGCGGGCGTAGAAGTCGACCAGGTACGACTGGGCCTCCAGTACGCACGTCCGGTGTCCGACCACGGTCAGCGCCTCGGCCATCAGTCGCCCGGCGTGCCCGCCGCCCCGGTCGGACCGGGCCACGGCGACCCGGCCGATCCGCTCCACGCCGTCGGGGTCGGAGAGCAGCCGGAGGTACGCGATCGGCAGCCCGTTCCGGGACAGCCACAGGTGCCGGGCGCCCGGCTCGACGTCGCGCCCGTCGAGTTCGGGGTAGGCGCACTCCTGCTCCACGACGAAGACGTCGACCCGGAGCTTCAGCAGGTCGTGCAGGGTCCGGGCGTTGAGGTCGGCGAAGGACGCGACCCGGAACTCGGCCTGTTGCGTGGAATGCGCCTGCGGCGGGTGCGTCTGCGGCTGATGCATCCCGCGATGTTAGTGCGCCCGCGCCGCGGGCCGCCGCTGACCGCCCTGTCGGGCGGCCGCGGACGGTCAGGCCGGTCGGGCTCCCACGGCGTCCCGGATCTCCGCCCCGCGCTCGCCTTCGACCGCCCGCGCGCAGTGCGCACAGCAGAAGAACCGGCCGGACACCTCGACGCCGTGTCCGATGATCCGGACCCCGCAGTGTTCACAGACCGGGGCGAGCTTGTGGGCCGCACACTCGAACGAGTCGAACGTGTGCACGTCGCCGCTCATGGTCCGGACCTCGAACGCCAGCCAGTAGTCGTTTCCGCAGACCTCGCAGGTCGCCATGACAAACCCCCCGTTTAGGACATCTGCCCCAGATCCTACGTGCCCAGCGGGTCGAGGCGCATGGAGACCGAGTTGATGCAGTACCGGGCGTTCGTCGAGGTGTACCCCTCACCGTCGAAGCGGTGCCCGAGGTGGGAGTCACAGTTGGCACACCGGACCTCGACCCGGACCATCCCGAGCGAGTGGTCCTCCACGTAACGGATCGCGCCGGGCAGCGCCTTGTCGAAGCTCGGCCAGCCGCAGTGCGAGTCGAACTTCGTGTCACTGGCGAAGAGTTCCACGCCGCAGGCCCGGCAGTGGTAGGTGCCGGGAGTCGTGGTCTCCACGTACTCCCCGGTCCAGGGGCGTTCCGTGCCGGCCTTGCGCAGCACCCGGAACTCCTCCGGGCTCAGCCGTACCCGCCACTCTTCCTCGCTGGTCGGAAGCCCGCTCTGCCCGTCGGTCCGGGCACTGTTGTCGTCGACAGCCATACCCCTACGGTACGGCGGAGATCTTCGACCCGACGGGCACCGGGTAATCACCGGTCGGGACATCCGGTCGTTGACAGGACATGCGGGCGGCCACCAGGCCGGGCGGGAACAGTCGGAGGCGGCACCAGGATCCGGTGCTGGCCGAATTCCGGCTGACCTGGCGGCAGGCGCTGGTCCGAGGGCTCCGCTGGGGCGGACTGGGCAGTGCCGCCGTGCTCGTGATCGTCACCTCCGTACCCGGCGAGCGTGAGCTGTCGGAACTGGTCTGGATCGCCGTACTCGTGCCGCTGCCGCTCGGTGCGCTGTGCGGGACCGCCACCCGGTTCCGGGTCCTGACCCGGCTCGACGAGACGGGGATCCGCAGCCGTTCGTTCGGCCCGCGCGCCTTCGTGTCCTGGCACAGCGCGATCGCCGTCCGGGCGGAGCGCCGTGGCGCCCGTACCCTCGTCGCGGTCTATCTCGTCGACGGCAGCACGCTGCGGCTCCGGGCGCCGTACGACGGCGGACCGCTGGACCGGGATCCCCGGTTCGAACAGAAGCTGGTGTTGATCGGCCAGCTCTGGGAGGCGCATCTGTACGGCAACCCGCCCGACTGATCCCCATCGGCCGCCGATGTCGGACCGGTGGCATAGGGTCGCGGGATGGGTGGCAGCGCGAAGGCGAAGCCCGTCGAGGTCGAGGTGGCCGGGCACACGGTACGGCTGAGCAGTCCGGACCGGGTCTACTTTCCGCGTCGAGGGTTCACCAAAAAGGACATGTTCGACTACTACCTCTCGGTCGGCGATGGGATCATGCGGGCCCTCGGCAACCGGCCGACGGCGTTGCAGCGCTTCCCCGAGGGCATCGAGGGGGAGATGTTCTACCAGAAGCGGGTGCCGGCCCGGGGCGTACCGCCGTGGATCCAGACCGCGAAGATCCAGTTTCCGAGCGGCCGGAGCGCCGACGAACTCTGCCCTGCCGATCTGGCCCACGTCGCCTGGGCCGCCCAGATGGGGACGGTGGTGTTCCACCCCTGGCCGGTCCGGGGCACCGACGTGGACCGCCCGGACGAGCTGCGGATCGACCTCGACCCGCAGCCGGGCACCGACTTCGGCGACGCGGTCGAGGCGGCCGGCGAGGTGCGGGCGCTGCTCGACGAGTTGGGCGCGGTCGGCTACCCGAAGACCTCCGGCGGCCGGGGAGTGCACATCTACCTGCGGATCGAGCCCCGCTGGACCTTCACCGAGGTGCGTCGAGCCGTGATCGCCTTCGCCCGGGAGATCGAACGCCGCCGCCCGGAGCTGGTCACCACCTCGTGGTGGAAGGAACAGCGCGGCGAGAAGGTCTTCGTCGACTACAACCAGATGGCCCGGGACCGGACCATCGCCTGCGCCTACTCGCTGCGAGCCAACGCCCGGGCCACCGTCTCGACACCGGTCACCTGGGACGAACTTCCGGACGTGGAGCCGGACGACTTCGACCTGCGTACCGTGCCGGAGCGGGTGGCGAAGATCGGCGATCCGCACGCCGGCATCGACGACACACCCTGGGACATCACGCCGCTGCTCGAATGGGCCGACCGCGACGACCACGACGGCTCCGGCGACCTGCCCTACCCGCCCGACCATCCGAAAATGCCCGGCGAACCGAAACGGGTCCAGCCGTCCAAGGACCGGGACCGCAAGGCCTGACCGGCCGAGGGCGTCGACGCGCTGGGTCGACTCCGTCGGCAGGGCACATACCGGTTGAGTGATATGCCACCAAGTCATAATTATGCCGCCGAGTCATATCGCTCAACGGCACATCATCCAGGCGTCAGAGCGACAGTTTCATGCCCTCGTGGCTGGGCTGGAAGCCGAGCGAGACGTAGAAGCGGTGCGCGTCCGTACGCTGTTTGTCGGTGGTCAGCTGGACCAGTCCGCAGCCGCGCTCCCGGGCCTGGTCCACGGCCCAGGTCATCATCGCCCGGCCGATCCCGGCGCCACGCAGGTCGGACCGGACCCGTACCGCCTCGATCTGGAGCCGTTCGGCGCCGCGTCGGCTCATCGACGGGATGAAGGTGAGCTGCATCGTGCCGACCAGTTCACCGCCGCGCTCGGCGACCACCAGTTCGTTGCGCGGATCGGCGTCGACAGCGTCGAATCCGGCCCAGTAGGCGGCGTCGATCTCCTCGCTCACCGGATGTCCCGGATACCGCGCGGCGCTGACCTCGTCGTCGTGCAACATCGCCACGATCGCCGGTACGTCGGCCCGGAGCGCCGTCCGGAGGACCAGGTCTGCCATTGCGAAAGCGTGACACATCGGGTCCGGTCGACTGCGGGGCCCCGGCCCGGTGGTCGACCGGCGGACGCTGGCGTCACACCGTGATGACGACCTTCGCGCGGGCGTGCTCCACCTCGAGGTACCGGATCGCCGCCGGTGCCTCGACCAGCGGGTACGTCTGGTCGATGACCGGGACGACCGCCTCGGACTCGACGAGTTCCCGGAGTGCCGCCAGGAGTTCGCTGCCCCGAGGCCCGTCGGTGAGGGTGAGTACCCGGTGGCGGAGGAAGCGTGACCGCGCCATCCCACTGAGAGTGAGCCCCATCGGCCCGAACAGTCGGGGACGGCTGCCGGAGACGCCGCCACCGGAGAGGATGAGCGTGCCGGTGGGGGTCAGCACCCGCCGGTACTCGCCCAACGAACGGTTCGCCACCAGATCGAACACGACGTCGTACCGCTGGCTGCCGCGGGTGAAGTCCTCCCGGGTGTAGTCGATGACGTGCTCCGCGCCGATCGACCGGACCAGATCCACGTTCCTGGTGCTGCACACGCCTGTCACTTTCGCGCCGAACGACCTGGCGATCTGGACGGCGAACGTTCCCACGCCACCCGACGCGCCATTGATCAGGACCCGCTGTCCGGCCTGTACCCCCGCCTTGCGCAGGCCCATCAGCGCGGTGCTTCCGGCCAGCGGGATCGCGGCCGCCTGCGCGAAGGTCAGGTTGGCCGGCTTGTGCTCCACCAGGCTGTCCGCGGCGCAGACGTACTCGGCGAACGCGCCGTCGGCGTCACCGACGTCGCCGTACACCTCGTCGCCGGGCCGGAACCGGGTCACCCGACTGCCGACCGCTTCCACCCGGCCGGCGAAGTCGCTGCCCCGGATCTTTCTCTTCGGCCCGCCGAAGCCGAACACCGGGCGGAACGCCAGCCGTGCCAGGTACGGGTCGCCGCGCATGATGTGCCAGTCACGCGCGTTGACGGCGGCGGCGTGTACCCGGACCAGCACCTCGTTGTCGGCCGCCACCGGCTGATCGACGTCCCGCAGTTCCAAGAGGTCAGATGGGCCGTACCGGTCCTGGAAGATCGCCTTCATCGGTGTCTCCGTCATCCGCGGGAACGTGCTGGTCCGTGCCTGGAAACCAGGGTAGGAGCGCCCGTTCGTCGCTGGATCGGCCCAAAGTACGTCCCGCCGGATCAGTCCAAAGTACGAGGATCGATCCGTCCGGGGCCGCTCACCGGGCCGGGCAACTCGTGTCCTCGCGTGGCGCCTGGAGATCGATCAGGTAGGCGTCGACGGCATTGGTGATGCACTTCGTCTGGGGGTAGGCGGTGTGCCCCTCGCCCTGCCAGGTCAGCACCACCCCGACATCGAGCATCTCGGCCAGCTTGGGCGTCTGCTCGTACGGGGTGGCCGGGTCGCCGGTGGTGCCGACGACCACGATCGGCGGCGCGCCGGTCGCCGGCCCGGTCGGGTACGGGTCACGCTGCGCCGGCCAGAACTCACAGCTCAGCATCCCGGTCGCGAGCGGGGCGCCGAACAGCGGGTACTTCCGGCGCCAGTCCGACTGGAGGCTGCGGATCCGGTCGACGCCGACCTTGGTGTCCTCGTCGGCGCAGTTGACCGCGAGGTTGGCGTCGAAGAGGTTGGTGTAGCCGCCGTTGGCATCCCGTTCGGCGTACGCGTCGGCCAGTTCGAAGGTCCCCTTCGGGTTGCCGTCGGCGAGGGTGTCGATGGCGGCGGCCAGTTTCTCCCAGCCTGCCTCGGTGTAGAGCGAGGAGATCACCGCGTAGAAGATCCATCCCGCGGTCGCCTCGCGGCCCTTCGAGTCGCGTACCGGCGAGACCCGGGCCTTCTCGATCGCCTCGGTCACCGCCGTGCGGGCGTCCGGTGCGATCGGGCAGCGGCCGGGCGTGCGCCTGCACCAGTTGGCGAAGTTGGTGAAGGCCCGCTCGAAGCCCTTGGCCTGGCTCTCCGAGCCGGCCACCATGTCCTGCTTCGGATCGACCGCCCCGTCGAGCACGAGGGCCCGGACGTTGCGTGGAAAGAGTTGCGCGTACGTCGCCCCGAGCAGCGTTCCGTAGGAGTATCCGAGATAGCTCAGCTTCTCGTCGCCGACGGCGGTCCGGATCGCGTCCATGTCCCGCGCTGCCTGCTCGGTGGCGAACAGGCGCAGCCGATCGCCGTACTTCTCGCCGCAGCCTGCGCCGATCTTGCGGTTGAGCGCCACCAGTTCGTCGAACTCGGCCTGGCTCTCCGGGTCGGGTTCGAAGCCGAAGGTGGCGTCCAGGTCGGCGTCCGGCACGCACTTGACCGGGGAGGACCGGGAGACGCCGCGCGGATCGAAGCCGACGATGTCGAACCGCCGGGTGACGTCGTCGGGCAGCCCGCCGAAGGCCGAACCGAACGACAGGTAGACCGCCGAGTCCACACCCGAGCCGCCCGGCCCGCCCGGGTTGACCAGCAGTGAGCCGATCCGGTCCCGCTGCTTGCTGGACCGGATCCGCAGCAGGGCGATCTCGACCTTGTCGCCGCCCGCACCGGCCGCGCCGCCCGCGTTCCAGTCCCCGGGTACGGAGATGGTGGCGCAGTCGTACCGCATGCCGGCCGCACCCCGCCCGACGAGTTTGCGCGGCACCTCCGGACACGGCTTCCAGGTCGGGCCGGCGCCGCTCGATGCCGTCGGGCTGTTCCGTTCGCCCTCGCCTTCCCGGTCGAACACCGGAAGGGTGCACCCGGCGGCGAGCAGGACGACGGCGACGAAACCGACCAGGGGCAGTCGGCGAAGGTGCGTGCGGGCCAAGAGAATCCTCCGTGATCTTCTCGATCGCCAGGCTACGCGGTCGGGCACGACGGCGTGGGGGTGCCGGACGACGGGAGCCGGCGTCGGGTGCAGGTCAGGCGGTGGCCGCCGGATCGCCCCGGAGTACCTGGTCGACGTCGAACCGGATGGGGCGGTCGAGCTGGTCGTACCCGCAGGAGCGCGGCTCGCGGTCGGGCCGCCAGCGGACGAACTGCGCGGTGTGCCGGAACCGGTCGCCCTCCATCGCGTCGTAGCCGACCTCGACCACGAGTTCGGGCCGCAGCGGCTCCCACTCCAGGCTCTTGGTGCCGGACCACCGGCTCGGTCCGCCCGGAATCCGCTGTCCACTGGTGTGGTCGCCGTGGATCCACGGATGGTCGGCCATCTCGCCCCGGTACGGCGCCAGTTCGTCGAGGAGTTCGGCCCGGCGCGCGGCGGTGAACGACGCCGACACACCGACGTGGTGCAGGGTGCCCGCGTCGTCGTAGAGCCCGAGCAGCAGCGAGCCGACCACCGGGCCGGACTTGTGCCAGCGGAATCCGGCGACCACGACGTCCGCCGTACGGGTGTGCTTGACCTTGAACATGAGCCGTTTCCCGGGCTCGTACGGGATGTCGGCCGGCTTGGCGACCAGCCCGTCCAGCCCGGCCCCCTCGAAGATCTCGAACCAGCGGCGCGCCGTTTCCGGGTCGTCGGTCGTCTGGGTGACGTGCACCGGAGGGACGGCTCCGCTCAGCGCCTCGACGAGCCGTGCCCGACGCCGGGCGTACGGCTGGTCCAGCAGTACCTCGTCGCCGATCGCGAGCAGGTCGAAGGCGACGAGGTCGGCCGGGGTGGTCTCGGCCAGCATGGCGACCCGGGAGGCGGCCGGATGGATGCGCTGGCTCAGCAACTCGAAGTCCAGCCGGGGGCCACCGTCCGGACCGTCCCGGCGGATCACGATCAGCTCGCCGTCGACCGCGCAGCGCGTCGGCAGTTGCTGCCGGGCCTGGGCCACGACCTCGGGAAAGTAGCGGGTCAGCGTCTTGCCACCCCGGCTGGCCAGCTCGACCTCGTCGCCGTCCCGGAAGACGATGCACCGGAAGCCGTCCCACTTCGGTTCGTAGGTCATCCCCTCGGCCGTGGGAATCTTCGGCACGCTCCGGGCCAGCATCGGCTCGACGGGCGGGTTGATCGGCAGGTCCACCGGCCAAGTCAACCAGATCGTCGCCCGCCCGTGGTGCTCCTCGTCCGCCACAACCGCCACAACCGTCCCGGCAGCATCTTCACTGCTCCGATCGGGTCGGTGTTTTCCCAGGTCAGAGCTATGTTCGCCGGATGCGTGACTGGGTCTGCGCCTGCTGCGGACGGTGGCAGGTGAGCATCGAGCGGATCGGCGGGGGATACCTCTACCGGCTGGCGTACCGCTATCGCCGGGAGGTGGGTGGGCTGGACGTACTGGGTGAGGTGGGCAGCGTCGCCGCGCTGGAGCGGCTGCTGCTGACCCGTACGCCGGTGACCCTGGCCGATCTCCGTGAGCTGCCGGCCGGGCCTGGCGGATGAATCCACTTCCTGAGGTCGATCGGCCCACCACTTCGGGTGGCGCAGCAGGGCCTGGCGTGCGTACCCGGTGAGCCGATCGGCCGTTGTTCTACAGGGCCTTGTCGTCGCGTGGCCGTCCAGTTCCCTGTCGGGCCGTCGAATGGTTACCTACAGTGTTTTCGCGATCTCCGCGAGCACGTCGGCCGGGACCTCCACGGCCGTCTCGTGTGCCGGAATGTCGAGCTGGGCGAGCGCCTCGGGGTCGGAGATCCGCCAGCCCTGCACGACGAAGGTGCCTCGGTCGGTGCGGTACAACGACGGGCAGTTGTTGACCTGGGACTGCGCCGTCTTGCGAACAAAGGTGAGCTTCACGTTTGTGCCTCTCGCTCCTTTTAAGCCACTATGGGCCTGATGCCGAGTGGTGCTGTGTTGCATTATGCGGCTATTCGGGCCGTTCGGGCACTGATCGCGGCAACGTGGTGGATGAATGTAGGTGAATGGCCGATTCATCTCGCGTCGGATCCGGGGATCCTTCGGAATCGATTCGAGTGCCACCCGGAGTTCAGACTCCGTCGGGCCGGGGCGGTTGCCAGTCGGCGTACCGGGCCATCGAGCGAAGCGCGGTGCGGGGCGGGGTGAGTCGGAGCAAGGCGTTACGGAGCGTGACCGCCAGTGGGTTCCGGAGCTGCTGTCCGAACCGGCCGATCCGGTACGAGGCGCGGGCCACGTGCTGGCTGCGGGGACGACGCTGGCGGTCGTAGCGGATCAGTGCGGCGGTCACGTCGCCGGCACCGGCACCGGCACCGGCACCGTCGCCCACCGCCGCGCCGAGCACCACCGCGTCCTCGATCGCCTGTGCGGCGCCCTGACCCAGATTGGGTGTCATCGCGTGGGCGGCGTCGCCGAGCAGCGCGACCGCGCCGCGCGAGTAGTTCGGCAGCGGGGTGCCGAGGTGGTAGATGTCGTTCCGGAGCACCGTGTCGGCGCCGGTGGCGGCCAGCAGGTCCGGGATCGGCGCGTGCCACGACCCGAACCGGTCCCGGACGGCGCGCAGCTCGTCCGGGTCGCGACCGCCGGCCGGGGCGTTGACCGCGCCGAACCAGTAGATCCGGCCGTCGCCGAGCGGAACCATGCCGAACTCCGCGCCCGGCCCCCAGCTGATCGCGACGTACAGCTCGCCGCCCCAGGGGCCGTCGGTGACCCCGCGCCAGGTGGTCGACCCGGCGTACACCGGTGGGGGAGCGTCCGGCCACAACCGGGCCCGTACGGTGCTGCGGATCCCGTCCGCGCCCACCACCAGGTCGGCGCCGACCGTGATCCGGGTGCCGTCGTGCCGGTAGCTGACCTCGGCCGGCGGTCCGGCGACCACCTCGACCACCTCCGCCCCGGTGACCAGTGTCGTGCCGGCCGGCAGCGCGGCCCGGAGAATGGCGTGCAACGTCGCCCGGTGGATGCCCAGCGACTCCGTGCCGAGCTGGTCGGTCAGCTCGGTGGCCTCGATCCGGAACAGCCAGCGACCGTCGGCGGTACGGCTGCCGCCGGGTGCCTCGACCTGACCGCCGGCCCGGACCTGGTCGCCCACCCCGAGCGCGTCGAGCCCGGCCAGGGCGTTGGACATCAGCGTGAGCCCGGCGCCCACCGCGCCGAACGCCGGTGCCCGCTCCAGGATGGTGACCTGCCAACCCCGTCGGGACAGCGCCAGTCCGGCGCAGAGCCCGCCGATGCCGGCGCCCACGACCACGGCCGTCCGGTTGTTCGTCATCGTCCACCTCACGAATCCGCTGTGCCGCGTCCTTCTACATCTGTAGAAAGACATACTACAGCCGTAGAAAAACCGAGTGAAGGAGCGCGGGTGGCTGTCCGGAGGAACCGGTTCGCCGTCATCACCGACGCGGCGATCGAACTCGTGGCGGAGTTGGGCATGCGGGGACTGACCCACCGCGCGGTCGACGCCCGCGCCGAACTGCCGCTCGGCTCCACGTCGGCGTACTTCCGGACCCGGAAGGCGCTGATCGAGGCGGTCGTACGCCGACTCGCCGACCTCGACCGGGCCGACGTCGACCGGGCCGACGTCGACCGGGCCGACGTCGACCGGGCCGACGTCGAAGCCACCGGACCGCCCACGGAACCACTCGGGCCCCGGGACCTCGACCTGCTCGCCGGTCGGATCGCCGGCCTCCTCGACCAGTGGCTGACCAGCGGCCGCACCCGGACGCTGGCCAGGTACGCCTGCCTGCTCGAGGCCACCCACCACCCCGAACTGCGCGACATCCTGTCGTACGGGACCGCGTCCCGGACCCAGGCCCGCGCGCTGCTCGCCCGGGCGGGTGCGGTGAACCCGGAGCAGCGCGGCAACCACCTCGTCGCCTGCGTCGACGGGCTGCTCTTCGACCGCCTCGTCGGCGCCGGCTCGCTCACCGCACCACCACCGGGCAGCGAGCAGAGCCGCGCGGACCTCCACCAGGCCGTCCGGACCGTCCTGTTCGCGATGGCCGGGACCGACCTCCCGGAAACCGGAGATCCACCCACCCGCGGCTGACCGGTGCGGTGCTATCCCGACCGGGTACAGCGGAACGTCACACCCGTCGCCGGCCCGCTCGGCGGCGGGACCGGCGACCGTCCGGAACCTCGCGCCGTGCGGCGAGGACGGCCGCCGCACAGGTGCCGAGCACGATCCCGGCGAACGGCAGGTATCTCGCCACGGCCCTCATGGTCGGCGCCTCCGGCTTTCGGCACGGGCTTCCAGCCGCTCCCGCTGCGGCGTCACGGTGTACTTCGGGTCCCGGGCCGATGCCACCCCGGCATGGAAGATCCCGAACCGGAGGCAGATGGACCCGGCGATCATCGCCACCGCGCCCGCCCTCGTCAGCACCCGGTTCCGGACGGGCAGGGACAGCGCCAGGGCGCCGCCCGCCATCAGCACGTGGCTGGCCCGCAGCAGCGCACCGCCGAGGCCCCGGCGCAGCGGCTCGCCCACCATGCCGAGCCGCCGTTCCATCCGGTGTGCCGTCGCCAGTTCGGTGACGGCACCGAGCAGCGCGGCACGCCGGGCCGGGCCGGCCTCCCGGTCCGGCGCGACGAGCAGCCCGAGCGCCCCGGCCGAGGCGGCGGCCGAGCCCACGAAGACGATCGGCAGCTCCGCGTGCGCCTCGTGCCACACCGGCACGGCGGTGTCGGAGATCAACGCCGCCGTGTACGCGGCGACGGCCGGACCGGCGACGCCGGCGCCGAGGGTACCGAGCCGGCCGAGCCGGGGCAGCCGCCCGGTGACCGCGCTGCCGGCGGCGAGCATCGCGAGCGGGCCGTACCCGGCGAGCAGCCAGGAACCGATGCTCATCGGGGAGGTCACCTTGACCACCCGGAGCATGTGGAGAAAACGTTCGGGACGGCCCAGGTCGTGCACCAGCGAGTAGAGCGACCCGGCGATCGCGACGGCGGCACCGGCCTTCAGCCCCCGGGCCAGCCGAGGCCGACCGGTGAGTTCGGCCGCGGCGGCGAGCGTCGAGGAGGCCCCGGCCAGCCCACCGAGGAACAGGTAGCCGGCGATGTCGGGGGCCTGCCAGGGCGGCGACTTCAGCACCGGCTGGCCGTAGTACGAACGGAACTCGGCCTTCGACACCATCAGCCGCTCGCCGCGCTGCCGGCGCTCCGGCCGCCCGGCCGAGCCGATCAGGGCGTCCCGCTCCACCGGAAGCTCGACCGAGGTGTCGAGTCGGACGTCGGTGTGGCTCATGACGGCTCCTTACCGAGCCGGCCGGTTCGCCCGCTCATCGCCGGGCTCCCGGGATCGTGACGGCGGCGAGGGCGACCAGCAGACCCACGGCGGCCAGCCCGGCCCGGCGCCACATCGCGGGCAGGTCCCGGGTGGTGACGACCGGGTCCGGCGGCAGGCCGTAGACCTCGGGCTCGTCGAGCAGCAGGAAGAACGCGCCGGCACCGCCGACCCCGTCCTGCGGATCGGCGCCGTAGAGCCGGGCGCTGGTCACGCCGGCGTCGTGCAGGTCCCGTACCCGGCCGGCGGCCCGCTCGCGAAGCTCGGCGAGCTCACCGAACTGAATCGAGTCGGTGGGGCAGCTCTTGGCGCAGGCGGGCTCCTGGCCGACCGAGAGCCGGTCATAGCAGAGGGTGCACTTCGAGACCAGCCCGTTCGACGGGCGCTTGTCGATCACCCCGTACGGGCATGCCGGTACGCAGTAGCCGCAGCCGTTGCAGACGTCCTCCTGCACCACCACGGTGCCGAACTCGGTGCGGAACAACGCGCCCGTGGGGCAGACGTCCAGGCAGGCCGCGTGGGTGCAGTGCTTGCACACGTCGGAGGACATCAACCAGCGGAAGTCCATGTCAGCCGCGGCGGCGACGTGGCCGTCGGGCGGCGCCGAGGCGGGCAGGCCGAGGGAGACCGCGGTCCGTCCACCGGCCGACCGGAGCAGGTCGGGCGGCAGCTCGGTGGGGGCCAGATGAGTCTCCTGACGACCCAGCCGGCGCGGCTGTTCGATGAAGGCGACGTGCCGCCAACTGTCGGCACCGAGACTGCCGGTGTTGTCGTACGACATGCCGGTGAAGAGCAGCCCGTCCTCCGGAACCGCGTTCCATTCCTTGCAGGCCACCTCACACGCCTTGCAGCCGATGCAGACGCTGGTGTCGGTGAAGAAGCCGACCCGTTCCGGGGGCTCGGCGTAGCCACCGGCGGTGGCCGGATCCCGCTCCCCGCCGGTCGCCTCGCGCAGATCGAGAGCCATCGCGGTCACGCCTCCGTTCCGGTGCGCTCGGTGATCCCGGCACGGCGCTGGTAGTCCCGGACCAGCGCCACCCGGTCCGGACCACGCGGCCGCCGACCCGGGCGGATGTCCGCCGACAGCGCCTTGCTCTCCTGGATGTGCGAGTTGGGATCCAGCGAGATCGAGGTGAGTTCGTTGGCCGCGTCGCCCCGGCTGTGGCCGTTCGGTCCCCAGTGGAACGGCAGCCCGATCTGGTGGATGATCCGTCCGTCGACGTGCAGCGGTGCCACCCGCTCGGTCACCAGGACCCGGGCCTCGATCGCGTTGCGGGCGGTGACGATGGTGGCCCAGTCGGCGTGCACGAGGCCCCGCTCGGCGGCCAGTTCGGGGGAGACCTCGCAGAAGAACTCCGGTTGCAGTTCGGCCAGGTAGGGGGTGTGCCGACTCATCCCGCCGGCCGTGAAGTGCTCGGTCAGCCGGTAGGTGGTGACCACGTACGGAAAGATCTGCGCGCCGCGCTGAGAACCGTTCGGGTGGTACCGGTTGTGTTCGTGTGGCCGCAGCAGCCGGGCCGGATTGCGCTGCTGCCGGTAGAGCAGGTTGTCCATCGGGGAGTCCTGCGGCTCGTAGTGGGTGGGCAGCGGCCCGTCGGCGACCCCGGTGGGCGTGTACAGCCAGCCGAGCCCGTCGGCCTGCATGATGAAGGCGTCGGTGCCGCGCAGTGCGGCGACTCCCCGGGCACCGTCCGGCGGCTCGTAGTCCGGTCGCTTCGTCGGCTCGAAGTCGGGTACGTCGTACCCGGTCCACCGGCCGACTTCCTCGTCCCACCAGACGAACTTCTTGCGTTCGCTCCATGGCCTGCCGTCCGGCCGGGCGGAGGCCCGGTTGTAGAGCATCCGGCGGTTCGCCGGCCAGGCCCAGGCCCACTCGGGAGAGACCCAGCTCTGCTCCTCCGCCGGCTTGCGGCGGGCGGCCTGGTTGACCCCGTCGGAGTAGACCCCGCAGTAGATCCAGCATCCGCAGACCGTCGACCCGTCGTCGGCCAGTTCGGTGTACGTCGACAGCGGCCGGCCGTCGGAGTTCCAGCCGTTGATCTCGGCGAGCACCGCCTCGGCGACCGGCTCGGCGATACTGCCGGTTGTCGGGTAGTCCCAGGTCAGGTCGAGGATCGGCCGGTCCATCGGGTCGGTCGAGCCGGCCAGTTTCTGCCGGATGATCCGGCCCAGGTGGTACATGAACCACAGATCGCTGCGCCGGTCGTCGGTCGGCTCCACGGCCTGGTGGTGCCATTGCAGCAGCCGGTTGGTGTTGGTGAAGCTGCCGGCCTTCTCGGTGTGCGCGGCGGCCGGCAGGACGAAGACCTCCGTACCGATCCGTTCGGTGACCAGCTCGCCCGATTCGATCTCGGGGCCGTCCTTCCACCAGGTGGCACTCTCGATCATGTTCAGGTCCCGGACGACCAGCCAGTCCAGGTTGGCCATCCCGAACCGCTGCATCCGGGAGTTCGCCGAGCCGACCGCCGGGTTCTGCCCGAGCAGGAAGTAGCCCTTGCAGGTGCCGCCGAGCTGTTCCAGCGTGGTGTCGTAGTGGGAGTGGCTGCCGGTGATCCGGGGCAGGTAGTTGAAGCAGAAGTCGTTGTCGGCCCGGGCGGCGGGCCCCCACCAGGCCTTGAGCAGGCTCACCAGGTAGGCCCGCATGTTCGCCCAGAACCCCTTCCGGGCGGCGTCGGCGAGGATGAAGTCGTCGAGGGTCTGCGCCTTGTGCGCGTGCGGCATCGGGATGTAGCCGGGCAGCAGGTTGAACAGGGTCGGAATGTCGGTCGAGCCCTGGATGCTGGCGTGTCCGCGCAGCGCCTGGATGCCGCCGCCGGGTCGGCCGATGTTGCCCAGCAGCAGTTGCAGGATGCTGGCCGACCGGATGAACTGCGATCCGTCGGTGTGCTGGGTCCAGCCGACCGCGTAGACGAACTCGCTGGTGCGCTCCGGTCCGGAGTTGTCGACCAGGTGCCGGCAGACCTCGGCGAAGACCTCGGGCGGGATGCCGCAGATCCGCTCGACCATCTCCGGCGTGTAGCGGGAGAAGTGCCGCCTGAGGATCTGGTAGACACAGCGGGGGTCCTGCAGCGTCGGGTCACGCCGGGCCTGGCCGTCCAGGGCGGCGGTACCCGAGCCGTGTTTCTCGCCCTCGCCGGATCCGTGCTCGCCGGCATCGCGACCGGGGGAGCCGGGCCGGTCGATCTGGGCCGCCTGCCGGGCCATGTACTGGTTGTCGCGTTCGCCGCTGGCCGAGACCAACTGGACACCCTCGTACTGCCAGGTCTCCTCGGCGTACTGGTGGCTCTGCGGGTCGAATCCGGAGAAGAGACCGTCCAGGTCCTCGGTGTCCTGGAACCGTTCGTCGATGATCGTGGCAGCGTTCGTGTACGCCAGCACGTACTCCCGGAAGTCCTTCCCCTCGGTCAGTACGTGGTTGATGATCCCGCCGAGGAAGGCGACGTCGGTGCCGGCCCGGATCGGCACGAACAGGTCGGCGAGGGCACTGGTCCGGGTGAACCGGGGATCGACGTGGATCACCGTGGCGCCCCGGGCCTTGGCCGCCAGCACCCACTGGAAGCCCACCGGGTGCGCCTCGGCGAAGTTGGAGCCCTCGATGATGATGCAGTCGGCGTGCTGCATGTCCTGCATGAAGGTGGTCGCGCCGCCGCGCCCGAACGACGTACCGAGGCCGATCACCGTGGAGCTGTGGCAGACCCGGGCCTGGTTTTCCACCTGGACCACCCCGAGCGCGGTGAACAGCTTCTTGATCAGGTAGTTCTCCTCGTTGTCCAGGGTGGCGCCGCCCAGGCTGGCGATCCCCATCGTCCGGGCCAGCAGGCCGCCGTCCTCCTCCTCCCACTGCCAGGTCTCCCGACGGGTCCGGATCACCCGGTCGGCGATCATCTCCATCGCGGTGGCCAGGTCGAGGTCCTGCCACTGCGTGCCGTACGGCGGTCGGTAGCGGACCTTGTCCAGCCGGCCCGAGTCGGTGGTCAGTTGCAGCGAGGCGGCACCCTTCGGGCAGAGTCTGCCCCGGCTGATCGGCGAGTCGGGATCCCCCTCGATCTGCACCACCCGCTCGTCGCGGACGTACACGTTCTGGGCGCAGCCCACGGCACAGTAGGGGCAGATCGACTTGACCACCCGGTCCGCGCTGGCAGTGCGCGCCGAGAGGGCATCGCTCCGCCGCGATTTCACCGAGGCCGCCCGGCCGGTGCGGTCCGCCCCGGTGAGCTGGCGCCACACCGGCCACGAACCGATCGGAAGTTGGCGCACGGCGGGCTCCTGTCCTCGATGCCTGGCGGGCGGCGCCGGTCCGGCTACCGGCCCGGCCGGGTCAATTGGTCACGGCGGGCCCGGGTGCGCATCCATTCGTGTACCGGCCCGGCCGGCGGCGGGGGCGCCTCGCGCGGGTTGACCAGGCACTGGGTTCGGGACGGCAGCATCCCTGGACGCGTCCGCTGCGCCCTGCTGACCGTGCCGCCACCGTCGGCTGGAATCCCGGTGCCGACCAGGTACGCCTGACCGGGTGGGATGCCCAGCGCCGCGCCGATCTCCTGGTAGCTCCGGCCGAGGCCGACCAGGTGCAGCACCGCCGCCTTGCTCGCCATGCCGCCCCCGCCCTCGCCCGTCGCGCAGCATGCCGGCGTTCCAGCGCCGCCGGCGTCCAACCACCAATAATCCTCTCATTTCGCTTATATCGGCGCGGTCGGTTTGGTCGTGCCGGTGGTCCGCGCAGCACGCAGCCGGTGCCGGTCGCGAAGCCCACGGCCGGCACCGGGCAGATCGGCGGTCAGGCCCCCAGCGGGGTGTGTCCGGCCGGGACGGTCTCGTCGGCCCGGGGCGGTGCCGGCGGGCTGCCCGCACCGAACGGACGCCCACCGAGCGCCTCCCGGCCGTGCGGATCCAGCCAGTTCGTCAGGTCCGGGCCATCCGGCACGATGCCGGTCGGGTTGATGTCCCGGTGCACCTCGTAGTAGTGCCGCTTGATGTGGTCGAAGTCGATGGTGTCGCCGAAGCCCGGCGTCTGGAACAGGTCCCGGGCGTACGCCCACAGCACCGGCTGCTCGGTGAGCTTCTGCCGGTTGCACTTGAAGTGGCCGTGGTAGACCGGATCGAACCGGACCAGCGTGGTGAAGAGCCGGACGTCGGCCTCGGTGATGGTGTCGCCGACCAGGTAGCGCTGGCCCGCCAGCCGGGCCGACAGCCAGTCGAGCCGGTCGAAGAGCCGCCGGTACGCCCTCGCGTACGCCTCCTGGCTGCCGGCGAAACCACACCGGTAGACCCCGTTGTTCACGTCGGCGAAGACCACGGCGTTGACCTCGTCGATCTCGCCCCGCAGCGCCTCGGGATAGAGGTCGGGGGCATCGGACCGGTGGTGCTCCCGCCACTGCGTCGACAGGTCCAGGGTGATCTGGGCGTAGTCGTTGGTCACCACCTGCCCGGTCGGTACGTCCACCATCGCCGGAACGGTGATTCCCCGCTCGTACCCGGGGAACCGGGCGAAGAACGCCTCCTGGAGGCGCTCGATGCCGAGCACCGGGTCGCGACCGCCGGGGTCGAGGTCGAACGTCCAGCTCCGGGCATCGTGGGTCGGCCCGGCGACCCCCATCGACAGTACGTCCTCCAGCCCCAGCAGCCGGCGGACGATGATGACCCGGTTCGCCCACGGGCACGCCCGACTCACCACCAGCCGGTACCGGCCGGGTTCCACCGGGTAGCCGTCCTGCCCGTTGGCGGTGATCCGCGTCGCGATGTAGCGCTGGTCGCGGGTGAACTCCCCGCCTGGGTTGACGTAACTGCCGTCTTTCGTGTTCGACATGTCGCTATCGTCCCCCAGCCACTCCGCTCCGCAACCGCCGCCCCGTCGGCCCGATGGCCGGCGCCGGACCGCGCGGCGGCCAGCCGGGCCGACTGCCCGGCGACATCGCGCAGCGCCGGGACGTCGCCGGGAACGCCGTCCTCGATGTTCACCCCACGGCGCTGGTGTCCACCTACTTGGTGTCCACCTACCTGAGCGGCCGTTCCGTCCTGACACCCGGACGACCGTCGCCGACGCGCTGCTCACCGTGTCCGGCTGAGGTGGCCGGGCCGGGGGCGGCAGGACCCCCTACCGGTGCTTCTCCAGGTACACCAGTCCCGGGCCGGTGTCGATCGAACGGTGCGCGAACACGACGTACCCGTGACGGCGGTAGAGCCGCACGTTGTCCTCGCTGTCGGCACCGGTGAACAACTCGAACCGGCGTACCGGGGCCGGGCAGGCGTCCTCGGCGGCCCGTAGCAGGCTGCTGCCGATGCCCCGGCCGTGCAGATCGGGTGCGACGGCGAGCCGGCCGATGTGACCGGTGCCGTCCTCGATCCTGGCCCGGACCGCGCCGACGAGCCGGGTACCGAGCCGCGCCGCCAGCACGATGCCACCATCGGCCAGTACGGCGCGCAGTTCGTCGAGCGTCTCGGTTAGCGGTGGCAGCATCGGCTGTCGGTAGCGCTGCGCCTCACTGACGTACGCCGCCCGCTGAACGGTCAGGATCTCGCCGGCATCAGCGCCCCCGGCCGGCGCGACGATGACGGAGGAACCGGCGGCGATCGGGGAACCGGCGGCGATCGGGGAACCGGCGGCGATCGGGGAACCGGGGGCGACGGAGGAACCGGGGGCGATCGGGGAACCGGCGGAGGAAGTGGAGCGCGAAGTCGACACCCTCGTCAGGCAACCACACCCATTTTCGGCCCGGCATCCGCACCCGCACAGCCCAGATGTTAGGAAGGGGCCCTTCTTCTACAGAAAACGATAAGAAGGGGCCCTTCCTTACCAGCGGGCGAAGGAGCGGATCGGCATCCGGGGGCCGAACCGGGGCGCGTGCAGACCGTCGGCCGCGAGCAGGCCGCAGACCCGGCCCCGGTGGCCCCGGAAGGGCTCCAGCAGGGCCAGCATCCGCGCGTCGTCGCCCCGGACCTCACCGGCCAGCGCCCAGGCGACCGTGTTCGGAATGTGGTAGTCGCCGACGCTCACCGCGTCGGGGTCACCGAAGGCGATCCGTACCACCTCGGCCGCCGTCCAGGGGCCGATCCCGACGATCGCGGTGAGCCGGCGGGTCGCCTCGGCCGGATCGACGCAGCGTTCCAGCCGCTCCGCGAGGGCCGCCGCCCGGCGCAGCGTGTCGGCGCGCCGCTGCTCCACCCCGAACGGATGGAACACCCAGTACGGCGCGGCGGCGATCACCGCCGGTTCCGGCGGTGCCCAGAGCCCTCGTACCGGGCCGGGAGCGGGCTCGCCGAAGTGCCGCACCGTCGCCGCGTACGCCCGGAACGCCTCCTTGCCGGTGACCTTCTGTTCGAGGATCGCCCGAAGCAGTCGGGGGAAGATCTGCCCGGTGGCCGGCAGCCGCAGTCCTCGGTGGGCGCGCGCCAACCGGTCCACCACCGGATGGCCGGCGGCGAGCCCGTCGAAGCCGGTCAGGTCGTCCCGGAGCCCGGCCACGGCGTCGGCCCGGTCCAGTACCCAGTCCGCGCCCGGTCCGTAGCCGTCGGCGACCAGTTCGTCGGCGCGTCGGCGCAGTGCGAGGGTCCCGGGTCCGGCAGGTGTGCGGGTGGCCCACCAGAAGGTTCCGTCGACGAATCGGGCGCAGGGGTCGTGTGCCCCCATTGCCAGCGACTGGACCGAGCCGGCGAGGTGGTAGCCCGCCGGTGGGCGCAGCACCCGACTCGCCGTCGGCCCGGTTCCGGTCATCCGGACACTCTGCCACGCCCTCGGCGCCAGCTGACCGTCCGGGCTGCGCTGCCGCCCACCACGGCGACGGCGTCGGCTGCCGCACCGAGTGCGGCGGGCGGCACCGTGCCCTGCCGTGGCGCCCGCAGGCTCAGCGGACGCCGGCCGCCCGCCCGCGCCGAGCAGGTCTCGGCGAACGTCCCACCGACCATCGGTGGCGTGGCCGGCGCCGCTCGCAGAGAATGCCGGAGGACCCTGTCCCGACGACGAAGCGAGCGCCGATGGCTGACGAACCGATCCGGGTGACGGTGTGGGGCGAGGGCCGGCACGAGAAACGCGATGCGAATGTGCTGGCGCACTATCCGGACGGGATGCACGCGACGATCGCGGCGGGCATCGCGGAGCATGCCGGCCCGGCGGTCACGGTGCGCTGCACCACGTTGGATGATCCGGAGCAGGGCCTGCCGGACTCGCTGCTGGCCGACACCGACGTGCTGACCTGGTGGGGGCACATAGCGCACGACGAGGTGAGCGACGACCTGGTCGACCGGGTGCAGCGCGCCGTGCTCGCCGGGATGGGTCTGATCGTGCTGCACTCCGGGCACTACTCCAAGATCTTCAAACGGCTGATGGGTACGAGCTGCGCCCTGCGCTGGCGCAACGGCGACGACCGGGAGCTGGTCTGGACGGTGGATCCGGCACATCCGGTCGCGGCCGGTGTGCCGAGCCCGATCGAGATAACCAACCAGGAGATGTACGGCGAGTTCTTCGACATTCCCGCGCCCGACGAGCTCGTCTTCGTCAGCTCGTTCACCGGCGGCGAGGTGTTCCGCAGCGGCTGCGCCTGGCGCCGTGGTCGGGGCCGGATCTTCTACTTCAGCCCCGGTGACCAGGACTATCCGGTATACCACCACCCCGACGTACGCCGGGTGATCGCCAACGCCGCGGTCTGGGCGGCGCCGTCCGCCACGCGGGAGCCGACACCGATCTCCTACGCGCCCACCGACTGGTTCGCGAAGCCATGAGCCCGTTCCGGGCCGGGTCGTTGCGGACGGTGGTCGTCGGCGCCGGCGCGATGGGCACGGAGTGGCTGCGTGCGATCGACGCGAGCCCGGACGTGGAACTGGCCGCCGTGGTCGACCTCGACGCCTCGGCCGCCGCCCGCGCGGCGCGTGGTGCCCCGTCGGCGACCACCCTCGACGAGGTCGCGGCCGATGCGGACTTCGTCGTCGACGCCACCGTGCCGGCCGCCCACTTCGCGGTCACCGCGTCGGCGTTGCGGCTGGGTCTGCCGGTGCTGGGCGAGAAGCCACTGGCGGAGACGCTGCCGCAGGCGTTGACGCTGGCCGCGCTCTCGTCGCTGACCGGCGCGCCGTTCGCGGTCAGCCAGTCGCGGCGGTTCGAGCCTCATCTGACGGCGTTCAAGTCCTCGCTCGGTTCGCTGGGCCCGGTCGGTTCACTGACCACGGAGTTCTACCGCGGCCCACGGTTCGGCGGGTTCCGCGAGACGATGGCGCACCCGCTGCTGCTGGACATGGCCATCCACGCCTTCGACACGGCCCGCTACCTGCTCGACGACGAGCCGGTCTCGGTCTACTGCGACGCGTACAACCCGGCGTGGAGCTGGTACGCCGGCGACGCGTCGGTCAACGCGCTGTTCCGCTTCGCGTCGGGCGCCCGGTACTCGTACCTGGCCTCGTGGTGCGCCACCGGCCGCGACACCTCGTGGAACGGAAGCTGGCGTGCGGTGGCGGAGCGGGGCACGGTCCTCTGGGACGGCGACCACGACCCGGCGTCGGGCTCCGGCGCCCCGAACACGCTGCTGGCGAGCATCAGCGGCTCGCTCGCGGCGTTCGTCGACGCGCTGCGAGCCGGGCGGCGGCCGGCGACCGACGTACACCGCAATGTGATGAGCCTGGCGATGGTCCTGTGCGCGGTCGAGTCCGCCGACACAGGTGCGCCGGTGCGCCTCGACGAAAGCCTGGCCCGCGCGCACGCGGCGGCGGTCCAGGCGGCCGCCCCCGACGTCGGCGACGTGCTCCGCTCCTGGCCGTCGGTCCGCGAGGCCCTCGCACGAGGCTGACCGCGATCACCCCCCGGTCGGACCGTTTGTTGACCGGCTTCGCGTTTGGTCGCCGGCTTCCAGCGGGTCGCCGGCTTCCGGGCGCCGAGCTGGTCGGCGGTCGAGATCGGGCGCAGACGGGACGGCACCGGAACGCCCGTGCGCGTTCCGGTGCCGTCCGGCCTGTAGCGGTGCAGGTGTTTCCCGACCTGGCCCTGGTGCCGTCCCTCCCTTCGGATCTACGTCGTCGGATTCACCTGGCGGTGGTGGGTTGGGGACCGTGTCACCACCGGTTCGTGCGGGATTGGCGGGAGCGTCGACCGCTCAGGCCATCGGCCGGCTGACCAGCCGGCCGGGGATCACCGGACGGTGATCCGGACTACGTCGAACGCCGGCACCTGGTTGGCGCGGGCCATCATCGGGATCCGGTGCGAACCGTCGCCCGCCCAGACCGAGCACTGCGCCTGGCCCCGCTGGGCGAGACCGGGGACGGTCACCGTGACGGTGTCCGGCGTCGCGCCGCCCTTGCCGTCCTCGGTGGCGACGAAGAACGCCGGGACCGGCGCCGGGTCGGGCGCGTTGCGGTTGCTGGTCAGCATCCGGCAGGACGAGTGGAAGTGGCCGCGGACCAGGCCGTCCTCGTTGAGGAACGAGCTCTCCTTGTAGTAGCCACCGGCGGCGGCACCCAGGAAGCGGTCCCGGACCAGGTTGCGGGTGCTGACCCGGAGCGTGAACTGCTGGTTGACCCGGACCGAGGTCGGCGCCTGGGTGATCAGCAGGCTGGGGTTGTCCTCCGGCGCGCCGACCTCGCCGAACTCGGTTCCGACGCAACGCTCGCCGTTCTGGAAGCCGTCGTGCGCCTGCAGGTCGCTGCCCGAGCAGTCGGCGCCCAGCGGTTCGAGGGCGGTCGGGTTGCCGGGCGCGGTGCTCGTCGACGGGCCGGTGCTCGGCGTGCAGTTGCCGCTGCCGTTCTGGTTGCCGCGCCCACGCTGGGCCAGCGTGCCCGGCTGCTGCCCGTCACCGGGGTGCTGGACCGCGCCGTGGTCGTGGTACGACCGGGTTTCCGGCTTGCTGGCGGTGCCCGGGCCGGTGGCCGTCCCGGTGGGGGCCGGGGTCGCACCCGCGCCGGCCGAGGGGCTGGCCCCGGGCGCGGTGGTGGCGGGCGCGGCCGTGGTCGGGCAGGCCCGTGCCTTCGTGCGGCCGCCCCAGGTGCCGGCGTTGGAGACCTGCGTCACGGCGACGATCGCGCCGAACACGCCGAGCGTGGCAAGCACGGCAATCAGGCGCTTGTTCCGTGGCGGGCGGTTCGAGCGCCGTGAGGAGCGGACGGGGGTGTTCACGTGGTGCCACCTCTTTCTGGAGAGGGTTCGGTCAGCGAGGTCGGATCAGCGGACCAGGCTGGGGGTGCCGACGACCAGGAGGTCGTCAGCCTGGGCGGGTGCTGGACGGGCCGATGTGGTGGACCCGGATGTCGGTGCCGGCGATCGGCGCGCCGTGGACCCGGCGGGGGTCGCCGTATGTGGCGCTGACCAGGGGTAGCGACGGATCGGGTGACGATCCTGGCCGCCGGGTGGCGGCACGTCTATCGTCACCATCTTCCTGCCTTTCCGAATAATCAACCGGTAACACTGCGAAAAACCGTACGGAATGCGTTGCCTGAGAGTCAAACCGTGGTAGAGAAGATAGGAATCTCTTGAGGTCCGCTTAAAAGGAATTTATGTTTCGGGTGGTGAACGGTTCGCATCAGCCGTTCGGACGATCCCTGCGGTTCAACGACTGCGGTGGGCAAGTTGGTGGAGTTTTCGGTCGGATCGGTGGCGGACACACCGCGGCGCCGGCCCCTGGGCAGGGCCGGCGCCGCAGCCGGAAGGCGACCGTTGCCGCGCGCCGCGTTCCGGATCACGGCGGCGACCGACCGCGCCTACCCTGGCAACGGCCGGCCGCCGGGTCTGTGGGGCCACGGCGGCCGGGTCAGTAGTTCGGAGCCCCCGCGCCGCCGCCCTGTACGTCCTCGACCGGTGGCGGGGCGACCGCCTTGGGGGTTCCGGTCGGCAGGCAGCTGAGGTTCTTCGTGCCGGTCGGCGTCACCACGAACCAGGTGCCGGCGACGCCCTGGCCGCGCCACTGTCCGGGCTTCTTGTCGCCGATGTAGCGGTAGACCGGCCAGTTCCCGATGGTGACCTGCCTGGTGCCGTCCGGCCGGGCGACCGTGCCGACCTTGTCGTCGGCAATGCCTTTGAGATCCGGCTTTCCGTCCGTGAGCACCGGTGGCCAGACCCGGGCGCAGTCGCCGACGCAGGTGCTCTTCGGCGGCTTCGCCGAGTCCTTGTCGAACCGGTAGAGGACGAAGCCCTTGTCGTCGGTCACGACCTGGCCCATCCGGGCCACCTTCCTGCCGACCAACCCGTCGGTGAGGTTGACGTCCGCGACCTCGACCGGTTCGGGGGTGGGCGATGCGCTCGGCTCCGGAGTGGACTCGGTCCCGGCGTTGGCCACCGGCTTGACGTCGGTGGCGTTGTTCGGGTTCGCCGGCGTCGGCGCGCAGGCTGCCAGCGCCGCCAGTGCTCCACCGGCGACGACGACGCCGGCCCGCTTCATCAGTGCCACGTGCCCTCCTTCGCTGGACAGGTCGCCGGGAAGTACGGGCCGAGCCGTCGCTCGGATGGGGCAATTGGTAGTGGACAATTTCACAGACAATCGTTGAACCCGACCGGTGCGGGGTGCGTGTGAAACGGAAGCGGCGTCTCTTTCCCGCTTCCGTACCGGGGTCGGCGAGTGACGCCGGGTCGATTTGGCCGCGCAATTGTTCGGGCCGTGGTCGCCCGGGAACATTCCGTGTTTCCGACGGCGTCCGGCCGCCCGCACAACGTCGCGAACCGATCAGAGCGGAACGGTCACCAGATCGCTGGTCACCTTGCCGTCATCGTCGATCACCTGTACCTGTATCCGGTCGATCTGGGCCAGCGAAGTGGCGGTGGACGCCTGCAGGGTCAGCGGCCTGGGCTGGGCCGCCGTGCCGTATCCGGCGGGCGGCACCTTCCAACTGGAGACGACCTCGGGCGGACCGTCGTCGCGGAGCAGCACGAGCCGGCAGATTCGGGGCCCGGTCAGTTTGCTCAGCGCGAAGGAGAGTTGAGTGCCGAACGGCGTCGACGCGAGGATCAGGTCGGCCTGCACCCCGCTGCTCCGGTCGGTGACACTGAACCGCTCGCCCTTCGGCAGGTCCGGGCCACCGATACCCGGCACGGCGGAGCCGGTGGCCGACGGACCCGGGGTGACCGGCGGCTGTGCCGTGGTTCCCTGCGGCCCGGCCACCCGGGTTCCGACGAACAACGCCAGACCGGTCAACATCACCAGGA
The DNA here is from genome assembly GCF_015690345.1 of Plantactinospora alkalitolerans. GTDB lineage: Bacteria > Actinomycetota > Actinomycetes > Mycobacteriales > Micromonosporaceae > Plantactinospora > Plantactinospora alkalitolerans. The sequence goes on along the minus strand of NZ_JADPUN010000074.1, from coordinate 4,406 downwards.
GTACGGCGCTGGCCGCGAGGCTGTAGAGGCGTCTGCTCCGGTCCCGTCGCCGCTCCGCGCCCACCGCCGCCACGACCCGGTCGAAGAGTGCGTCGGCCGGGTCGGCGCGCTCGACCATCAGAAGGTCCCGGCCGTCGACCTCGCCGAGCAGGTCCACCACCGGCAGGAACGACTCGAGTTCCTCGATGCACTGGGTGCAGGTCGCCAGATGCTCCTCGAACCGTTCGGCGTCCCGCTCGTCGAGGACGCCGAGTGCGTACGAGGCGACCTCCCGGTGGCTCTCCCCGGTCATTCCGTCACCCCCCGCTCCCGCAGGGCCGTGCGCAGCGCCCGGAGGGCGTAGTAGACCCGGGACTTCGCGGTGCCGAGTGGCAGCCCCAGCTCCTCGGCGGCCTCCGGCACCGTACGCCCCTGGAAGTACGTCGCCACCAGGACTTCGCGGTGCGGCTGACTCAGCGTCCGCAGCGCGTCGGTGATCGTCATCATCCGGAGCACCCGTTCGGTGTCGTCGGACTCGGAGAACCCTTCCAGGTCGCGGTCGTACGTCTCGGCCGGCCGCGCCTGCTCGCTGCGGTGGTCGTCGATGACGATCCGCCGGGCGACCGTGACCAGCCAGGGACGCAGCGACGACTGCCCCTGGGTGCCCAGCCGGTGTGCGTTGCGCCAGGCGCGCAGCAGCGTCTCCTGCACGACGTCCTCGGCCCGCTGGCGGTCACCGCCGGTCAGCCGCAACACGAACATCAGCAGGGGCTTGGCGTGTTCCTGGTAGAGCAGTTGAACGAGCTCGTCTGAATGCCTCGTCTCGGCCCTCGTCTCGGCGGGTTCGGCATGGTGGCGGCCGGCAGCCGATCGCGGCGTCACCGGCCCATCATTGCGGTCCGCAGGGCGCCCGTCGAGACTTTTCCGGTACCGATTTGACCGCCGTTGCGACGTGGCGCACATTCGCCCCGGCATGACCTGGCCGCCGTACCAACCGCCGGCTACCGCCTGCATCGCACCCATACCTCCGCGTCGAACGCGTCGCACCCGGGCCACCGGCGATCCGGGCCGAGTTGAGCCGCCAGCCAGAGGTACGGATTCCGTACCGGGCCGGATCAACGCGGGTCGGGGAAGTTGCCGGGGCACCGGGTCGGCCGGCCCGATCGGTCGGATCGGCCGGTTGCGCCGAGGCGACCGGATGGGCTAAATCGCGACTCCGAAGGTCCCCGGCGGGGGCGGGGCCGACGGCCGGGCGGCGGCGTCGCCGACCACCCGCGCGCCACCGGCGAAGCGGTCCAGGTCGGCGCCGTACAGCACCCGGCCGGGGAACCAGTCACCGGCGGTACGGCGGATCAGGTCGGCCACCGGCAGTTCGGTCCGGCCGGCGACCAGCACCAGGTTGCCGTACCGCCGGCCGCGCAGCACCGCCGAATCGGCGATCAGGCAGGACTCCGGCAGCACGCTGCGGACGGTGGCGACCTGGGCCCGGGCATGCCGCAGCGGCGGCCCGTCGGCGACGTTCACCAGGTAGGTGCCGCCCGGCCGCAGCACCCGGGCCGCCTCGGCGGCGAACTCCACCGAGGTCAGGTGCGCGGGTGTCCGGGCGCCGGCGAACACGTCGGCGACGATCAGGTCGTACCCGGCGTCGGGGCACGATCCGAGCACCGCCCGGGCGTCGCCCACCCGGACCCGCAGCCGTGGGTCCGCCGGCCAGGGCAGTTCGCGGCGGACCAGCTCCACCAGGGCCGCGTCGATCTCGACCACCCGCTGGGTCGAACCGGGTCGGGTCGCACAGACGTACCGGGGCAGGGTCAGCGCCCCGCCGCCGAGGTGCAGCACCCGCAGCGGTGCTCCGGCCGGCGCGACGAGGTCGACGACGATGGCGAACCGGCGGACGTACTCGAACTCCAGGTGGGTCGGGTCGGCCAGGTCGACGTGCGACTGCGGTGCCCCGTCGACCAGCAGGGTGTACGAGCGGGGCCGGTCCGGGTCCGGGCTCACCTCCGCCAGGCCGGTGTCGACCTTGGCCGCGATCAGGTCGGTACGTCGTTTTCGGCCCACCCGACAAGTATCCGGGACGGGCCGCCGCTTTCCGCATCCGGTCGTCGAAGGAGCCCCTGCGCCCACCCCGAGGCCGGGAAGAACGGCGGCCCGCTCCCGCTATGTGGCGTTGCTGGCGAAGGTCAGGGCGCGGTGCAGTAACCGGCCGTCGCCGAGTCGGGCGCGCAGCCGGCGCTCCAGCCCGGCGATCGGAATCAGGTTCTGCGGTGCTCTGGGGTCCTTGTACGGCGTGGAGGCGAACCGGGGCAGGGTCACCAGGGACAGGTGGGCGAGGGCGATCGCCTGCTGCTCCGCCAGCTCGACCGAGCACTCGACCCGGACGATTCCGGCCCAGGGCCCCCGGCCACCTCCGGGCAGCCGGAGATACCAGGAGTAGCCGCCCCAGGCCGTGCCGAGCCGGAACACCGGGGAGCGTTCGCCGGGGCGTAGCCCGGTGACCAGCGCGGTGTGCCGGGCGTCCAGATACTGGCTGTGCTGCGTCTTGATGTAGCCGAGCGTCCGGGGGAGCTGACGCCGGTTCCGCAGCGGTCCGTCCACCACCAGCAGGTCGCCGTCGTCCCGGACCGCGCCGGAGACCTTCACCTCCAACGCGGTCAGCGGCCCCTGCACGGCGGCGGGCAGTTTGCTCATCTCGCCGGTGCCGCCGACCCGGTGCACCGTGTACCGGATCTGCCCGGCGACGACGTCCCCGGCGGACGGGCTGGCGGTGAACAGACCCCGTTCGACCTCCGCACCGGCCAGTTCCGCCGCACCCCGGCGCAGGTCGCACCGGACCACGCCGGCGGCGTACGACGCGGCGACGCCGGGAAAGGACCCGCCGTCCGGCTCCTCGGTCCAGACGCTGGCGTCGATCCGGCGCACCCCGTCGACCAGCAGCACGACGTCGGGCGGCTCGATCCCGTCCGGGGCGGTGAGCGGCCGCCACTCGTCCGGCGGCAGTTCGACGTCGGTCTGCACCTGGGCGCTGCTCGGCGCGGCGGGGCCGCCGGCCGCCTCGAACGAGGCCCCGTACGCCGGATCCCAGGCATCGACGAAGAGCCGGGCGCTCACCGGCCGGTCCGTTCGACCCGGGAACTGCGGGCGTCCTTGCGCACCTCGAACCGGACCGGTATCCGTTCGGCGAGCGCCGGTACGTGGGTCACCACCCCGACCATCCGGTCACCCCGGGCGGCCAGGTTCTCCAGGGTGGCGGCGACGGTGTCCAGGGTCGCGGCGTCCAGGGTGCCGAAGCCCTCGTCGAGGACGATCGACTCCAGGCTCGCGGTGGTGGTGGACAACCCGGCGAGCTGCTCGGACAGGGCGAGTGCCAGCGCCAGCGAGGCCTGGAAGGTCTCTCCGCCGGAGAGGGTCCGCACTCCCCGGCGCAGCCCGGCGTCGTAGTGGTCGACCACGAAGAACTCGCCCTTGTCGTGCCCGAGGTCGTACTGGCCGCCGGTGAGTTCGCGGAGGATCCCGGAGGCGCCGTCGACGAGCAGGTCGAGCGCCTCCGCCAGCAGCCACCGCTCGAAGTTGTTGGCCCGCAGGTGTCCGGCCAGCGCCCTTGCGACCCGGCCCTCGCGTTCGTGCCCGGTCCGCTGCCCGGTCAGCTCCCGGGCCTGTTCGCGGCGCTCGACCAGCCGGCGGTGCGCGGCCTCGGCCCGCTCCACCTCGACCGCCGCCAGCCGGACCGGGTCGTCGTCGCCGGCCGGCCCCTCGAGCCCGACGGCGTCGAACAGCCCGGCGATCCGGGTCACGGCCGCCGCGACGGCTTCGTGCGCTCCGGTCACCGCCGAGGACACGTCGACCCGGTCGCGACGCCGTTCGTCGGCCGCCCGGGTCGCCCAGTCGGAGAGTCCGGCCCAGGCGGCGGAGACGTCGTCGCGGTCGGCGGCCGGTGGGCCGAGCCGGGCCACCTTGTCCCGGATGGTGTCGAAGGCACGCCAGGCGCCTCGGAGCCGCTCCTGCGCCGCCTCGGCCCCGGCTCGGGCCCGCCGGGCAGCCTCCCGGGCGGACCGGACCGCCGTACCGGCGCTCTCCAGGTCGCGGCCGAGCCGGGTGAGCAGCGCGAGTTCCTGGCGCAGCGCGTCCGGACCGGGAGAGTCGGCCAGCCGGAGGTCGAGCTCTGCCAGCCGGGCGGGGAGGTGTTCGTGCCGGACCCGGGCCTGGTCGAGGGTGCGTTCCAGTTCCCGGGCGGCCCGCTCCCGCTCGGTGAGCAGTCGGGTGGCGGCGTCGGCGGCGGTCCGGGCGGTCTTGCCGGCCGCCTCGGCGGGGGGGAGCGGGGAACCCTCCGGCATCGGCGGCACCGCGGCGACCGGCTGGGTGCAGACCGGACAGGGCGCTCCGGCGTGCAGGTGCGCCCGGAGCGCCCTGTCCGGTCTGCACCCAGC
>NZ_JADPUN010000027.1 GCF_015690345.1 Plantactinospora alkalitolerans | reverse complement strand
AGCATGCTGCGAGGCGCCTGGCGCCGCCGGGTCGTTGCGGGTACGCCAGCGGCGCCAGGCCCCTCGCAGCATGCTCAGTCCGAGATAACCGAGGTACGCCGCACCGGCGTACTTGATCACCATGAAGATCGGTGGGTGCGCCGTGAGCAGCGACGCCACCCCGGCGGCGGAGAGCGCCATCAGCACGGCGTCGCCGACGAACACCCCGGCGGCGGCGCGGTAACCCGTCCGTACCCCGGTCTTGGCGGCCGTGCTGAGCACGAAGAGCGAGTTGGGTCCGGGCAGCAGGATGATGGCCACGGTGCCCAGCAGGTACGTCCAGATGTCGGTGATCCCCAGCACGCTCGGAATCATCGCCCGGCCGGGACCGCCGAACGAAGCGATTTCCGCAGCTGAAGCTGTGCTTCCGGCCACTCGTCGGCGATCATGGCGTACTGCACGGTGTCCCGCCACGAGCCGTCCGGACGCTGCCGGTGGCGGCGGAGCACCGCTTCACGCCGGGCGCCGAGCCGCTCGATGGCCCGCTGCGAACGCTCGTTGCGGATGTCGGTGTGCCAGACCACCCGCTGCGCGCCCAGCTCCTCGAAGGCCCGGGTCAGCAGCAGCAGCTTCGCCTCGGTGTTGACTCCGGTACGCCACCAGCGGCGCCCCAGGAAGGTGTGTCCGATCGCGACCGTGCGGTGCTGGGGGTTGACCTCGTAGTAGGAGGTGGTGCCGATCACCTCTCCGGTGCCGGCGTCGAGTTGCACCCAGGGCACCCGCCCGCCCCGCCAGGCGGCGTCGAGCGCGGCTCGGACCACGTCGGCGAGTTCGCCCGGGCTGGTCGGCGGCGTGACGCTCAGGTGTTGCCAGACCTCGGGGTCACGGGTTGCCGCCCACAGTCCGGGGACGTGCGATTCGGCGAGGGGTTCGAGCCGGACGTGGGCGCCGGCCATCGGTGCGGGGGTGTGCCAGGGGGACAGCTCCGGACGCAGGTGGTCGGGCAGTGGCGCGGTGACCCCGGTGTCCGGCTCAGGTCGGCCGGTGGCCATCCGCAGCGGCAGTACGCCGGCCCAGTGCGGCAGGGCGAGGTCCTCTGGATCCTCGCGTACGCCGCCGGTGCGGGTCCGGACCGAGACCTCGCGCAGCGGCAGTGCCAGTACGGCGGTTTCGGCGAGTTCCCGGCGGTTGGGTGGCCGACTGGCGCCGGACCGCCCCCGGCCGACCTTCTCCACCAGCGCGGTCAGCACGGCGGCCTTCTCCGCCTCGGCGGTGACCAGGTGGGCGGTGCCGTGCACCACCACCGAGCGGAAGTTGGCGCTGTGGTGGAACTGGGAGCGGGCGTAGACCAGGCCGTCGAGGTGGGTGACCGCGACGCAGACCGGCAGTCCGGCGTCGCCCCGGGCGGCCAGCAGCGGCCGGCTGCCGGTGGAGCCGTGCAGGTAGAGCGTCTCGCCGATCCGCACGTGCAGGGTGGGTAGCAGCCGGGGCTCGCCGTCGACGGTGAACCCGAGATGGCAGTGGTACGCCTCGTCGAGGAGCTCGTCTGCGCTGCTCCGGCGGTAGTCGGTCCGACCCCGGTCGCGGGTGGCGGTGGTCCGGTGCGTCTGCTCGTACATCTCGCGTCCGCCTCTTTGTTATAGTACAATCCTTGAACTGTGACAGCACATTATCAGATCAGCGGGACGACGGCAGCCGAGATTCTGGCGAGTATCGAGACCGGTGTCCGGTTGGGAGAGTTGCCGGCCGGGGCGGCGCTGCCCGCCGTACGGGCCCTCGCCGACCAGCTCTCCGTCGCACCCGGAACGGTCGCCAAGGCGTACCAGGGGCTGCGCCAGCGCGGCGTGGTGGAGACCGCCGGTCGAAACGGCACCCGGGTCCGGCCCAAGCCGCCGGTCACCGCCGGTCGCGCCGAACTGCGGCTGCCGACGCCACCCGGCGCGCTCGACCTCTCCGTCGGCCAACCCGACTCCCGGCTGCTGCCACCGCTCGGACCCCACCTGGCCGCCCTGGCGTCCGTCGTGGGACCTCCGGTCAACTACAGCGGCGGCCGGGTACTGCCCGAACTGGTCGACGCGGCGCGGGAGCGACTGTCCGCCGACGGCGTACCGGCGGGGGCGGTGACGGTGACCGGAGGGGCCTCCGACGCCATCGAGCGGCTGCTCGTCACCAACCTCCGTCCCGGCGACGCCGTCGCCGTCGAGGACCCGGGCTGGGCCAACACCATCGACCTGGTCGCCAGCCTCGGGCTGCGGGTGGTGCCGATGTCGGTGGACGACGCCGGGCCGACCCCCGCCGGGCTGCGCGCCGCGCTGGCCGCCGGTGCCCGGGCCGTGCTCGTGACCAGCCGGGCACACAACCCGACCGGTGCGGCGGTCACCGCGCAACGGGCGGCGGCGCTGCGCGAGGTGCTGAGCAGACATCCCGACCTGCTGCTCGTCGAGGACGACCACGCCGCCGAGATCTCCGTGGAACCCCTGCACTGCCTGGCCGGGGCGACCACGACCTGGGCCTTCGTCCGCTCGGCGAGCAAGCCGTACGGGCCGGACCTGCGGGTCGCCGTGCTCACCGGTGACGAGGCCACGGTCGCCCGGGTCGCCGGACGGCTGCGTGGAGGATCCGGTTGGGTCTCCACAGTGCTGCAACGGCTCACCCTCTCCCTCTGGCGGGATCCGGCGGTCGCCGAACAGATCGCCCTGGCCCGGCGGAGCTACGCCGACCGGGTGGCCGCGCTCCGGGGCGCGCTCGCCGAGCGGGGACTGACCGGGCACGGCCGGACCGGCATCAACGTCTGGCTGACGGTTCCGGACGAGACCCGGGCGGTAGCCGTGCTGCGCGACGCGGGGTACGTGGTGGCGCCCGGCGCGCTCTTCCGGTTGAACAGCGGACCGGGTATCCGGATCACGGTCAGTCCGCTCGCCGAGCGGGACATCGAACCCCTGGCCGACGCGGTGGCCAGGGCCGCCATCTCCGCCACGCCGACCAGCCTCAGTGCGTGACGTCCGGGGTACGGGTAGAACATGCGCTATGCCTGAAACGGAGAGCGCGCCCGGAGCGCAGGAGTTCATTCCACCCGGCACCGACAGCCTGGCCGCACTGCGCGACGCGGCCGGCGGCTGCCGTGGCTGTGAGCTGTACCGGGACGCCACCCAGACGGTCTTCGGCCGGGGTGACGAGCGCGCCCGGGTGGTCTTCGTCGGCGAGCAGCCCGGCGACGTGGAGGACGTCCAGGGGCTGCCCTTCGTCGGCCCGGCCGGGCACCTGTTGCGCCGGGCCGTGGACGAGGCCGGCATCGATCCGAAGCACCTCTACATCACGAACGCCGTAAAGCACTTCCGGTTCGAGATGCGGGGCAAGCGCCGGCTGCACAAGACCCCCGACCGGGTGCACATCGTCGCCTGCCGGCCCTGGCTGGTCGCCGAGTTCGCCCAACTGGACCCCGAGGTCGTGGTGGTGCTCGGCGCGACCGCCGCCAAGGCGCTGCTCGGCCCGTCGTTCCGGGTCACCCAGTCCCGGGGCGTTCTGCTGCCCTGGCCCGAGTCGGCCCAGCGACCGCAGGACTTCGCGAAGGTGCCGGTCGGGCCGACCGGGCAGCGGAAGTCCGTCGCGCCGACCCAACTCGTCGCCACCATCCATCCGTCGGCGGTGCTCCGGGCCGACGACCACGACGCCGCGTACGCCGGCCTGGTCGCCGACCTCAAGGTGGTGGCCGGCGCGCTCGGCTTACCATGACCTGCCGCCTACCCCGAGGGAACCGCCATGCCGCTGGCCGGTCCGGCGTCGCCAACCGGGAGTGGAGTGTCGGTAGCTATACGATCGAGAAGAGACGATCCACCGGGTCCACCACGACGGCCAGCAACGCGCCGGGCACGAGGGCCGGGTCGTCGGCGCGGATCGTCTCCGCCTCGAAGGTGGCGAACCCGGGCCCGCTGATCCGCAGCCGGAGTTCCAGCCCGGGCTCCTCGCCGCCCAGGTGGTTGGCCACGGCGAGAATCTCCGCCGTCGCGGCGACACCGGCGGCAGCGAGCTGACGCGCGTCGCGACGCGAGCGGGTGACCAGGCGCTGGCCGAAGACGCCGAAGCCGACCCCGATGAGTGTCGCCAGTACGCCACCGGCGAGCAGGCCCCAGAAGTCCGTGGGCGACTGCCGTGGGTCCACTGTCACCGCGACGACGAGCAGGACCGGTCCGGGCAGGCAGATGGCCAGGAACATCAGTCGGCTGAGTAGGGCGCCGATCGGACCGACGCGCGCTTCCGCCTCCCGGGGTGTACCCGCCATCCCCGAACCCTAGTGCAGCACCCGGGAGGTGACGGGGGTTGGGTTGGCCGGCACCCCCGGGCAGACTGGCCGGCATGCAGCAGCACCTCTACGAGCCGGTACACGACGAGTTCCGGGCACTGTGCCGGGCGTTCCTGGCCCGCGAGGCGGTGCCGTACCACGACCGCTGGGAGGCCGACGGGATCGTCGACCGGGAGGTCTGGCGCCGGGCCGGTGCCGCCGGGCTGCTGGGCATGGACGTTCCCGAGGAGTACGGCGGAGGCGGTCAACGGGACTTCCGGTTCAACGCGGTACTGGTGGAGGAGGTTGTCGCCGCTGGCTGCTCCGGCCTCGGGTTCGGGCTGCACAACGACGTGGTGGCGCCGTACCTGACGGAACTGGGGACCGAGGAGCAGCGTCGGCGCTGGCTGCCCGGGTTCTGCTCCGGTGACCTGGTCACCGCGATCGCGATGAGCGAGCCGGGTGCGGGTTCCGACCTGGCCGGGATCCGGACCACGGCGGTCCGGGACGGGGACGGGTACGTCCTCAACGGACAGAAGACGTTCATCACCAACGGTGAGCTGGCCGATCTGGTGGTGGTCGTGGTGAAGACGGCCGCCGACCGGGGGGCGCACGGGGTCAGCCTGATCGTGGTGGAGCGGGGCACGCCCGGCTTCACCCGGGGACGCCGGCTGGCCAAGGTCGGGCTGAAGGCCAACGACACCGCCGAGCTGTTCTTCGACGACTGCCGGGTGCCGGCGGAGAATCTGCTCGGGACCGAGAACGAGGGCTTCTACCACCTGATGGGCAACCTTCCCCGGGAGCGGCTCGGTATCGCGGTCGCGGCGGTCGCCGCCGCCGAACGGCTGCTCGCGGTCACCGTCGAGTACGCCCGCTCGCGGCAGGCGTTCGGCCAGCCGATCGGGGCGTTCCAGCACAACCGGTTCCTGCTCGCCGAGCTGGACACCGAGATCACCATTGCCCGTACCTTCCTGAACCACTGCGTCGCCGAGCTCGACGCCGGGCGGTTGTCGGCGGTGGACGCGGCGAAGGTCAAGTGGTGGACCACCGAGTTGCAGAACCGGGTCGCCGACCGCTGCGTACAACTGCATGGGGGGTACGGCTACATGCTGGAGTACCCGGTCGCGAAGGCCTGGCTGGACGGCCGGGTACAGACGATCTACGGCGGGACGACCGAGATCATGAAGGAGATCATCGGCCGCGAACTGGGCCTGTAGCACATCGACCACCGGGTACGCCGTCGGCGAATCGGGGTTGTTAACCGGATGTTCCCGTGTTTCGCTCCCGGTGAGCCGTGGCCCGAACCCGGGTGGCGGCCGACCTGAACGGGGGAGCGGGCCGATGGCGACGGAGTTGAAGACCGGAACGGTCGGGCGGGCGGCCGAGCCGGACCGTTCCGACGTCCCCCGGATCCAGCGGCGCACGCTGTGGCTGCTCAGCCTCACCCAGGTCATCGGCGGGATCGGCATGACCATCGGGATGTCGGTCGGCGTGCTGCTCGCCGCCCGGATCGGCGGTACCGCCATCTCCGGCCTCGCGCAGAGCGCCTCGGTGGTCGGCGGGGCGCTGCTCGCCGTACCGGTGACCCGGATCATGCGGACCGGCGGCCGGCGACCCGGGCTGGTCACGGCGTACCTGACCGGCGCGCTGGGCGGGGCCCTGATCGTCGTGGCGGCGGTGACCGACTGGGTTCCGCTGCTCTTCGTCGGCATGCTGCTCTTCGGCGGCGGCACGGCCGCCAACCTCCAGGCCCGGTACGCCGCCGTCGACCTGGCCGAGCCGGCCCGGCGTGGCCGGCAGCTGTCGATCGTGGTCTGGGCCACCACGATCGGTGCGGTGACCGCGCCGAACCTGGCCGCGCCGGCCGACGACGCGCTCCGCTGGCTCGGGTTGCCCCTGTTGGCCGGCCCGTTCGTGTTCAGCGTGCTCGCCTTCGTGCTCGCCGCCGGCGTACTCCTGGTGCTGCTCCGCCCCGACCCGCTGCTGACCGCGCGCCGGATCGCCGCCGCCGGGCCGGGGGGCCTTCCCGCTGCCCCGCACGCTGGAGCCGCGAGCCGTCTCCGCCCCGGTGCAGCGGGTGGTCGTTCCGGTGTACACACAGGACGGAGGATCACCGATGTTCACCACCAGGCCGAAATGCGCCGTACCGTCCCCCGGGGCGACGGTGAAACCGCCGTCGACCACGAGCGGGTAGACCACGAGCAGTTGCTCGATCCCGGGCAACCGTCGGGTGGCCACCCCGTTCACCGAGATCAGATTGCCGAGCAGGGTGCCGATCGACGGATCCAGGTCGCGTACCAGCCCGACCAGTTCGGTGGCGGCGGGCGGCCCGTCGGCGAGAATCCTGCGCAGATCGGGGTCGGCCGCCCGGACCGTCGCGGCGAGCCGGGCCAGCCCGTCTGCCCAGCGCCGCAACGCGGCGGCGGACTCCTCCTGGGTACGCAGCACCGTCCGCCCGTCCCGGATCAGCGCCACCGTCTCGGGCAGCCGGGCGGTCGCCTCGGCCAGCAGGGCGCCGCCGGCGTCGAGAATCCGGCGCAGTGCCTCCTCGTTGCCCTCGAACGCGTCCCCCAACTCGTCGATCACCACCGCCAGGTCGTCCGGGTCGATCGACCGGACCAACGCGTCGAGGTTGGTCAGCAGGGCCTCCGGAGCCAGCGGAATCCCGGTCCGGTCCGCCGGGATCACCGAGCCGTCCCGCAGGTAGGGGCCGTCATCGCGCTCGGGGCGGAGGTCGACGTACTGTTCGCCGACGGCGGAGCGCTGCGACACCACCGCCCGCAGGTCGGCCGGCACCCGGATCTTCCCGTCCAGGCGCAGGTCCACCCGTACCGTGCCGGTGCGCAGGGTCACCCTCTCGACCCGTCCGACAGGTACGCCCCGATAGCTGACCGACGCGTTCGGGAAGATGCCGCCGGCCTCGGCGAAGTCGGCGTGTACGAGGTAACCGGCGCCGAACAGCCGGTCGCCGAGCCCGACGTAACGCACCGCCACGTAGCCGACCCCGAGCAGGCTGACCACGAGGAACACCAGGAGCTGGATTCGGGCCGTACGTCCGATCATTCGAGCAGCCCTCCGCCGAGTACGTCGAGCAGCCCGCCGGTCCGCCCGTTCGTTGCCCCGTCCGGCGGCGGCAGCAGGCAGCCGGCCGACAGGATGGTCCCCAGCGGCAGCCTGGTGCCGGGTGGGAAGACGGTTCCCGGCGGCACCACGCCGCCCGGCGGCAGCAGCCCGCCCAGCGGCAGTACGGATCCGGGCCGCAGCAGCTTGCAGTCCGGCGGCAGTTTGCACTCCGGCAGCAGCGGCGGCAACCAGTCCAGCGGAAGCAGGCCGCCGACCGGTAGACAGATCGCGGGCAGTACGCCGGGCAGCAGCGGCCCGATCCCGTCCGGCCGGTCATCGGTCCCGCCGGGACGCTGGCCGCCGCTCGACGGCTTGGACCGGTCCGGGCCGGAGCCGCCGGACGGGGACCTCGTCGGCGGCTTCGCGACCGGCTTCGCCGAGAACAGGTTGGCGAGGATGCTCGCGGCGTCCAGGTCGGCGGTCATCGACATGTTGATGAAGTCCCCGACGATCGCGCCGGTCACGTTCGGCGGGAACGGGTACGACAGCATGAAGTCCAGCGACTTCGGCAGGGCGTCGCCGGCCCGGACCAACTGGTCCAGGATCGGTTGCAGGGCCCGCAGGCTGGCGACGGTGTCCTCGCGGCTCTCGATGACGACCCGGCTGCCGACCCGGCCCAACTCGCCGAGCGCGGTCAGCGCGTCGCTGAGCTGCTCCCGCTGCTGCGCCAGTACGCCGAGACCGGGGTCGAGTGCCGTCAGCGCGTCGCCGAGCACCGCACGTTGCCGGGACAGCCGGCCGGTCAGCCGGTCGAGCGCGTCCACCGCCCGGACCAGATCGGCCTTCTGCCGGTCGAGTCCGCCGACGAAGGCGTCCAACTGGCGCAGCGCGTCCTTGGCGGTCGACTCCCGGCCCTCCAGCGCCCGCGACAGCTCCTCGTTGATCGTCTTGAGTTGGGCCAGCCCGCCGCCGTTGAGCAGTAGCCCGAGCGCGGCCAGCACCTCCTCGACCTCGGCCGACCGTCTGGTCCGGGACAGCGGGATGACGGCACCCTCGGTGAGCTGTCCGGTGGGGGACTCGGTGACCGGGGCGGCGACCGCGACGTACTTCTCGCCGAGCAGGCTGGTCTGCCGGACCGCCGCGGTGGCGTTGCCGGGCAGTTGTACCGCGCGGTCGATCCGTAGCCGGGCCCGGGCGGTCCAACCGGAGAGGGAGATCTTCTCGACCGAGCCCACGGTCACGTCGTTGACCTTGACGGCGGCCTGTGGCACCAGATCGAGCACGTCGGCGAACTCCACCGTGACCCGGTACGCCGGACCGGACGGCGCACCGCCGGGCAGCGGCAGGTCGGCCAGCTCCGGCAGGCCGCAGCCACCGACCGCAACGGCCGTCGCCGTGAGCATCGCGACCAGCGCGGTCGGCGCGGATCTACGTCCCCGAAACCTGGTGGTGTTCATTTGACACCTCGCAGGATCCCGCCGAGGGTGCGGTCCAGCGACACCTCCGGCCCCGGTGTCCCCTGAGCGGGCGCGGGAGTCGGCGGATCACCGCCCGTCGCCGGGTTCGGGGTTGCCGGTCCGGGCTTGGTCGACGGCGGCAGGTTGAGCAGTTTGCGGAGGTCCTCCGGCAGCGGGAGCCGCTTCAGGTTCAGGGTCTGGGCCAGCTCGAAACAGTGCCGGGGCACCTTCGGCGCCGGCAGCAGGTCCGCCAGCACCGCGCAGATGTAGGCGGCCGGATCGTACGGCCCCAGCACGTTGTCCCGGGTGTCCAGGGTGCCGGACCGGGCGTTGTAGGCCAGGTTCAGGTTGGACAGCGCCAGCGGTGCCACGTCCAGGATCTTGATGAGCGCCTTCTGCTGCCGGGCCAGCACGCCCGTGACGTCGGCCAAAGCGTCCACGTTGGACTCCAGGAGGTCACGGTTCTGCCGGATGAAGCCGGTGACGTCGGCCAGTGCGGCGGCGAGGTTGCGCAGCGCGGCGGCGAGATCGTCCCGTTCGGCGGCGAGCTGACCGGCGACGTCGGCGAGCTGCTGGTTGAAGCCGCGTACCTGCTGGTCGCTGCGGGCCAGCGCGGTGGTGAACTGTTGCAGGTTCGCCACCGTGCCGAAGAGGTCCTGCCGCCCCTGCGCGAGGGTGTCGAGCGCCCGGGACAGCCCGTCGAGGGTGTCGTGCAGCTCCGCGCCGTTGCCGGCCAGGTTGGCCCGGCCGGTCTTCAGCAGGTCGGAGAGGGCACCCTCGGCGTTCGCGCCGGTCGGGCCGAGTGCCTGGTTGAAGTCGTCCAGCGCGCGGTAGATGTCGTCGATCTCCATCGGTGCCGCCGTCCGCTGCTCCGGCAGGTCCGCCCCGTCGGGCAACCGGGCACCTCCGGAGTAGGCCGGGGTGAGCTGCACGTACCGGTCGCTGACCAGGCTCGGCGGGACGATAACCGCCGACGCGTCCGCCGGGATGTCGTGCTTCGCGTCGTACCGCAGCTCGATCCGGACCGTCCGTCCCTCCGGTACGACCGCGACGACCTCGCCGATCCGGACCCCGAGCACCCGTACGTCCGAGCCGACGTACACCCCGACCGCCCGGCTGAAGTGGGCGACGACGTACCGCTGCGGCGGACCCGGGTACGGCACGGTGACCGCCGCCGCCGCGACGACCAGCAGCGCCACCACGGCGGCGAGCAGCGCCCTCCGCCGCCTCGGCGAGCTGGGCAGGGTCGGCCGGCGCATCAGCGTCCTCCCGTCGTCGGCGACATCAGCGCGTCCCGCGTCGTCGGCGACATCAGCGTTTCTCCGTCGTCGGCACGTACGGCTGGAGCAGTCCGCGCAGGTACGAGTCGAACCACCGCCCGTTGCCGAGCACGTTGGTGAACGAGTCGAGGAACGGCCCCATCCGCTGCAACGTGTTCTCCAGGTTGTCCCGGTTGCGTTGCAGGATCGCGACCACGCCGCGCAACTGCCGCAGCGTCGGCTCCAGCGTGCTCCGGTTGTCGGCGACCAGGCCGGAGAGCTGGCTCGCCAGGTCCCGGGTGCCGACCAGCAGGTCGTGGATCGCGTCACGCCGCCGGCTCACCTCGGCCAGCAGCGCGGTCCCGTCGGCGACCAGCCGCCGGAAATCCTCGTCCCGGGCGGCCAGTACGTCGGTGACGTCCCGGGCCCGGGTCAGCAGCTGACGCAGTTCGGCGTCCCGGCTGGCGACCGTCCGGGACAGCCGGGAGAGCCCGTCCAGCGAGGACCGTACGTTCGCCGGGGTGTCGGCGAAGGTCTCCGACAGCGCGGTGAACGCCGACGCCAACTGCTCGGTGTCGATGTCGTCGAAGGTGCCGGCGAGCCCGGTGACCGCCTGCATCACGTCGAACGGCGAGGCGGTGCGCGTCAACGGGATCTCGGCGCCCTCGGGCAGCCGGCCCGATCCGGCCGGGGCCAGTGCGAGGTACTTCTGCCCGAGCACGGTCTTGATCCGGATCGTCGCCCCGGTGTCCTGCCCGAGCCGGACGCCGTCGTCGTCGAGCCGGAACCGCACCCGGACGTACGGGCCGGTGTCGCCCCGGGCCAGGTCCACCTCGGTCACCTTGCCGACCCGTACCCCGGCGACCCGGACCTCGTTGCCGACGGCCAACCCACTGGCGTCCCGGAACGCCGCCTGGTAGGGCCGATCGCCGAGCGCGACCAGGTCGTCGAGCCGGAACGCGGCGAGCAGCACCCCGGCCAGCACGGCCAGTCCGACCGCGCCGACGACGACGGGATTGCGTTCCCGGAACGGCTTCATCGGGCACCTGCCGGTCCGGCGCACCGCGCCGCGGTGGAGCTGAACGTGGCCGGGTTGATCGCGCCGTGTCCGGCCAGCGCGATCCGGCCGTCGAAGTCGCACATGAAGAAGTTGAGCCAGGAACCGTGCGAGGCGGTCCGGGTCAGCGCCTCGTACCGGCCGGGCAGCCGGCCGAGCGTTCCGTCGAGCACCGCCGAGTTGCGGTTCAGGGTGCCGGCCAGTTCGCCGAGGGCGGTCACGTCGGCGGCGATCGCCGGCCGGGAGTCGGCCAGCAGCCCCGCCGTGGTGCCGGTGAGCTTGCCCAGGTTGACCAGCGCCTCGCCGATCGCCTCCCGGTCGCCGGCAAGGCCGGAGACGAACTGCTGCAACGACCGGATCGTCTGGTCCAGTTCGTCGTCGCGGTCGGCCAGGGTGGCCAGCACCGAGTTCAGGTTGGTGATCACCCGGCCGATCACCGCGTCCCGGTCGGCGAGGGTGTTGGTCAGCGAGGCGGTGTGCGCCAGCAGGCTGGAGACCGTACCGCCCTCGCCCTGGAGCACCTGGATGATCTCGTACGCCAGCTTGTTGACGTCGTCCGGGGTCAACGCGGTGAACAGTGGCCGGAATCCGTTGAAGAGGGTGGTCAGGTCGAGCGCCGGGGTGGTCTGGGTGAGCGGGATCAGCCCGTCCGGGCGGAGCGGCGGGCCGGTGCCGGGTCCCTCGGCGAGCGCGACGTAACGCTGGCCGACCAGGTTGCGGTAGCGGATCTTCGCGAGGACGGTCGTGGCCAGCGGCACCTCCTCGGTGATCGTCAGCGAGACCTCCGCCACGCTGTTCTCGACCACCCGGATCTCGTCGACCCGGCCGACCCGTACTCCCGCGATCCGGACGTCGTCGCCCGGCAGCAGGCCGGTGACGTCGGTGAACCTGGCCCGGTAGCTGGTGCCGCCGAACGAGACCGAGCCGAGGGCCTGGCCGAGCAGCGCGGTGAGCAGCAGCGTCACCACGGCGAACGCGACGAGCTTGACCAACGACGCGACCGGAACCCGGCTGAGACCGTGCCTCGTCATGACGCCTCCTTCGCCTCGCCCCGTCACGGCAGGTTCACCACCGCTCCACGTAGCAGCGGGCCCCAGAGCAGTACCGCGATGTCGGGGACCTCCACCGGCAGGCTGTTGGTGGCGGCGCCGATGATCGGTTTGATCAGATCCTGTTCCTCGGCCGTGCCGGCGTATCCCATCGCGGGCGCGGAGCCGGTGGCGGAACCGGACGCGGCGGCCGGCGGGATTCCGACCGGCAGCTTGACCGGACCGGGTCGGGAGCCACCGTGGTCGTAGCCGTCGGTGACCTGGACCTCCGGGGCCGGCGGCGACGGATTGGGCAGTTCCCGGCACTGCGGGCCGGTCCGCGCGCCGTAGACCGGGTCGTCCCGGCCGGGCTGGTACGCCCCGTTGTCCCGGGTCACCTCCAGGGTGATGTGCATCCGCCCGTTCCGGAACACCTCCTCGACCCGGGGTTGCAGCGCCACCAGCCCGCGCATCAGGCACGGATACTCCGGGGCGTAGGTGGCGAGCAGTTCCAGCACCGGACGGGTCACCTCGCCGAACCGGATGAGTTGGTCGTCGTGCCGGTCGAGGAAGATCCGGGTCACGTCGGCGGCCTCGGTCGTGTCGGCGAGGAACGCGGCGAGCTGGGTCCGCTGGTCGGCGATCGTGGTCGCCGTGGGTGTCACGTCCCGGAGGATGTCCAGCAGGTCGGGCAGTGCCGCGTCGTACGCGTCCAGGACGGCGGCGAGCCGGCGTACGTCCTCGGTGATCGTCGGCAGTTCGCGGTTCAGTTCCTTGAGGTAGCCGTCCAGCGCCTCCAGGTTCTTCCCGAACTGCTCGCCCCGCCCGTCCAGCGCGGTGGCCAGCGCGGCCAGGGTGCTGGCCAGCTTGTCCGGCCGGATCGACTGCAACAGCGGCAGTGCCGCGTCGAGCACCCGTTCCAGCTCGACACCGTTGCGGCTGCGGTCCTGGCTGATCACCGCGCCGGCCCGGATCGGACCGGCGGTGGAGTCGGGCGCGGCGACGAGTGCGACGTACCGCTCGCCGAAGAGGGTCTTCGGCAGCAGTCGGGCGGTGACGTCGGCCGGGATCCGCCCGATCAGCGCCGGGTCGAGCGCGAGCCGGAGCCGGGCCTGAGCGCCGTCGCTGGCGATCTCGCGTACCTCGCCGACCGGAACACCGCGCAGTTTCACCTCCGCGCCGGGGCTGAGCTGCATCCCGGTCTGCGCCGTGTAGAGGGTCACCCAGGCGACCGGGGTGAACACCTTGCGGTACTGGAGGACGGCCAGCGACAGCGCCGCGACGAGTACCACCACGAATACGATGCCGAGTATCCGCCGGCCGGCGACCGATCCCCGATGCTCCATGCTCACCCGTTCACCCCGCGATCCGGACGGTCGTGGTCGCGCCCCAGATGGCCAGCGACAGGAAGAAGTCGACGATGTTGACCGAGACGATCGCCAGCCGTACGGCGCGGCCGACGGCGATCCCGACCCCGGCCGGTCCACCGCTGGCGGTGTAGCCGTAGTAGCAGTGCACGAGGACGACGATCACGCTGAACACCAGCACCTTGCCGAACGACCAGAGCACGTCCACCGGGGGCAGGAAGAGGTGGAAGTAGTAGTCGTAGGTGCCCGCCGACTGTCCGAAGTAGAAGACCGCGATGGTCCGGGTGGCGAGGTAGCTGGAGAGCAGGCCGAGCACGTACAGCGGGATGACCGCGACGAAGCCGGCGATCATGCGGGTGGTGACCAGGAACGGCAGCGAGGGCACGCCCATCACCTCCAGGGCGTCGACCTCCTCGGAGATCCGCATCGCGCCGAGTTGGGCGGTGAATCCGCATCCCACCGTCGCCGACAGGGCGAGCGCGGCGACCAGCGGCGCGATCTCCCGGGTGTTGAAGTACGCCGAGACGAAGCCCGTGAAGGCGCTGCTGCCGAGCTGGTTCAGGGCCTGGTAGCCCTGTAGGCCGACCTCGGTGCCGGTGAAGAAGGTCAGGAAGCAGATCACCCCGACGGTGCCGCCGGTCACCGCCAGCGCGCCCCGACCGAAGCTGATCTCGGCGAGCAGGCGTACCACCTCGCGCTTGTAGCGGCGCAGGGTGCGCGGCGCCCAGGCGAACGCGCGCAGGTAGAAGGCGAGTTGCCCGCCGAGGTCGTCCAGGGTACGCAGCATCGGCATCTCACATCCCCCGCTGCGGTACGAGTTGGAAGTAGACCGCGGTGAGAACGAAGTTCAGCGCGAAGAGCAGCATGAACGTGAGCACCACGCTCTGGTTGACCGCGTCGCCGACCCCCTTCGGCCCGCCCTTCGCCGTCATCCCGTGGTACGACGCCACCAGCGCGGCGACCGCACCGAACAGCAGTGCCTTCACCTCGCCGACGATCAGGTCCGGCAACTGGCCCAGGGCCTGGAAACTGGCCAGGTAGGCGCCCGGGGTACCGCCCTGGAGGACCACGTTGAAGAAGTAGCCGCCGGCGACACCGACGACGCTGACCAGGCCGTTGAGCAGTACGGCGACCAGCATCGAGGCGATGATCCGGGGTACCACCAGGCGGTGGATCGGATCGATTCCGAGCACCTCCATCGCGTCCAGCTCCTCGCGGATCTTCCGGGCGCCCAGGTCGGCGCAGATCGCCGAACCACCGGCACCGGCGATGATCAGCGCGGTCACGATCGGGCTGGCCTCGCGTACCACGGCGAGGACGGAGGCGGCGCCGGTGAACGACTGGGCGCCGAGCTGACGTACCAGGGAGCCGAGTTGCAGCGCGATCACCGCGCCGAACGGGATCGCGACCAGCGCGGCCGGCAGGATCGACACCGAACTGATGAACCAGGCCTGCTGCACGAACTCCCGGACCTGGAAGGGGCGCCGGAACACGCTGCGCAGCGCGTCCAGGCAGAACGCGAAGAAGTGCCCGGGTCCGCGCAGCCCGGCGGCGAACCGGCCAGCCGCCGTCGCACCGGTCACCGTCGGTCCGGTCACCGTCGGTCCGGTCACCGTCGGCTCGGCCGGCGCCGGTCCGGCAGTGGTCGGCTCGACCGCCTTCGGCCCACTACTCATCGGAGCACCTCGTCGGGTTGCCGGGCGTCGGGTTGCCAGGCGCTGCCGTCCGCGTTCCGGAACGATCCGGCCGGCGGCACGATGCCGTGCTCCGCGCACCACTGCCCCGGTGGCTGCTCCGCCCGGCGCGGCCGACCGTCGGAGGGGCGGAGCTGGAGCGGGATGGCGGGCAGCGGCGGAAGCTCCACCCCGGCCTCGGCCTCGGCCCGCAACTCGTCGGAGTCCTTCTCCTCGGCCATCCCGATCGGACCGATCCGCTGTGCGCCCAGGAACTGCCGGACCACCGGCTCGGTGCTGGAGAGCAGCATCTCGCGGGGACCGAACATGGCCAGGTGGCCGTGGTAGATCAGCCCGATGTTGTCCGGCACCGTACGCGCGGTGTTGATGTCGTGCGTGACGATCAGGAACGTCGCCCCGGTCTGCTGGTTGAGGTCGATGATGAGCTGGTTGAGGTAGGCGGTGCGGACCGGGTCCAGCCCGGAGTCGGGCTCGTCGAACAGGATGATCCGGGGATCCAGCACCAGGGCCCGGGCCAGACCGGCCCGTTTCCGCATGCCGCCGGAGATCTGGCCCGGCAGTTTCCGCTCCGCGCCGAGCAGCCCGACCATCTCCAGCTTCTCGTGCACCACGGCCCTGATCTCCGACTCGGACTTCCGGGTGTGCTCACGCAGCGGAAAGGCGACGTTGTCGTAGATCGTCATCGACCCGAACAGCGCGCCGTCCTGGAACAGCACGCCGAAGAGCTTGCGGACCTGGTACAGGGCACGCTCGGAGAGCCGGGGGAGATTCTGCTCCTCGATCCAGATCGCGCCCCGGTCGGGCTTCAGCAGTCCGACCAGCGTCTTGAGGAACACCGACTTGCCGGTGCCGGAGGGACCGAGCAGCACCGAGATCTCGCCCGCCGGCAGGGTCAGACTCACGTCCGACCAGACCGGCTGACCGCCGAAGGACTTGGTCAGCCCTTCGACGCGCACCTCGACGCCCATCCGTGCTCCCGCCGCCCGCACCCCGGTGGACGTGTCGCCACCGCCGTCTGTGGTGGACATCGCGCCAGCACCGTCCGGCGTAACAGCGTTAGCGGGTAATTCTTCGACTACTTTGTGTTCCGTGCCTTGTCGGTCCGCACCCCGCCGGTGGTGCGAATGCCGCGGTGCGGATACGGTGCGGTTAACCCACCGGTAACGAAGGTGCAGCCCCATAGATGACCGCAGCACCCGAGACAGATCTCGTCGCTCGGGCCGTCCGTCGCGACCCCGAGGCAACGGCGACGCTGCTCGCCGAGGTCCGCCCCGGTCTGGTCCGATACTGTCGGGCTCGGCTGGGCCGGATCGGCGGCGCGTACGCCACCGCCGACGACGTGGCCCAGGAGGTGTGTCTCGCGGTGCTGCACGCGCTGCCCCGCTACCGCGACGAGGGCCGCCCGTTCTCCGCGTTCCTGTACGGCATAGCCGCACACAAGGTCGCCGACGCGCAGCGGGCCGCGATCCGGGACTCCACCGTCACGGCACCGGCCGCACTGCCCGACGGTCCGGACGCCGATCCCGGCCCTGAGCAGCGGGCCGTCGCGACCGATCTCGCACGCCGGCTCTCCGCGCTGCTGGCCCGGCTGAGCGAGGTGCAGCGGGAGATCGTCCTGCTGCGGGTGGCGGTCGGGCTGACCGCCGACGAGGTGGGCGTCATCGTGGGAATGTCGGCCGCTGCCGTCCGGGTGACCCAGTCGCGAGCCCTCGCCCGGCTGCGCTCACTCGCCGGTACCGCCCTGGACGAGGTCGCCGCATGAGTAACCTGCGGGACGAGGGAGGGCGGGGCGACGGCGTGGG
>NZ_JADPUN010000087.1 GCF_015690345.1 Plantactinospora alkalitolerans | reverse complement strand
GGCCTGCGGAACCCGCTCGGCGTACGGCGTCCGGCCCGGGTCGCGGTCGCGGCCGGGGTGCTCTGCTGCCTGGGGCTGATCGCCGTGGTCGAGGCGACCGGCCAGCCGGACGCCCCGACGGGTGCCGGCGTGGCCAATCCGGACGACCGGGTGGCCCTGTCCCGGCCGACCGGATCGCCCGGTGACGACCCCGACCGATCGAGCCGGTCGGCCGAACGCGACCGCTCCGGGGTCGGCGGCTCGTCCCGGCCCACCGGCTCCGCCCGGGACGAATCCGGCGCGTCGCCACTCATCGACGCCGCCCCGGTGGCGGGGCTGTCCGGGGTGCAGATGGACAACGCCCGGGCGATCGTGCGGACCGGCCGGGACATGGGCATGCCCCGCCGGGCACTGGTCATCGGCGTGGCCACCGCGATGCAGGAGAGCGACCTGCTCAACCGGGCCAGCGAGGTGCTGCCGGAGTCCAAGCGCTACCCGCACCAGGGGAGCGGCTGGGACCACGACTCGGTCGGGCTGTTCCAGCAGCGCACGAGCAGCGGCTGGGGGCCGGTCAACCGGTTGATGGACCCGGCGTACGCGACGGCGCAGTTCTTCGACGCGCTGCGGCGGGTACCCGGTTGGGAGCGGATGCGGCTGACCGAGGCGGCGCAGGCGGTGCAGGTCTCGGCGTACCCGGAGCACTACGCCAAGCACGAGGACGAGGCGACGGAGGTGGTCGAGGCCCTGGTGCCGTCCCGGCGCTGACCGGAAGGGCTTGATCGGTCGGGTCACGATGGGTCGGGGACCCGGGTCGTCGTCGGTCGGCCGGTGTGGCGGAACGCCGAATCGGGTACACCTGATGCAGGACCACAACAGGAGGATCGAAATGGCGTCAATGGTGCAGCGGATCCAAATGTTCCTCAGGTCACCCAAGGGCCGGCAACTTATCGATCGGGGCCGTCGTGAGATGGCCAAGCCGTCGAACCAGCAGCGGATGCGCCAGATCATGGCTCGGCTGCGAGGTCGCCGCTGATCGTCCCGCCGGCCGTCGCGCCGGTGTTTCGTACCCTGAGCCATTCCCCCACTCAGCTCCGGAGCGTGTCCCGTGACCGAGTCCTCGTCGGCCGGCGGTGGAACCGCCGCGCCGGTCCCGTCGCCCGATCTTCCGCCGCCGGTCGCCGACCCGGCACCCGGCATCGGTCCGGGCACGTCGCCCGCGCCGACTCCCCGAACCGGGGGCGGCGCGGTCCGGCCCACGGGCATCGAAGCGGGCCGGCCCGGGGACGGTGACGGCGTCGTGCCCGGGCCTGGTGATCCCGACTCCTCCGATGTCGATCCCTCGGATCCGGAGAACCCACCGGAGTCCGCCGACCAGGACCCGTCGGCAGTGCCGCCCAGCGGGTTGTGGGACCGGATGAAGGCCGATCCGCAGTACGCACCGGAGCACCTCGCGCTGGAGGCGGTACGGCGGCTCGGCCCCGAGGCCCGGGCCTGGGTCGAGCGGACCCGTGCGTACCATCCCGACCTGTCGCCGGACGGCGTGGCGGAGGTGGCGATCCGGAAGTTCGTCACCCGGGCACGGCTCTCCGGAGCGATCTCGGGTGCCGCCGGCCTGCCCGGTGCGGTCCTCGACATGGGTGTGCTGGCCTGGACCCAGGCCCGGATGGTCCTGCACGTCGCGGCGGCCTACGGCCACGATCCGGAGCACGCCGACCGGGCCACCGACCTGCTGGTGCTCCAGCGGGTACACAAGATCGCCGAAACGGCGCGGCTGGCGCTCGGCGTGGCCGCCGGCCGGGAGCGGGCGGGCGCGATGCTCGGCCGGTCGGGGACGCCGTTGCGGAAGGTGATGCTGCGGTTGGGGCTGAAGCTGGCGCAGATGGCCGGGGTCCGGGCGGCGAAGCGGCTTCTCGCCAAGGCTGTTCCCGGTGCCGCGATCATCCTCGGTACCTGGGCGAACTCGTCGGCCACCAAGGATCTCGCGGCCCGCTCCCAGAAGCTCTACCGGCAGCGGCCGGCGATCATGCCACCACCGGCGACCACGCCGGAGCCGTAGCCCGGTCAGTCCGCTCGACTGGCCAGGCCGGATGCCCGCCAGGTCACCTCGGCCAGCTTGTTCTGACCGGCAACGTTCGGATGGAAGTAGTCCAACTGGTTGACCAGGTCCAGACCGAACCGGACCCGGTGCACCGCGCCGCCGTCGTAGCGGCACCGGGAGCCGTAGGCCCGGCACGCGGCGGCCAGTTGCTGGTTGTAGGCGTCGATCCGGGCCCGGAACGTCGACCGACGGGTGCGGTCGGCCGGCGCCGTCGAGGCCGCGTTGGCGAGCAGCGCGGGGCAGACCCGGTCCCGCCAGACCCGGACCGCCCGGTCATTGGTGTGCCCGACCTCCCAGAGCCGGTACAGGTCCGGGATGCTGACCACCAGCACCTGTGCCTTGGGCAGTCCCTTCTTCAGCGCCGCGAGGCCGCTGTCGAGGCTCTTCCGAAACGCCGAGACGCTTGTCATGTCGTCGATTCCGCCCCGGCAGGCGTCGTTCGCTCCGATGAGTACGGTCACATAGCCCACCTTGGCCCGTACCGCGTCCCGGGCCTGGTCGGCCAGGCCCGCGACCCGGGCTCCGCCGGCGGACTCGTTGTGCACCTTGCCACGGATCGCCGGGTTGACCTCCCGCAGCCGTCGGTACAGGCTCTCCACCCGCGCCCCGTCCCCGGTCGACCAGGAGTTGCGCTGGCAGGCGGCCAGGGTCAGGCAGGAACCGAAACCGGCGGTGATCGAGTCGCCGAGCGCCGCCATGGAGGTGGGCAGGCCGGGTCGGGGCGGCTGGGCCGGGGGATCGGGTTGGTTACCGCCGCCCTGGGCACCGTCGCAGGCCAGCGCGAAGGCCGCGAGCACGGCGGTGACGGCGGCGGTCCAACGTCTGGACATGCTTCTCCTGTACGGAGCGGACAGCAATCGCTCCGTAACTGTACGCGGCGCCGTCGCTCCGCCGGAACCCTCGGCGCGGCCTCCGACGGCTCCGATTCCCGACCTGACGGGAACCGGACACCAGCCCGGACCTCAGCGGCTCGGTGCGGGTTGGCCGCCGGTCACCGCGACGAAGCTCTCCGGCCGGATGGTCATGATCACCCGTACCGGCGCGTCGTTGATGTCGTAGACGTTGCTGTAGCGCTCCTGGAGCGACCGGTAGAACGACGCCACCTCGTCGTCGTCCTCGATCTTCTCCACCACACCACGCACCTCGAGGAAGCGGTACGGATCGTCGGGGTCGGCGATCGAGAGGGCGACCCGGGGATCGTGCTGGAGATTGCGGAACTTCTGCCGTCGCTTCGTGTGCGTCATCCTCATCCGGGCGCCGTCCCAGGCGAACCACATCACGTTGCTCTGCGGCCCGCCGTCGGGCCGGACGGTCGCCAGATGTGCGAAGAGCGGACGGGCCAGCAGGTCGGCGTGGCTCTCGGGAGGAGTCGGACCAGTCGTCATGTTCCTCTTCTTACCCCACTCGCCGCAGGTTAGCCGGCGCCCATTCCGGGTAGTTCGGCGAAATGGCCGCGAGACCGCAGCCCCGTGGGGCGAAAGGGACGGTGGGCCGCCCCTACAGTGCGCTCAACCTGCGCCTGGCACTGGCCTCGTTCGGCCTGGTCATCTGCGTGGTGCTCGGTGTGTTGGCGGCCCGGGCCGACCAACCTGTGCTGGCGGCGGTACTCGGCGTTTTCGCCCTGGTGGCCGTGGTGGACCTGGTGGTGGTGCAGCGCCGTCGGGCCGCGCGGCGCCGCGAGGAACCGCCGGGAACCCGGCACTCCCTCTTCGAGTGATCCGCTGCCAGACCCGCCGATCCCTAGGGAGTACGAGATGTCGATCGCCACCATCGACCCGAGCACGGGCCAGCTGCTCAAGAGCTTCGACGAGATGACGGACCGGCAGGTGGAGGAGGTACTCGCCCGGGCGGCGGTCGGGTTCGACACGCTGCGTACGACGACCTTCGCCGACCGGGCCCGATGGATGACCGCCGCCGCCGACCTGCTGGAGGTCGAGCGTGACGATGTCGCCCGGATGATGACGACGGAGATGGGCAAGACGTACGCGTCCGCCAAGGCCGAGGTGACCAAGTGCGCGATGGGCTGCCGGTACTACGCCGCACACGCCGAGCGGTTCCTCGCCGACGAGCCGGCCGACGCGGCGGCGATCGGCGCCGTCCAGGCGTACAGCCGGTACCACCCGATGGGCCCGGTGCTGGCGGTGATGCCGTGGAACTTCCCGCTCTGGCAGGTGCTGCGGTTCGCCGCGCCGGCCCTGATGGCCGGCAACGTCGGGCTGCTCAAGCACGCCTCGAACGTGCCGCAGACGGCGCTCTACCTGGACGAGTTGTTCCGGCGGGCAGGCTTTCCGGCCGGTGCCTTCCAGGCCCTGATGATCGAATCGTCGGCGGTCGAGCGGGTGCTGGCCGATCCCCGGGTCCGGGCGGCGACCCTGACCGGCAGCGAGGGCGCCGGGCGTTCGGTGGCGGCGATCGCCGGACAGCACATCAAGAAGACCGTCCTCGAACTGGGCGGCAGTGATCCGTTCGTGGTGATGCCCTCCGCCGACGTGGAGCGGGCCGCCGAGGTGGCCGCCGTCGCCCGGTGCCAGAACAACGGCCAGTCCTGCATCGCGGCGAAGCGGTTCATCGTGCACACCGAGGTCTTCGACGCGTTCACGGACGCCTTCGTGGCCCGGATGTCGGCGCTGCGGATGGGTGATCCGA
Organism: Plantactinospora alkalitolerans; assembly: GCF_015690345.1. Taxonomy (GTDB): domain Bacteria; phylum Actinomycetota; class Actinomycetes; order Mycobacteriales; family Micromonosporaceae; genus Plantactinospora; species Plantactinospora alkalitolerans. Next base: position 12,339 of record NZ_JADPUN010000087.1, on the reverse strand, counting down.
TGGCGGAGGAGACCGACATCGGCCCGTTGGCGACCGAACGGGGCCGTGCCGAGGTGGAGGAGCAGGTCCAGGACGCGGTGCGGCAGGGCGCCCGGGTGCTCTGCGGTGGGCAGCGCCCCGACCGGGCCGGCTGGTGGTACCCGCCGACCGTGGTCACCGAGCTGACCCCGGCGATGCGGATGTACGCCGAGGAGGTCTTCGGACCGGTTGCCGCGCTGCACCGGGTCTCGTCGTACGACGAGGCGATCGAGTTGGCCAACGGCACAAATTTCGGGCTGGGCTCCAACGCCTGGACCCGGGACCCGGCGGAACAGGAGCGCTTCGCCACCGACCTCGACGCCGGGATGGTGTTCATCAACGGCATGACCACCTCGTACCCGGAACTGCCGTTCGGCGGGGTGGGCAACTCCGGCTACGGCCGTGAACTGTCGGCACAGGGGATCCGGGAGTTCTGCAACCTGAAGGCGGTCTGGGTGGGCGAGGGCGGCGCCGCCGGCCCGGGGGCCGGCGCGCACAGCGAGTAGCGGCGGACCCGGCCGGCAGCGGTTCGCCGGATAGCCCGGCGGATGGAAGTTCGCCGGGCGTACCCGCGTGGAATTCGCCGAGGATGAACATTGACCGGCGCTCCGGGTATTGAGCGCGGGGCCGACGGGGTACGGATGACCGCCATGACGATGTTCGGCATCCACGCATCCCACGAGCAGATCCACCCCGCCGACCTGCTGCGGGCCGTCGTGCGGGCGGAGGAGGCCGGCTTCGACGCGGCCATGTCGTCCGATCACTTCTCACCGTGGAGTTCCCGGCAGGGGCAGTCCGGATTCGCCTGGTCCTGGCTTGGCGCCGCACTCCAGGCGACCTCGTTGCCGTTCGGAGTGGTGAACGCGCCCGGCCAGCGCTACCACCCGGCGATCATCGCGCAGGCGATCGGCACCCTCGCCGCGATGTATCCGGGACGGTTCTGGGCGGCGCTGGGAACGGGCGAGGCGAGCAACGAGCACATCACGGGGCAGGGCTGGCCCCGCAAGGAGATTCGGAACGCCCGGCTCCGCGAGTGTGTCGACGTGATCCGGGCGCTGCTCGACGGCGAGGAGGTCAGCCACGACGGACTGGTCACAGTGGACCGGGCCCGGCTCTGGACCCGCCCGGAGCAGCCGCCGGCACTGGTCGGCGCGGCGGTCAGCGAGTCGACCGCCCGCTGGTGCGCCGAGTGGGCCGACGGGCTCATCACGGTCAACGCGCCGCCGGCCCGGCTGCGCCGCATGATCGACGCCTATCGGGACGCGGGAGGCCGGGGCCGGCTCGCCCTCCAGGTCCACCTGAGCTGGGCCCCGGACCGGGACGAGGCGGCCCGGATCGCGTACGAGCAGTGGCGCAGCAACGTGTTCGATCCGCCGGTCTGCTGGGATCTGGAGCTGACCGACCACTTCGACACCGTCTCGGCGGCCGTGCCGCCGGACCGGGTCGCCGAGGTGGTCAACATCTCTGAAGACCTGGGCCGGCACACCCAGTGGTTGCGGGAGTACGTCGAACTCGGCTTCGACGAGATCTACCTGCACCACGTCGGGCAGGAGCAGGACGCCTTCATCGACGCGTTCGGCGCCAAGGTCCTGCCCGAGCTGAAGTCGAGCGGCGTCGAGGTCGCCACGACCGACCACCGGCGCGCTTGACCAGCGACGGCACCGGCATCTCCGGTGGTTGACCGCCGCCCCGCCGGTACATCCGGCCGGGGCTCAGGCCAGTCGGCGTTCGAGCAGCTGACCGGGCCAGCGCCGGTCGACGAGCTGCACGCTGAACGGTTCGGTCGGGGTGAAGCCCTGGCTCTCGTAGTAGCGGATCAGGGCCCCGTCGTCGCCCGCGTAACAGTCGACGCGCAGCAGTCCGACGCCCTGCTCGCGGGCGAGTTCCTCGGCGTGGTCGAGCAGCCGGCCACCGATCCGCTCTCCCGCGTGGGCCCGGTCGGTCACCAGCAGGTTGACGTAGAGTTCCGGTTCGGTCGCCGGTGGCACGTGCGGCACGGCGTCGCCGACCACGATCGCGCCGACCGGGACGCCGGATCGTTCGGCCAGGTAGAGGTCACCGTCCGCGGCCCACCGCCGGACCTGGGCCACCCGCCGGGGATTACCGGAGTGCGGCGCGGTGCCCCACTGCCCGGTACGTCCCCGCGCCACCAGCCAGCGGGTCGCGCCGTCGAGCAGGGAGAGCACCGCTGTGACGTCCCCGGGTCCGCCGGCACGGACGACGAGCTGATCGGTTGTCACATCGTCCATGTTGACAGATGATCCATTCACCACGACCACTGCGAGTTGAGCTCAGATCCGGTCTCGGGACGCCCCTTGGCCGGTACTCCGTCCCCCTGGAGGTCGCAATGCCGCAGACCGCCGCAGACCGGTTCCCGACCAAGCACCTGCCCGGCGTATCCGTCCGAGAGTTACCAGCCGCACCCCGTTCACAATGGTCGGTCATCGGCCCCGGCGTGATCGCCGCGGGCGTGGGGCTGGCGTCCGGCGAGTTCATCCTCTTTCCGTACATCGCCTCGCAGGTGGGGCTGGTGTTCCTCTGGGCGGCCGCGGTCGGCATCGTCACCCAGTGGTTCCTGAACATGGAGATCGAGCGGTACACGCTGGCGACCGGGGAGACCGCGCTGACCGGGTTCTCCCGGTTCTGGCGGCACTGGGGACTGGTCTTCGCGATCATGGTCTACTTCGCCAACCTCTGGCCCGGCTGGGCGTCCAGCTCCGCCACCATGGTGACGTACCTCTTCGGTGGCGACGCGACCTGGATCGCCGTCGGCATGCTGCTGGTGATCGGCGCGACGCTCACCCTGGCGCCGGTGGTCTACACCGCGCTGGAGCGGATCGAGTTCGTCAAGGTCGGCCTCGTGCTGGTCTTCATCGTCGTAGCGGTGATCTTCGCAATTTCGGCCAGCGCCTGGGGCGACCTGCCCGACGCGGTGACCGCACCGGAGTTCCCCACCGAACTGGGCTTCGCCCTGATGCTCTCCGCACTGGTCTTCGCCGGAGCCGGCGGCGGGCAGAACCTCGTGCAGTCCAACTGGATCCGGGACAAGGGCTACGGAATGGGCAGGTACGTGCCCCGCCTGGTCAGCCCGGTCACCGGTCGGGAGGAGGCGGCACCGGACTCGGCGGGATTCGTCTTCGAGCCGACCGAGGAGAACCTGACCCGGTGGCACCGCTGGTGGCGGCTGGCGAACCGGGAGCAGCTGGTCACCTTCGTGCTGATCTCGTTCGTCACCATCGTGCTGACCTCACTGCTCGCCTACTCCACCGTGTACGGCGTGCCCGGCCTGGCCAACAGCGTCTCGTTCCTCCAGGTCGAGGGGGAGCGGCTGAAGGAGTTGGTGGGGCCGTGGTTCGGCACCCTGTTCTGGGCGGTCGGGGCATTGTCGCTGTTCGCCGCCGCGATGGGCATCGTCGACTACACCAGCCGGCTCGCCGCCGATGTGCTCAAGACCGCGTACCTGCGCCGGTTCTCCGAGAGCCGGATCTACTTCGCGCTGGTCTGGGGACTCGTCGGGATCGGCTGCGTCGTCCTGCTCGCCGGGTTCGACCAGCCGCTGATCCTGCTTGTCATCTCCGCCTGCGTCGGCGGCCTGATGATGTTCCTCTACTCGATCATGCTGCTGATCCTCAACCGCCGCGTCCTGCCCGTCCAGATCCGCCCCCGCTCCTACCGCGTCGTCGCCCTGATCTGGTCCGTCCTCCTCTTCGGCGTCTTCTCCGCCCTCACCGTCTGGCAGCAGGGCGACCGCCTCCTCGACTGGCTGAAGTGAAAGGAAGGGCCCCTTCTTATCGTTTTCTGTTGTAGAAGGGGCCCTTCCTAACCGGCGGAGCGGCCCCGCCCGTCCGACGGCTCCTCGGGCGGCGGGACCGTGTCGAGGCCGAGTCGCCGGCTCTCGTCGGCGAGTTCGTCGAGGAACCTGCCGACCCGCTCGTCGTCCATGGTCCGCAACTGGTTGCTGACCCACTCGATGCCGGCGCCGAAGGCCTGCCGCCGCTCGGCGGTCATCGGCCAGAGCAGCATCGCCCGCTCCGAGGCCCGAGGCTCGCCCCGGTACGCGACCACGGCATCCGCCGGCAGGGAGTCCAGCAGGTCGTCCCCGACCCCGGGATCGGCGCCGCGGTCCATCGCCCGTTCCTTCGGACCCACGGCCGGTCCGGCCGGCTCCCGGCGGCTTCCGGCGCCTCTCCCGGCCGGCTCCCGGCGGCGCCTTCCCGCAGCTCTTCCGGCCGGCTCCCGGCGGCGGCTCACGACAACTCTCCCGGCCGGCCCGTACCCGGGTGCTCCACGTCCCGGAGCAGGTCGACATAGTGGTGCAGTTCGTCGCGGAGCCGGAAGAAGAGGTAGGCGGCGACCAGCCCGCCGACGACTCCGACCGCGAAGACGCCGAGGTTCACCCGGATCTGCCCGAGCAACGGCACGGTCGGGTGGGCGAGCAGCCAGCCCGGCGACGGCTGCACGTAGAGCAGTGCGGCGACGAGTGAGGTGGCACCCGTCGCCACCAGCCCGGCGAAGGTGGTCAGCGAGGAGCGTTGCAGCTTCTCCATCGAGTACCCGACGAAGGTCGCCGCCACCGGCGAGATGGCCAGCAGGAACGCCAGCACGTCCCCGGAGATCCGGCTTCCGTCGTTGTTCGGCACGAGCAGGGCGAGCAGGGTGATCACCAGCGCGGAGAGCGCGGCGAGCCAGGAGGTGAGGCCGAGCGCCCCGGGCGGCACCTCGTCGAAGACCACCTCCATCACCAGGTCCGCCGGGTCCCGGCAGGTGTCGAAGCGCCGCGCGTAGAGATGGGCGTACGGCAGGGCCTGGCGGTGTCGTACCCGCAGGTAGGCCCGGTCGCTCATGTCGCGGATGGCCGCCTGGTCGACGCTGGCCCCGGACTGGGCCAGTTGCACCGAGTGCACCTTGACGTACGTGTTCGCCCCGGCGCGCATCCGGAAGTGGTAGCTGGTGGTGGTGAAGGGCAGGTTCAACGGAATGACGAAGGTGTTCGGGGCGAGGCCGAGCCGGACGCGCCGCCGGCCGCGCGGCGAGGTCGCCCGGCCGTACACCGGCATGGTCTTGGTGTAGCGCAGGATCCAGGCGTACCCGTCGGGTGGCAGCACCTCGGCGATGACCACGTAGTTGCGGACCAGGAACGAGCAGACTCCCCGCAGCCGGCGCAGTGCGATGTCGTCGGCGCTGTCCCGGATCGGCGCGACGTTGCGGTCGAAGTAGGCGTCGGCATCCGCCACGGAGACCCGGCCGGCCTGGAACACCAGCCGGAGCAGCGCGAAGAGGACCGCGTCGTGCCGCCGCTCCTCCACCGCGTGCACCGCCTCGCCGAACGTTTCCCGGAACAGTTGCCGCAGTACGTGCGCGACGACGCCCCGGGCGTCCTCCTGGGACAGGAACGGCACCGGGTCGCCGGCCCCGTCGAAGGTCTCGACGTTGTCCAGCATGGCGCCCTTGGTGCTCAGGATCATCGGTATCAGCATCACCGGAGGGTGCTGGGTACCTCCGGCCGGATCGGCGGGCGGGCCGGCCGGGTTATCGGACCGGCCGGCGGGGTCGCCGGGGTCTCCCGGCCCGGTTCGTCGGTCCTGCGGTACGGCGGGCCTGGTGAGCAGCGCGGACGCCGTACCGGTGCGCTGGCCGCCAGCGGTGGGTCCGCCGGGAGCCGGCCGGGTGGTCGACACCGTGCTGGCATGTCCTGGCCCGCTCGCCCCGGGTGTGCCGACCACGGCGTCCTCGCGGAGTCCGGCCAGGTCGTCCGGCGCACTGCTGAACGTCGTGGAGACCGACACCCGCAGGCACTCGTCCACCTGCCGGACCTCGTCGGTGATTCGGACCTGGTAGCGGGCCGGGTCGAGCAGGATCTGGCCGAAGAGCCGGATCGCCGGGGCGGGGTAGGTGCGGCTGATCCGGATCATCGACCGGAGGATCTCCAGGTCGGCGTCGCGCTGGTCGAGCGGGATCGGGAACGGCCGCCCGGGGGCCCGGTCGAAGCGTTGACGGCGCCACCAGTGCCGGCGGGCCGTCCGCCGGGCCCGTACCACCAGTTCGACGGCGGCCAGCAGCCCGAGTACCCGGATCGCCCCCTCGGCCGGCCAGAACGCGGTGTCGAGCCACGGGACGGCACGCAGCAGCAGAGCGGCCGGTCCGTCCACGATCGACGCGACCACCAGGGCCGCGGCTGCGGCGAGCTGGCCCAGGCAGGCGCCGATCCAGCGGAATGTCTCTCCTCTGCGCACTAGACCTCCCCGGTCCGCCCCTCGCCCGGCGACCACGGCGGCCCGGGTCGCGGATGCACGTCGACGATCAGACCGTCGGCGCCCACCGCGATCGCCGCCCGGGGGTACCCGACGGCGGGTGCCCGGAGCAAAGGTGATGTCTCTTCGTAATTACAGCCTTGCGGAAAGTGAAGCTCCGGTCCCTCCTCCGGACGGGCGCGGCGAAGTCGAGATCGCCCGCCCGAATCGACCGGGCCCGGTACCGGGCCGTCCCCGGTTGCCGCTGGACGTACCGGGTACCCCCGGACCGAAGCGACGACCGCCGATCGACCCACAGACGCCGGCGAGCCCGGACGCCTGCTGTGGCGTCCGGGCTCGCCGGTGGGGTGGTGGGCGGGGGTCAGGTGCAGGGCGAGCCGTTGAGGGTGAAGAGGCCGGGATCCGGATTCGGGCCACCGGCGGTGGTGGCGTTGAAGCCGAACATCTGGCTGCTGCCCGGCATGATCCGGGCGTTGTACGACTCGTTCCGCACCGTCACCCGGGCACCCGCCTGGGTCACCTTCGCCATCCAGGCATCCCGGATCTTCTGGTCGCCGGTGAACGCGAAGCTCAGCGTCCAGCCGTTGATCGGGGTGCTGCCGGTGTTGGTGACGGTCGCCTGTCCGGTGAAGCCACCGCCCTCGGCCCAGGTGCCGTAGTTGGTGTAGGTGACCCGGCAACTCGAGGCGGCCGGGGTGCTGGTGGCACCGCCCTGGTCGGCGAGGAACGAGGCGATCCAGGCCAGTGCCGAGTTCCAGTTGACCGCCACCTCGTTGGTCGAGTACGAGGCGATGTCGTCGACGTAGCAGAACTGCGGCGCGCAGCCTTCGAGCAACTCCTCCGCGAGCGGGTCGTCCAGACTGGCGTTCGCGCCGCCGGCGATCGATCCGGCCGGCGGGTTGGGCAGCGACTCGTCGTACTGGTTGCCGAAGATCCGGCTGTGCTGGTTCTCCGACGCGTTCTCGCCCCAGCCGGTCACGTACGACTGGTTGAGCGCGTTGCGGCCGAAGATGTAGTCCATCGCCTGCACCGCGGCGTCCCGGTAGCGGGCCACCCCGGTCAGGTCGAAGGCGGTGGCGAGCACTACGGCGTTGTTGATGATGTTGCTGTTGGCGCCCCAGAAGTAGCTGCCCGGGTTGCCCGGCATCGGCAGGCCGTACGCCTGGGTCTGCGCGGTCGTCAGGTAGCCGTCGGCGCCGCTGACCACCGAGGCGCGGAGCCGGTCCCGGTCGAGCACCGGCAGGCCGCTCGGCACGGTGGCCAGGTCCAGCCGGCCGAGCGCGGCGGTGCTGCCCCAACCGAATCCGTTCGGGGCGAAGACCCCGTCGTCGGTGTGGTGCGGCGACGCGGTCAGGTCGTCGAGATAGGACTGGGTGCCGGTGCTCAGGTACAGCTCGGCGGCGGCCCAGTAGAACTCGTCGCTGACGTCGCCGTCGCTGTAGGAACCGCCGCCGTTGCCGTCCTGCGGGTCGGCGTACCGGGTCGGGTTGGCCTTGGCCGCCGCGTACGCGGTGGTGGCCGCGGTGCGGCAGCGGGTGGCGAACGCCGCGTCGTACGGGGCGTAGAGCCGGGCGCACTGGGCTGCGGTGGCGGCCAGGTTCAGCGTTGCCGCCGTCGACGGCGGGTGCAGTTCCCGCAGTTCGGGGTCGTCCTCCGGCTGGAGCGGCAGCCCGGTCCAGTTCCGGTCGTGGATTTTGTGATGTGCCATCCCGGCCAGCGGCTTGCCGGCCGGCACCTGCATCCGGAGCAGGAACTCCAGCTCCCACCGGGCCTCGTCGAGGATGTCCGGCACCTGGTTGGCGCGCTCCGGCAGTCGCAGCGTGCCGTCGCCGAGGGCCGCGCCACCACCGCCGGTGGCGGCGGTCTTGGTCCGCTCGAACGCGTTCAGTAGCTGGTAGGTGGCGATGCCGCCGTTGACCACGTACTTGCCGTGGTCGCCCGCGTCGTACCAGCCGCCCCGGACGTCGAGGCGGTAGTCGCAGACTCCGGGCTGGCACGGTACGTCGGTGTCGCCCTTGTTCGGCGCCACGCCGAGATGTCCGGCCGGCCGGGCGTACTCGGCGCCGACCAGGTCACCGTCGATGGCGATACCGCTGCGCTGGATGTAGAAGAACTGCAGCGAGTCGGAGCGGAGCTGCTTCCAGACGTCGGTCGAGATGTCGAACGGATGGCTGGTCTCGCCGTCGGCGCTCAGGGTGTAGCCGCTGCCCGGGGTGCGGTACGCGGAGAAGTCGACGCTGTGCGTGTTCTGGGCCGAGGCGGCGTCGACGCCGCGTGGCGTGGTCTGCCCGCTGGCCACCACCGCACCGGCCGCCGACTTCAGTTGCCAGCCGAGCGGCGTGGTGGCCTCGGTGACGATGGTGGCGTTCTTCGGTCCGGCCGGCAGGTAGCCGACCTGGTTCACCCGGACCCTCGGGCCGGTGTCCGGCACGTACGGCGGTTCCTCCTCGCCGCCGAGCAGCGAGACGTTGTCCAGGCAGAGTTCGTACCCGGCGGCGTTGCCGCCGACCTGGAAGGCGATCTGGGCGAGGCTGGTGTCCTCGCTGGCGGTGAAGGTCCGCTCGATGTGGCGGGCCTGGTCGGTCAGCGCCACGTCCTCGGCGAAGTACGACGTGTACGGATCGGCGCCCAGTTGCACCGCCACCCGGACGGTCGCGCCGGGCTCGGCGGAGGCGTCGAAGGAGAGCGCGTACGTCTCCCCGGCCACCAGCGCCACGTCGTTCTGTCCGACTCCGGCGTCCCACGGGTTGGCCAGCCCGCCCGGTACGGCGGAGCAGAGTCGCCCGTCGGTGACGCCGAACGAGGTGGTGCCGTAGGAGAACCAGCCGGAGGTGCCGTCGGTGAAGTCGCCGTTCTCCACCTGCTCCGCGCCGCCCGGGGGCGGGTCGGTCGGGGCGTCGCTGCTCAACGAGACGTCGTCGAGGCAGAACGTGTACGCCTCGGCGGCGCCGCCGAGCTGGAAGGTGAGCGTTCCGTTGGTCGAGTCGAGGCTGCCGGTGAACCCGTACCCGAACTGCTCGGTGCTGGTGTCGAGCGCGATGTCCCGGGAGAACACCGTGGTGTAGGGGTCCTCGCTGAGCTGCACGTTGGCCTTGACCGTGACCGCCGCGCTGGCCGACGCCCGGAACTCCAGGGCGTAGCTGGCGTCGTCGACCAGTGGGATGGCGTTGTGGCCGAGGCTGGCGTCCCACGGGTTGGCCAGCCCACCGGGTACCTCGGTGCAGAGTTGACCGTCGACGACCGCGAGCGAAAGGTTGGCACTGGACCACCAGGGGGCGGTGGAGTTGGTGAACGTGCCGTTCACGATGTGTTCGGTGAGTGCCTGGGCGTCGGCGGGCCTGGCGCTGGCGCCGGTCGCGCCGCTGCCCAGTAGCAGGGCGGCCGTGGCCAGCAGGGTGAGCGCGCGTCGGCCTCGACGCAGGTGGTGGCGGGGTCGGGTCACGTGGGGTCCTTCCGGGCGGGGCCGCCGGATGCGGCGAGTCGCGGGGGTGCGCGGCGGAAATCGGAAGTAACGCTGGGAGCGCTCCCAATACGGAGCCGATGTTGCCAGTCGATTTCGGGCATGTCAATCGACCATCCTGGATTGCGCTCGCCCCGGCGGGGTGGAACGGAGCCGGTGACCGGCGCCGGAATGGTTCGCGGTCGGTGATCTTCGTCGCGACGGACGGTAAATTTAGACCGCCACTCCGGCCGGTCGGTGATCTACTGCAAGCATTCTGGCCATCTTTTTGGCAGGCTGCCTGCCATGAGCCTGAAGCTGCGATCCGTGGCGGTGAGCGATCGGGGCCTGATCCGGGGCGCGAACCAGGATTCCGTGCATGCCGGACCCTGGCTGCTCGCCGTGGCCGACGGCATGGGCGGCATGGCCGCCGGGGACCTGGCCAGCACGATAGCCATCGAGGCGATCCATCCGCTCGACGCGGAGACGCCGGAGGAAGGACTGGTCGCCGCGTTGCAGGGGGCGATCGACACCGCGAGCGCCGGCATCCGGGCCGCGGTCGCCGAAGATCCGGAACGGCAGGGGATGGGCACCACGCTCACCGCACTGCTGCTCGCCCGTACCGGGACCTGCCTCGCGCTGGCCCATGTCGGCGACTCCCGGGCCTACCTGCTGCGGGGCGGCACGATGACCCAACTGACCAGGGACGACACCTTCGTGCAGATGCTGGTCGACGAGGGGGTCATCAGCCCGGAGGAGGCCAGCAGCCATCCCCGGCGGGCCGTGGTGACCCGGGCGCTCCAGGGCGAAGCGGTCACCCCCACCTACACCACGCTGGTGCCCGAGGCGGGTGACCGGTGGCTGCTGTGCAGCGACGGCCTGTCCAATGTGGTCCGCGCGGACACCCTGGCGGAGACGTTGGTCGGGTACCCCGATCCGGCCGCCTGTGCACAGCGGCTGGTCGACCTCGCCCTGCGGGCGGGCGGACCGGACAACATCACCGTCGTGGTCGCGGACATCGTCGACAGCGCCTGAACAGCCCGCGAGGCTAGCGGCGGCGTGGCTGGAGCCGACGGGTCGGTTCCGCCTCGGTCGGATCCGCCGGCCACGGGTGCCGGGGGTAACGCCCGCGCAGCTCCGCGCGTACCTGCGGGTAACCGGTCTGCCAGAAGGACGCGAGATCGCGGGTCACCGCGACCGGACGGCCGGCGGGGGAGAGCAGGTGCAGCAGGACCGGCACCCGTCCGTCGGCGATCCGGGGCACGTCCCGCCAGCCGAAGGTCTCCTGGAGTTTGACCGCCAGCACCGGTGCCGCCGGATCGGTGTAGTCCACCCGGTGCCGGGAGCCGCTCGGCACGGCGAGCCGCTCCGGGGCCAGTTCGTCCAGCCGGGCCGCCCGGGCCCAGGGCACCAGCCGGCGGAGCGCGGTCGACACGTTGATCCGGGCCAGGTCGGCCCGGCGCCGGGCGCTCGTCAACTCCGGCCCGAGCCACTCCTCGGCCCGGTCGAGCAGCGCCGAGTCGGCCACGTCCGGCCAGTCGGCGCCGAGCGCGTGCCGACAGAACGCCAGCCGGGCCCGCAGCGCCTGGGCCTCCGGATTCCAGGTCAGCAGGGACAGTCCGACCTGCCGCAGCCCGTCGCGCAGCGCGGCGGCGACCAGAGCCCGGTCCGGCCGGGCCAGCGGGCGGTCCAGCAGGACGATCGCGCCGAGCCGGTCGATCTCGCGGGCGACCACGTCATCGCCGGACCAGGCGATCTCCTGCTCCCGGCGGAGCAGTGCGGCCCCGGCCTCGCGGGCGGTGGTCTCGTCGATCACCGCCGCCTGCCGGATGGTCGCGCTGCGTCGACCGGGTGCCCGGTCCGCGGTGGCGATCGCCAGCCATTCGGCCCCGGCCAGCCCGGATCCGGGCGGCAGGTCCGCCGCGGTGCCGCCGGCCATCAGGTACGTGCCGCCGCCGGCCTGCCGGACCCGGGCCAACCGTTCGGGGTACGCCAGCCCGACCAGCAGCCCGGCCGCCAGATCGTCCGACAACTCCCGCTCGGCCCGCCGGGTCTCCCGTTCGGCATCCCGCCCGGTGGAAGCCTCGGAGAGGCCGGACCGGAGCCGGTTGACCTCGGTACGCCACCGGCCGGTGGCGGCGTCCGTACCGGAACGCAGCCGGCGCCAGGCCGCCACCAGGTCGTCGCCGGGAGTCGTCTCGGAGAGCACCGCCACCACCTCGGCCGCCCGGCGCGGTCCCAGCGGCCCGGCCCCGTCCAGCAGCGCCCGGGCCAGCCTCGGATGGGCGCCGATCCCGGCGATGGCCCGGCCGCGCCCGGTCACCCGGCCGTCCGGCTCGATCGCCCCGAGCGCGTCGAGGGTCTCCCGGGCCACCTGCATGGCGGCGACCGGCGGTGGGTCCGGCAGTGCGAGTCCGGCCCCGTCCGGATGCCCCCAGCAGGCGAGTTGCAGCGCGAACGCGGTGAGGTCGGCGACCGCGATCTCCGGTTCGGGCTGCGCGGGCAGCCGCTCGTGGTCCATCGCCGACCAGCACCGGTAGACCCGGCCCGGCGCCTCCCGCCCGGCGCGTCCGGCCCGCTGCGTCGCCGCCGCCCGGGAGACCGGCACCGGTCCCAGGGAACCCAGGCCCC
>NZ_JADPUN010000103.1 GCF_015690345.1 Plantactinospora alkalitolerans | reverse complement strand
ATCATGTCGTCGATCTTCACGTACAGTGCGGTCAAGAGGGTGTCCAGGTCTTGCGTCACAACATGATCTTGGATGCCCTCTCCTCATGCCCGGACATCGACCCCAGACTTCGGAACTACTCGTCTAGTGAGGGTACTTGCCGAAGGTACTGCTCAGGGCGACGCTCGCGGCGCAGGGCAACTCGCCCGGGGCCAGTTGGGTGTGCGACGGTCTCCATATCTCCGCACCCGTCGAGGTGACGCGGGCCAGGATGCAGTCGTACTGCGCGGCCCGCAATGCCACGCCGACCCTGCCGTCCTTCGCGGTCACGTCCTGACGGATGGCCGGGTCGAGCTGTAGATCGACGATCGCCGCGCGGACGGCGGGTTCGTCCGGGCCCGCGGCCTTCAGCGCGCTCTTCAGCCGGGCGTCGACGCCGGCGAGCGACGGGTCCTTGGCGACAGGTACGGATCCGCCCGCCGGGCAATCGACGTCGTCATCGCGGCTGTCGTCGTCCGGGCCGAGCTGAATCCGGAAGCAGATCGGCTCGTCGCGTTCGTCGATCACCGAATCGTCCGCGCCGATCTCCACGCCGTGACCCGTCACCTGCAGCACCAGGGTCACGCCGGTCTGCCAGTGCGTCTCGCCGGTGACCGAGAGAACCTTGACGTCTGGGTGCTGACCGGCGGAGTGCGCATAGTCGGCAGCCTTGAAGAGGTGGTCGTACTCGAACCGGTCCAGTACGCCGTCGACCTTCTTCGCGGCGTCGTCCACCGCGCTGTCGTGGATCGGGTTCTCCGGGTGGTCGAAATATCGCCACAGCCCGCCGCCCACCAGCGCCACAACCAGCAGCACCGCCGCACCGAACGCCATTCGCCGTCGTCTCTTGCCCACGGGCGAAGTATGCCGTAGCCGGGGCGGCCCTGACGCCCCGGGATTCGGCTTGACCCAGGACGGGGAAGGACCGGCGGCTCGGGGTCGCCCGGCAGTACACCGGCACAGCGGGAAGGTCATGGACCGACAGACCCGGGTGAGCGTCAGCCTCGTCACCGACGCCGCGCCGTGTCCAGCCCCAACCTTCCTGCCGACCGGCAACCGGCGGTGGATCATGCGGGCTTGGTCGCATGGATGCGCTCGACGCTGCCGGCCTTGAGCCGCTCCGCCTCGATGATGTCGAATCCGGAGGCTTTCACCAGTTGTAGCTGGCGGCGGGTGAAGTGCTCTCCGGCTACGCGGATCGTGATTCGTTCCAGTAGCCACTGGGCGGCGTAGATCGGCGGCCAGGTACTGCGGACGTGGTCGAGTAGCAACAGCCGTCCGCCGGGCACGAGGACACGTTTCATTTCGCTGATGGCCGTGGTCGGGTCGGGGATCGCGCACAGCGACAGCGCGCAGACCGCTGTGTCGAATGAGTCGTTGTCGAAGGGCAGCCGTTGTGCGTCGCCCTCCCGGAGGTCGTCGGCACGGCCGAGGTCGGCGGCCCGTTGCCGGGCGATCGCGAGCATCGCCGGGCTCAACTCGATTCCCGTCACGGTCGCGTCCGTCGGGTAGTGCGGCAGGTTGAGGCCGGTGCCGATCGCGACTTCGAGGATCCGACCGCGCGCGCGGGCGCCGAGCCACTCGCGACCGCCGCTGAACTGAATTTTCTCCAAGAAGGCGATCTGCCTGTCGTAGCTGGGCGCGGTCTTCTCCCACACGCGCCGGACCTTGGCGGTCTGGTCGGGTGACGTGGTCATGGTGTCCTCCAGCAGGTGAATGGTGGACGCTGGTCAGGTGGTGGCGGGCCGGCCGTCGAGGTTGTCGCCGGCGGCTGCGGCGGTGATGACTCCGGCGATGACCTGCCGTACCCGGTCGGCAGCCAGGTCGGGATCGGGCTGCCCGGCATCGAGCCAGGCGATGATCGCCTCGGTCGCCGCGGTCGGCGCGAGTTGCGCCGCCCACCGCGCCCACGCCTGATCGCCGACGACCTTCGAGATCTGCAGGTGCGCCGCCTCGGTCATCTCGCGGCGGAAGTGCTCAGCGCGGGCCTTGAACTCCGGCTCGCGTGCGCTGTGGACGAACATCAACCGGAACCCGGCCGGTTCGGCGATCGCCGCCTTCAGCAGCCCGTCGAGACTGGCGTCGGTGAAACCGCCGACCGGCTCGGCGACGTGGTCGCGGAGTACGACGTAGAACCGGTCCAGCACCGCCTCGTAGAGGTCGGTCTTGGAGTCGAAGTGCCGGTACAGGATCACCCGGGTGACGCCGGCCTCGGTGGCGATGTCGTCCAGACCGGTCGCGGTGAACCCGTTACGGGCAAACGCCTTCGTCGCCGTGGCAAGGATCTGCTCCCGACGTTGCGCACGCGGGAGCCGCCGCACGGGCTCGGCTTTCATGTCGCCCATCGACGTACCTCTCGCATCCTCTGTTGACTCGACAGTGTACTTGTGCCTATGTTGACTTTCAAGTAAACAAGCTTGGGAGGCAGCGATGAGCGACCCGATCGTCACCGTCGACGAGGTGACCAAACAGTTCCGCGACGGCACCCGCGCCCTCGACGGACTGAGCCTCACCATCCCGCGCGGGATCATCTACGGGCTGCTCGGCCCGAACGGCGCGGGCAAGACGACCCTGATCCGCATCCTGGCGACACTCCTGCGACCCGATTCCGGCACGGTCCGGATCGCCGGGTTCGACGTCACCCGCCACCCCACGGCCGTTCGTGACCGGATCGGTCTCGCCGGGCAGTTCGCCGCCGTCGACGACCACCTCACGGGTCGCGAGAACATCGCCATGATCGGCCGCCTCTACGGACTGCCCCGCCGCGAAGCCAACGCCCGCACCGAGCAGGTGCTGCAGCGCATCCACCTCGCCGACGCCGCAGACCGGCCGGTCAGGACCTACTCCGGCGGCATGCGCCGCCGTATCGACCTGGCCGCCAGCCTCGTCGGCCGGCCCCAGGTGCTGTTCCTCGACGAACCCACCACCGGCGTCGACCCGGCCAGTCGCCAAGACCTGTGGCACCTCGTACGCGACCTCGCCGCCGAAGGCACCACGGTCCTGCTGACCACCCAGTACCTCGACGAGGCCGACCAACTCGCCGGCCGTATCGCCGTCATCAACCACGGCCGCCTGCTCACCGAAGGCACCGCCACCGAACTCAAGGACCGCACCGGAGGCGCCGTCGTCGAGCTGGACATCGCCGCCGGGCAGCGCGACGTCACGTTGAGAGCCCTCGAGCCACTGGACGCCCAGTTCGCCACCGACCGCGGCCGGATCGTGCTTCCCGCACCGGACGGCCCGCTCACCCTGCGACACGCACTACGCCTGCTCGACCAGGCCGACATCACCCCGACCGACGTCGCCCTGCACCGGCCCACCCTCGACGACGTCTTCCTCACCCTCACCCGCCCGAACACCACCGACCGGATCGCCGCGAGGAGGGCCGCATGACCACCGCGACCATCTCCAGGCGTCGCTTCGGCCGGGCGCTCACCCACACAGGCGTGATCACCCGCCGGAACCTGCTGGCCAACGTCCGCCTGCTCGACGTGCTGATCCTCTCCACCGTCCAGCCGATCGTGTTCATGCTCATGTTCCTCTACGTCTTCGGCGGCGCCATCCAAGGCGCCCTCCCCCCAGCCGCGCAGGGCGAATACGTCTACTGGCTCCTCCCCGGCATCCTCGCCCAGTCCGCCGTGTTCGGCTCCGCACCGACCGCCTACGGTCTCAACAACGACCGCGCCAAAGGCGTCCTCGACCGGTTCCGCTCCCTGCCCATGGCCCGCTCCGCCGTCCTGACCGGCCGCACCCTCTCCGACCTGGTACGCAGCACGTTCATCCTCGGCCTGCAACTGGTTGTCGGCGTCGCGCTCGGGTTCCGCTGGCACAACGGCATCGGCGGCGTCGTCGCCGCCATCGGAGTCGCACTCGCCTTCGGCTACGCCTGCTCCTGGCTGATGGCCTTCATCGGTCTCACCATCGTCAACTCGGAGGCCATCCAGGCCGCGATCTACCTGGTCGTGTTCCCGATGACCCTGACCAGCTCCGTCTTCCTGCCCACCCGGACCATGCCCGGCTGGCTCCAGGCCTTCGCCGAACACCAGCCCATCACCATCGTCGCCAACGCCCTACGCGGCCTCACGCTCGGCCAGGGCGCCCTCCCCACCGGCCACACCGTCACCGGTGAAACACTGCTCGCGCTCGCCTGGACGGCCGGACTCCTCGCCGTCTTCGCCCCCCTCGCCATCCGCCGATACCGGCGCAACGCCAACTGACCGGCGCAGGCACCCCACGACACCACTGGCTGCCGCGATCGGCGGGTCATGCGACGCGACGACAGCGGCCATGTGCCGTCAATTACTAGAACCTGGTGCTGTCGTCAATGACTGACCGCCGACCCGCCCTCGAAGAGGCCGTCGACACCCTGCCCCAGCCTGGCGAGACAACTAGACCCCTACAACCCAGAAAGCACGTGAATCAGACGTCTGTCGGGCACAACTCGATCCTCCGTCGTGCGTCGTCGTGCTCACGACGTTCGACCTCGACGAATACGTACACGAAGCGCTGCGCGACGGCGCCGTGGGTTTCCTGCTGAAGGATGCGTCGGCCGGCGAGATGCTCGCCGCAGTGCGCAGTGCGCAGTGCGGCGATGTAATGATCTCTCCGTGCCGTTGGCGGCGGTCTGACGAACACCGAGATCGCGGCCACGCCGCACATGGGTGAAGCGAGCGTGAAGACCCAGGTGAGCCGGATCCTTGCAAAGCTGGACCTCAACAACCGGGTGCGGGCGGCCATCCTCGCCCACCACCCTGGGTTGCTCGGCAACGAGACCGGCCTTTGGCGCTGCTTCGTCCGCGAACCTCATACCAGAGGTCCGGAAATGCTTTGTGGCACCACCGACGAAATGGTCAATGAAGAGTCAATCGAAAGTCGCACCGACAACCGGACCCGGCAACCATCGACGGTCGGTTCGGATCCCTTCGACCGATGTGGACGTCAGCCTAGGAGCCCCACCATGGACCTGGTTCGATAAGAGATCTTGGAGGTGTGCGGTGGGTTCTTCGATGAGCCGGCGGGCGGTCCTGGGCACTGCGGGCGCCGCCACCGTGGCAGGTGGCATCGGGCTGGTGGCCGGCCCGATGGCGTGGGCCGACAACGCTGGGAGACGACCGGTCAAACGGATCGATACCCATCACCACGCTTTGCCGGAGGACATGCGTCGGTGGGCGATCGGTCACGGTCTGCTGCCGGCCGATCCGGAGGCTTGGCCGAAGTGGGCAGATTGGACGGTCGTCGACGCGCTGCGAATAATGGACGAGAACCACATTGGGACGGCGGTGCTCTCGGCCCCGGTGCCATCCATCGCCTTTGCGAACCGCACACTTGCCGAAGAAGGAGTGCGGGTATGCAACGAGTCGTACGCCCGGCTCGCGGCCGAGCACCCGAAGCGGTTCGGATTCTTCGCCAACGTGGCGCCGCTGCACCTCGATCTGGCGATGGAGCAGGTTCGGTACGCGTTCGACACGCTCGGCGCCGACGGTGTCATCCTCATGACGACCGCAGGCGGGAAGTACGTCGGGGACCCGGCGTTCGAGCCACTGTTCGCGGAGCTGAACCGGCGCCGCGCGGTGGTGTTCGTCCATCCTGACGCGTTGCCCGACACCAGGTTCGCGCTGCCGGGGGTGCCGAACTCACTGGCCGATTTTCTGTTCGACTCCACCCGGGCGGCATTGAACCTCATCGTGTCCGGCACGCTGGACCGTCATCCCGACCTGTCGATCATCCTGTCGCACGCCGGCGGTTTCCTGCCGTACCTGGCCGGACGGGCCGAGTCGCAGGGCCGCCAGGGCGAGTTCGTCGACCCGGCCGTCTTCCACCGGGCTTTGCGCCGGTTTCACTACGACACGGCGCAGCCTGCCTCGCCGTACTCGATGCCGACGCTACTGAAGGCCGTCGGCCACACCCAAATCGTCTACGGCACCGACTTCGCGTCGCGCCCATACCGCGAGGTCGGCGTCATCACCAGCGACCTCGACCGGGATGCCACATTGAACCGCGCCGCCTGGTCAGCGATCAACCGTGGCAACGCGTTGCGGCTGTTCCCCAGGTTGGCAAAGCGGATCGGCCCCGTCTGACGGCCGTACGGGTAGGCCGGCTGCGGCGCCTGACTTTGCTCGCGTAGTAGCCATGACCCCGCACGCCAGGTCTTCAACCGTGCTGGACGTCGACGTGCCAGCCGAACTCGACTGGTCCCCCCGCCTGCATGCTCCAGGAGCAGACGGAGTCGAATGTCGACGATTGAGCGATTGAGCACTGCTCCAGCCGTACCTGCGTTCATCGGTATCTCCGCAGGTCCGAGGCGGGATCGGTGCTGTTTCGATGCCGCTGAACCCGCTGTCGGCGTCGACAGCTACGCGGTCGGCTGGTCTGGTAGTCGCACTTCGTGTCTGCTGCCACCGGTGGCAGGCCTGACAGACGATCGCGCTTGTGTTAGTTGATCGAGTCGTCGTGTGGCGGGCCGGGTCTGGATGATCTGCTGGCACGGTACGCGCACCGGTTTGGGCGTGCGGAGCCGCGCGAGCAGGCGTTGAGCTACCTGGTTGGGTTGTTTGTCGCCATTGGCGGCGAAGAACGGCTGGACTGCCGCAGAGAGGTGGTCGCGGACTGAGCCGATCGACAGATTGGTGCGGCGCGACACCTCGGAGACCGGCGTGGCCAACTCAGCCAGCCGCAGGCGTCCAGCTCGCCAGCGGTCAGCGGGCACTCGGGGCGGTCAGCGCGTCGGCCGCGAGCACCGGGTCGACGTAGCGCCCGCCGCCGGGCACGCGGCGGATCACCTCCGCCAGTGTGCCGCCCGGAGCGCCCTTGGGCAGGAAGCCCCTGGCACCTGCGGTCGGCGCCCGATTCGGCTGCCTCTGCCACCACCTCGATCTCGGGCTCCAGGCCGAGCAGGGCGGCGAGCCCCGCCCGGATCAGATCCTCGTCGTCGGCCAGCAGCACCCGGATCACCGGCCCCGCGCCGTCGCCGCCCAAGAACATCCGCGCCGTCACCTCGTCTGGACCTCTCCCATGGTGCACCATCGGCCGGCGTCGGATCAGACGTGCCGGGGCTCCCACCGGAAGAACCGGCGGGTCAGCCAGGCGCCGATGACCAGCCACACCAACAGCACACCGGCCGAGGGCAACGCGAGCAGGTGACTGTCCCAGAAGCCGAGCGCCCGGCCCTCGTCGGTCTGTGCCAGCCACCCGACGCGCAGCATTTCGGTGAACGGGCCGGTCGGCAGGAACCACAGCACCCGCTCAATCGGCGCCGGCAGCGCGCCCAGCGGCAGCAGGGCACCCGGGGTGGCCAGGAAGATCACCATGGACGGCAGGGTGGTCAGCATCGCGGCCTCGGAGCTGCGGGTGACCGCGGACAGTACCGCGGCGAAGGCCGCCATCACCGCAGCGCCCAGCAGCAGCGCAAACAGGATCACCAGCGGGTGCCGCGGCACCGGCAGGTCGAGCACCAGGATGGCATAGAGCGCCAGTACGGCGGTCTGCGCCAGGAAGGTGAGCACGGTGCTGCTGGCGGTGCCGAGCAGGATAGTACGGTCGGACGGCAGACCCACACGCATCCGCTTGAGCACGTTCTCCTGCCGGCGCGAGGCGTAGACGGTGGTCAGGTGGTGGTGCACCACGAAGACCATGATCAGCGCGGTCACGCTGACCACCCGGCGCACTCCGGGAACCGTCTGGCCGCCGTATCCGCTGGTCAACAGCAGCCCGATGAGCAGCGGAGTCACCACGGAGAGGGCGGTGGCGGTCCAGTTGCGCCGCAGCGCCAGCAGCTCCATGCGCAGCAGGGCGAGCATCTGCCAGGACGGCCGCGCCGCCCGATCTGTCGTGACGGTGGTCATCGAACTTCCTCACGTTCCAGTCGGTGACCGGCGTTGTCGTGCTCGCCGGCGATGTCCAGGAAGACGTCCTCGAGGGTGGCTGGGCGCGCGGAGAGCCCGTACAGCCGCACTCCGGTCGCTGTGGCCCAGTCCAGCAGCTGGGAGAGGTCGCCCTGCAGGTCGCGGGTCTCGTAGGCGACCCGGTCGCCGTCCACCGAGAGCGTGCCGTGCGGCAGATCGGGCAGGTCGGACCCCTCCGGTGAGCGGAACGTGATCCGCGCCGGCAGCGTGTGCACCACCTCCTCGGGCGTCCCGCGAGACACAATGTGCCCGCCCTGCATGATCGCCACCCGGTCGGCGAGCACCTCCGCCTCTTCGAGGTAGTGCGTGGTGAGCAGGATGGTGGTCCCGCCCGCCTGCAACTCGCGGATGACATCCCAGGTGCGGCGCCGCGAGGCCGGATCCATGCCGGTGGTCGGCTCGTCGAGGAACAGCACCTCCGGGCGGCCCATCACGGCCAGCGCCAGCTCCAACCGCCGGCCCTCGCCGCCGGAGAGCTGCTCGACGGCGACGTCGGCCCGGTCGGCCAGCTCCACCGTCTCCAGCATGTCGCGGGTGGCGCGCGGACGGACGGTGAGCGCCCGCCAGGACTCGATGGTCTCGCGTACGGTCAGCGCTCCGGTGAAACCGCCGTGCTGGAGCATCACGCCGGTCCGCGGACGCACCGCGGAGCGGTCGGCGATCGGGTCCAGGCCGAGCACCCGCACCTCGCCGGAGGTCGGCCGCTGCAACCCCTCGAGCGCCTCGATCGTGGTGGTCTTGCCTGCGCCGTTGGTGCCCAGCAGGGCGAACAGCTCGCCGCGGCCGATGGCCAAAGACACCCCCCGGACCGCCTCGAACTCCCCATAGCTGCGACGCAGCTGGTTCACTTCAATGACGACGTCTTCCATGACTTCAGCCTGTCCATCCGGGAACACAATGCCAATCACCGGTTGTCATGGCTCGACCGTGTCGGTTGCACGGGTCAGCCGTGCACTGAACCCGCCCCGGCCGTGATCCTTTTCCTCGGTCATCCGGGCCAGGACCGGCCCGTCCGGACGCAGTGTCAACAGTGGCCGCAGCCGCAACGCCTGCCCGGTGGTGTTCACCCGAAAGCGCCGCAGCAGCGCGGTCAGCACCGTCGTCGACTCCAGCAGGGCGAAGTTCATGCCGATGCGGGCGCCGGCGTCACCGAGTGGAGCCCGCCCGGCAGTACCAACGATCACCGCCCACCGAAGCGGCAGTCGCGGCGGCTGCTGGTCAACCTCGCCATGGCTGCTGGCCTTACGTAGGTTGGCCGACGACGTTCTCCTCTTGCCCGAAACCGTACGGTGGGCGACATCATCGAGCGGGCCCCCGGCGGCCTCCGGGGGCCCGGTCGCCCTGGGCATCCCCCTGCCGGCCGGACCTCGCCATCAACTGGGGACAGCCAGCACCGCCGCGGAGTACGAGCCGATCAGAGTGGCGTCGTCGCGGGTGGGGCTGACGGCCAGACGGTCGGCGAAGGTGCGCTGGAACTCCTGGAAGGCGGTCAGTTCGGGGAGGCCGTCGCCGTCGACGACGTGGACGAAGGTGACCCCGTCAGCCAGCCGGAAGGCGCTGTACCGCAGGCCGGGCGGTGCCGTGGCCGCCAGTTCGGCGAAGACGTTCTCGATCAGACGCTGGTTCTCGTCTGCCGCTTCGGGCTTGGTCTGGTAGCGGATCACTGCTGCACTCATCGGGCTCTCCTAGCTGGTTTCGCTGTCACTACTACTGACCACGCGGAACCCGGCAACTCATCGCCGCGATTACTTCGGTCCTCCGCCGCTGTCAGTACCAGTGACAGCGAACTTCTGGAGGACCCTCGTGAGCAGCAAGGAACGGACGACCGTCGAGCAGCGCTGGGTGCTGGGCCTGACCTCGATCGGCTCGTTGATGGTGGCGCTCGACGTCCTGGTGGTAGCGGCAGCGCTGACCACCATCAGGCAGGACCTCGACGCCTCGATCGAACAGCTGGAATGGACGGTGAACGCGTACAGCCTCAGCTTCGCGGTGCTGTTGATGACCGCAGCAGCCATCGGTGACCGATGGGGCCGGCGCCGTACGTTCGCGGGCGGCCTCGCCCTCTTCTCCATCGCCTCGGTCGCCTGCGCGTTGGCGACCTCGGTGCCATGGCTGATCGTCGCCCGGACCTTCCAGGGTATCGGCGCCGCCGTCGTGATGCCGCTCGCGATGGGCCTGCTCGGCGCCGCCTTCCCACCCGAACGCCGCGGCTGGGCGATCGGCATCTTCAGCGGTCTGACCGGCCTGGCCGTGCTGGGCGGCCCGATGATCGGCGGCGCCGTGACGGAGGGCCTGGCCTGGCAGTGGATCTTCTGGATCAACCTACCGGTAGGAGCGCTTGCCATCCCGCTCGTACTCCGCAAGATCCCCGAGAGCTGGGGAGCGGCTCGCCGGGTGGACCTCCGCGGCGGCGTCCTGATCACCCTGGCCGTCCTCGGCATCGTCTGGGGCGTCGTCCGCGGCGAGGTGGCAGGCTGGGCCAGCCTCGAGGTGATCGGCTCATTCGTCCTCGGAGCCCTGATGTTGCTGGCGTTCCTGGCCTGGGAACGTCGCGCTCCGCAGCCGATGGTGCCGCTGTCCTACTTCCGTTCGAGGGCATTCTCGGCCGGTAGTGCGGCCGGCTTCTTCCTCACCGCCGCACTCTACGGCGCGGTGTTCTTCCTCGCCCAGTTCATGCAGGCCGCCTTCGGCTCCGGCCCGCTGAAGGCCGGGCTGCAGCTTCTGCCCTGGACCGCCACACTCTTCCTGGTGGCGCCGCTCGCAGGCCGCCTGGTAGACAGGATCGGCGAACGCCCGCTCGTCGTGACGGGACTGGCTCTACAGGCGGTCGGCATGTTCTGGATCAGCCAGCTCACCAACGGCTCGGTCCACTACTCCGGGCTGGTGTTGCCCCTGATCGTGGCCGGCTGCGGCGTTTCCATGGCGATGCCTGCGACGCAGAGCGCCACTGTCGGTGCACTGCCACGCGAAGCCGTCGGAATCGCCTCCGGCGTCTACATCATGATGCGGCAGCTCGGCGGAGTCGTCGGAGTCGCCGTCCTGGCCGCCGTATTCGCCTCCGCCGGAGGCTACGAGTCCTTCACGACGGGATTCACCCGGGCCTTGGCCGTGTGCGGCGTGCTGTCATTGCTCGGAGCACTCACCGGACTCGGCATCGTCGTACGGCCTGGTCCTAGTTCGAGGACTCTGGTTGCTCGTCAGGAGCCGGTCGAGGAGTTGGTTTGAACCTGGAGGACGAGTTCGCGCAGTACCGGGGTGAGCTGGTCGCGCACTGCTACCGGATGCTCGGCTCGCTGCACGACGCGGAGGACGCAGTACAGGAAACGTACCTGCGTGCGTGGCGGGGGTTCGCAGAGTTCGAGCAGCGCTCATCAGTGAGGACCTGGCTCTACCGGATCGCTACCCGGGTCTGCCTGAACGCGTTGCAGCACAGCAGCCGCCGGATGGTGCCGTCAGCGTTAGGTGCTCCCGGCACCGATCCTGACGACCTGGAGGCGCATGCGCTGGAGGCGACCTGGCTGGAGCCGTTCCCGGATCTCATGCTGAACGCCGACCCGGCTCTGGTCGTGGGGACTCGGCAGAGCCTCAGGCTGGCGATGGTTGCCGCGCTGCAGCACCTGCCACCGCGGCAGCGCGCAGTGCTGATTCTGCGGGAGGTCCTTGCGTGGCAGGCGGCTGAGGTAGCGGATCTGCTCGAAACGACGACAGCAGCGGTGAACAGTTCGCTCCAGCGGGCCCGTGCGGAGCTCGCCAAGCTCGCACCGACCGAGGACCAGTTCAGCGAACCAGACGATCCCGCCCGCCGTGCGCTGCTCGACCAGTACGCCAAAGCTTTCGAAAAAACCGATCTGGTCGCTTTGGAAGGCCTGCTGACTCAGGAGACCCGGTGGGAGATGCCGCCGATTCCCACCTGGTTCAACGGTCGCGAGGACGTACTGCGTCTGCTTACAGCGAAGCTGCTGCCGGGAGAGGGGCGGCGGATCATGGTGGAGACGTCCGCGAACGGGCAGCCCGCGTTCGCCTGCTACATCCGTGGACAGGACGACGCCTTCCACGCGCACACGCTGCAGGTGCTGACCCTGACCAAGGCTGGCGTCTCCGCGGTCCTGGCGTTCCACCGGACCGACCTGTTCCCCCTCTTCGGTTTGTCGATCGACCGGCATCCACAGGAGTGAAGGCGCGCTCGACCGCGTGGGCTTGGATGGCTCACTCTTACGGGGTGAGCGATCAGGAGATCCTGCAGATGCTGCCGCTGGCCGCGCCGTCGAGAGCTTTCGGCAGCGGACGGCCATAAGCCGACCAACCCTGCGTCAGGCGGCCATGCGCTCGATTTGCCCCGTCAGCAGTAAAGGGCAGGTCCGCCGTCGACCGGGGTAAGCGGAGGTAGCCAACGGCGGCGACCTCCGCCGAGTTGTCGGTTCGCTCCACGTCTAGCTCCACCAACCTCCGGCGAAGATCGTCGATCAATGCCTTGAACTGGTGCCCCCGGCAGGACACACAAAGCATCCGCGACAACATCTGACCTGCGGAAACGTTGCCAGGTAGTCGTCGGCGCCGAGCGTCAGGCCGGTGACCCGGTCGCCGGGCGCGCCAGCCGCGGTCAGCATCAGGACCATCGGGCGGTCGTCCCGTTCGGTGATCATCTGGCAGAGGGTGTCGCCGTGCAGGCCCGGCAGGTCGCGGTCGAGCACCACCACCTCGTACGGCGAGAGGTCCAGCTTCTCGGCGGCCGTCAGGCCATCCAGCGCGATGTCGGCGGCCATCCCCTGGTCGCGCAGGCCCTCGGCGATCACCTCGGCGAGCGCCCGCGCGTCCTCGACCACCAGCACCCTCACGCGGCCTCGTCCTCCCGGGACGCCGGCGGTATCAGCGGGAGCCGGATCGCCACGTGCAGGCCGCCCTCGGGCCGGGCGCGCAGCACCAGCGTGCCGCCGTGCGCCGCCGCGATGGCCGCCACGATCGACAGGCCCAGCCCGGTGCCGCCGCCGGCGGTCCGCTCCAGGCCGAGCCGCTGGAACGGCTGGCCGAGCCGGGCGACCTGCTCCGGGTCGAGGGGCGGGCCGCCGGTCTCGACGGCCAGCAGTGCGGTGCCGGCCTCGGGCGCGGCGACCACCCGGACTGAGCCGTCCGGCACGTTGTGGGTGATCGCATTGTCGATCACATTGCCGGTCATCTGGGCGAGCAGCACCGCGTTGCCGCGGGTCCAGGCGTCCGGCCGCACGTCGGCGCGGACCGTCAGCCGCTTGGCCTCGATGTCGGCGGCGCGGGCGGACACCACCTCCGTGACCAGCGCGCCTACGGAGACCGGTTCGCGGTCGGCGAGCGCGCCGTGCTGAATGCGGGCCAGGGTGAGGAAGCCGTCGAGCAGCCCGTCGACCCGGTCCAGCTCGGTACGCAGCCGGCCGGCGAGCGCGACCGTCTGCGGCGGCACCGGCCCGGGCTTCGCGACCGCGACGTCCAGCGACGCACGCATCGTGGCCAGCGGGGTGCGCAGCTCGTGGGAGGCGTTGGCGACGAACCGGCGCTGCGCCGCGAACGCCTGCTCCAGGCGTTCGAGCAACTCGTCGATGGTGTCGGCGAGCGCCTTGACCTCGTCGCCGGGACCGGGGGTGGCCAGCCGCTCGTGCAGGTTGTCGGCGGTGATCCGGCGGGTGGCCGCGGTGATCGTGCGCAGCGGGCGCAGTACCCGCCCGGCGACGGACCGGCCCAGCAGCACCGAGGCCACCCCCATCACGGCCAGCGCGATCGCCGAGCCTCCCAGCAGTTGCCGGGCCTGATCCCGGTGCACGGCCTCCAGCCGGGCCTCCAGTTCGGCGATCCGCGCGGCGGAGGCGTCCGGCCGTTGTTGCTGCGCGGGCACGACCGGGGAGGTACTGCGGGCGATTGTGAGGAAACTGGTGAGGCCGAGCAGCGCGACGCCGGAGAGCATGAACAGCGCCACGTACATGATCGTGAACCGCAGCCGAGCCGTCCGCATCCGTTCCCCCCGCCACGCCGCCGACCGGCACGTGACCAGCATTCCGGTCCGGACCTAACAACGGCATAACGGTGCGCGTTCGACCGCTGTTACGGCGCGCGCCGTAGAACCGAGCCCATGGAATCCACCATCGAGGTCTCAGACCTCCACAAACGGTACGGGCGCACCGTCGCCCTGGACGGCGTGTCCTTCACGGTACGGCCGGGGCACGTCACCGGCTTCGTCGGCCCGAACGGCGCCGGCAAGTCCACCACCATGCGGGTGGTCCTCGGCCTCGCGGCCCCGAACGCCGGCACCGCGCTCGTCGGCGGCGTGCCCTACCGGACGCTGCGCCGGCCGCTGACCCACGTGGGGGCGCTGCTCGACGCCGGGGCGCTGCAGCCGAGCCGCTCCGCCCGCAACCACCTGCTCTGGCTGGCCCATTCGCAGGGCTTCGCTGCCCGGCGGGTCGACGAGGTGCTGGAGCAGGCCGGGCTGGGCGAGGTCCGCCGCCGCAAGGCCGGCGGCTTCTCCCTGGGCATGCGGCAGCGGCTCGGGATCGCCGCCGCGCTGCTCGGCGACCCGCCGGTGCTGATGCTGGACGAGCCGTTCAACGGCCTCGACCCGGAGGGCATCGTGTGGATGCGCGGGCTGCTGGGGACCCTCGCCGCCGAGGGGCGGGCCGTGCTGGTCTCCAGCCACCTGATGAGCGAACTCCAACACATCGCCGCGCACGTGGTGATCGTCGGCCGGGGCCGGGTCCTCGCCGACACCACCGTGTCCGAACTGCTGGCGGCGACACCGGGGGGAAGCGCGGGCTCGCTGGAGGACGCCTACTTCGCGCTGACCCGCGACGCGGTTGAGTTCCGCGGGGAGGTGGCCCGATGAGCGAGCGTGCGGGCGAATCAGCGCCGGAGCGTAGCGGCGGTGGCGGCATGAGCGACTTCGGACGGCTCGTGCGGGCCGAATGGACCAAGTTCCGGACGGTCCGCGGCTGGGTGCTCGGCATCGTGGCCGCGGCCGTGGTGACCGTGCTGCTGGGGCTGTACGTCGCGTCGAACAGCCTGTCGTCCTGCTCTCTGGGGACTGTCGAGGTCGAGTGCCCGACGCCCCCGGTCGGCCCGGGCGGCGAGGCGGTGCGGGACAAGTTCTACTTCGTGCACCAGCCGCTGGCCGGGGACGGCGCCGTCACGGTACGGGTGACGTCGATGACCGGCCTGATCACCTACCCGCCGCCGAATCACAACGAGATCGTCCCCGGCCTGGTGGAGTGGGCGAAGGCCGGCGTCATCGCCAAGGACGGCACCGCCGAGGGATCCCGCTATGTGGCCCTCATGGTCACCGCCAAGCACGGCGTGCGGATGCAGCACGACTTCATCCACGACACCGCGGGCAAGCCAGGCGCCGTATCCGCCGACGCCCCGCGCTGGCTGCGGCTGACCCGCGCGGGTGACACGCTCACCGGAGAGGAGTCGACCGACGGCGCATCCTGGACCAGAGTCGGCACCGCGACGCTGGCAGGCACCGTCGAGATCGGGCTCTTCGTCACCTCACCCAGTGACCTCACCGTGGATGGTGGCGTCGGAGGCGGGACCGCCCAGGCCCGGCTGGCCAAGGCGACCGCCACCTTCGACAACGTCGGACTGACCGGCACCGCGCCCGGCGGCGACTGGCTCCGCGACGACATCGGGGCCAAGCCGAACCTGGACGGCGCCCCGCACCACCCGGGCAGCGTCGAGGAGGCGGGCGGCGTCATGACCCTGTCCGGCAACGGCGACATGGCACCACTCACCGGCGAAGCCGGGCCCGCTGTGCCGCTTGTACTGATCGGACTGGTCATCGGCCTGATCGTGGTGATCGTGGTGGCCGCCCTCAACGTCTCGACCGAACTCAGGCGGGGCCTGATCGGGGTGACGCTGCTGGCGAGCCCACGGCGGGGTCGCGTCCTGGCGGCGAAGGCCGTCGTGCTCGGCACCGTCACCTTCGTCGCCGGGGCGGCCGCCGCCGCGCTGGTCATCCCGCTCGCCTGGGATGTGCTGCGGGATAACGGCTTCCGGCACCCGGGCTTGCCGCTGCCGACCATCGCGCGGGTGGCCGTCGAGGCCGGTCTGCTGGTTGCCGGCACGGCGCTGCTCACCCTGGGGCTCGGCGCGCTGCTCCGGCGCGGGTTGGCGGCGGTCGGCATCGCGGTGGCGGTAGTGGTGTTGCCGTACCTGGCGGTGATCATCGGCGGCCTGCCGACCGCGGCGTCCGAATGGCTGCTGCGGCTGACCCCCGCCGCGGCCTTCGCGATCCAGCAGGTCACGCCCGAGTATGCGCACGTGGTGGCGAACTACACACCCGGGTCCGGCTACTACCCGCTGCCGGCATGGGGCGGCCTCGCCGTCCTGGCCGGGTACGCCGCGCTGGCCCTCGGCCTGGCGGCCGCGCGGCTGCGCCGGAGCGACGCGTGAGCGAGGAGCGAGCTTGCGAGCCCCGCAGCGAACGCACATGGGGCACGGCGTGAGCCGGGCGCTGCACGCCGAGTGGACGAAGCTGCGGACCGAGCCGGCCGCCCGCTGGCTGCTGCCGTGCATCGTGGTGGCGACGGTGCTGGTGAGCCTGTTCGCGGTCGCCGCGGCGAGCTGCAAGGTGGGTGGATGCGGTTTCGATCCGGCGGCGCTGAGCCTGGCCGGGGTGCAGTTGGGCCAGGCTGTCGTCGTGATGCTGGCCGTGCTGGCGATCGGCGGCGAGCAGGGCACGGGCCTGCTCCGCACGACGTTCACCGCCGCGCCCCGCCGGATAGCGGTGCTGGCCGCGAAGGCGGTCCTGATCGGCGGCCTGACCCTGGCCGCCGGGACCGTCGCCGTGCTCGGCTGCGTGGCCGCCGGCCGGGCGATCCTGCCCGGCAACGGCATCGCCGCGCCGTCGCTGGCCGACGGTCCCACGCTGCGGGCGGCCGTCGGGTCGGTGCTCTACCTGGTGCTGATCGGGCTGCTCGCGCTCGGCGTCGCGGCCGCGATCCGAGACTCGGCGGCCTCGGCGGGGGCGATGTTCGCCCTGCTCTACACCGTGCCGCTCGTCGCGGCGATGATCAACGACCCGGAGCTGCAACGGACGCTGCGCCGGTTCGCGCCGATGACGGCGGGCCTCGCCATCCAGGCCACCACCGACCTGGATAACCTCCCGATCGGCCCCTGGGCGGGCCTCGCCGTCCTGGCCGCCTGGTCCGCCGCGTCCCTACTCCTCGGCGCCCTCCTCCTCCACCACCGCGACCCCTGACCCGCCCTCCC
>NZ_JADPUN010000078.1 GCF_015690345.1 Plantactinospora alkalitolerans | reverse complement strand
GGGCGTACGTGGGCCAGGCCGGCGGAGGCGGTGCCGCCGCCGCTGCCGGTACGGGCTGCCCGACGGAACCGCTCGGAGCGGTCGTGGACGCCGCTGGTGCGTACCAGCCGGGGTATCTGGCCCCGGGCGTCGCCGGCGGGTACGGCTGGCCGGGGTACGGCGGATAACCGGCCGGCGGACCTGTCGGCGGCGGTGGTTGACCAGCGGCCCCCGGTTGCCATGCCGAACCGGCCCGGTTCGGGTCCCGGTGCAGCAGCAACGCCCCGCCGATCAGCACGGCCGCGCCGAGCAGGACCGCCCGGAAGGCGTCGGTGACGATGAAGCCGAACATCAGGGCGACGAGGATGCCGAGCACGAGCACGGTGACCGGGGACATGCTCGATCGCCCTCGGCCCAGCATCGACTCCACGGGAGAGGCGGTGTCGCCCTCGGACGGGATGATCAGCCAGGCGGCGAGGTAGACCAGGATGCCGATCCCACCGAAGAAACCCAGTACGGCGAGGAGGACGCGCCAGAGGATCGGGTCGCTGTTCGTGGCCCGCCCGATCGCGGCGCAGACGCCCGCGAGATAGCGCCCCTCGCTGGGGCGGACGAGCCCGTACCGCTGGGTGAACCCGAACCCGGGTGGCGGCATGCCGCCCGGCCCCGGTGGCGGCGTCCAGCCCGCTCCGGGTGGCGGTGTACCGCCTGATCCCGACGATGGTGGCGGCGCCCAGTCCGGTCCCGGTCCTGGTCCCGGTCCCGGTCCCGATGGCGGTGCCGGCGGCGCCTCTGCCGATCCGGCACCGGCCCGATCCGGCGCCGGTGGGCGCTCGCCGTCCACCGGACGGGCGTGCTGGTTGGCCAGAGTCGGGTGTTCGTCCGCCAGAGTCGGGTGTTCGTCCGTCCGGCCGGCGCCGGTGGCCCGGTCGGGGCTGTCCGCTCGGTCGGGGCCGCCCTCCGGACCAGGCGTTCCGTGCGCGGCGGCAGCATCGTCGGTCATGGTTCGATCCTGCGCCGTCGTCGGGCCGTCCGGCCTCAGGCGACAACCCTGAGCCCACCCTGAGATATCTGGTACGCGATGTCGGGGGAGTCCCCATGGCTGCCGACGGGCACCGCGTGTGACCATCGAAGCGTCGGTGCCAGGGATGTTGTGTGGGGAGGTCCAGTCCCCAGGACAGGCGATTGGCCACCGTCAGCCGTCACGACGAGGAGCATTCCGATCCCTACCACGACCGAGTCACCCCGGCTCTACCGCGCCCGCGACCACCGCATGGTCGCCGGCGTGGCCTCCGGCATCGCGTGGCATCTGGGCATCCGGGTGGTGTGGGTGCGGATCGCGTTCGTTCTGCTGCTCGGGTTCAGCGGGCTCGGCCTGCTGCTCTACGCCGCGTTCTGGGCGGTCGTGCCGCCCCGGCCCGGCGGGACCGAGCCGCCACCTCGGCGCAACGTCTTCCAACTGCTTCCGTTCGTGGCCATCGGCCTCGCGGTAATGCTGGTCGAGGTCGTGATCTTCAAGTCCGACGGGGTGGCCGGAACGGCCGGTTGGCTGGTTTCGATCATCGCCGTCGGTGCCGGTGTGATCTGGCACCAGTCCGCGCCCGAGCGTCGGTGGCAGTGGAGCGAGTCACTGCCGGTGCCGTGGCTCGGCGCGGTGGTGGAGGAGAGCGACCGGCGCGCGTTCATCCTGCGGTTCATCGGCGGCGGGGTCCTGGTCGCGGTCGGCCTGATCGGCGTGGTCGCGGTGTACCGGCCGCAGGGGAACTTCGACGCGGTGATCAACGGGGTGATCTTCGCCCTGGTCGCGCTCGCCGGCGTCGGCGTGGTGGCCGCTCCGGTGCTCTGGCGGACGTACAACCAGTTGAGGGCGGAGCGGGAGGGGCGGATCCGGGAGCAGGAGCGGGCCGAGCTCGCCGCGATGGTCCACGACCAGGTGCTGCACACTCTGGCCCTGATCCAGCGCAACGCGGCCGACGTGAAGACGGTCCAGCGGCTGGCCCGGGGTCAGGAACGCTCATTGCGGAACTGGCTGTACAAGCCCGCCGGCTCGCCCACCGAGCGGTTGGCCGCGGCCCTGGAGCAGGCCGCCGCGGAGGTGGAGGACACCTTCGCGATCACCGTCGAGGCGGTCGTCGTCGGTGACCGGGAAACGGACGAACGGGTCGGCGCGCTGGTCGCCGCCGCCCGGGAGGCGCTTGTCAACGCGGCGCGGCACGCCAAGGTCGAGACCGTGTCGCTGTACGCCGAGGTCGAACCGGAACAGGTGAGTGTCTTCGTCCGTGATCGCGGAGCGGGCTTCGACCTGGCTACGGTGGAGGACCACCGGCACGGCGTGAGCGGCTCGATCATCGGACGGATGAAGCGGCACGGTGGGCGGGCGGAGATCCGCAGCACGCCGGGCGACGGCACCGAGGTGAGACTCTTCCTGCCCATTCCGCGGGAGGGCACACCACCAGGAAAGGACAGGTAACGACCATGGTCGAGACGACGGAGCCGGCGCAGGACGGCACGCCCGAGCAACGGCGGCTGCGGGTGTTCCTCGTCGACGACCACGCGATGTTCCGGGCCGGCGTACGGGCCGAGCTGGGCGCGCACGTCGAGGTGATCGGCGAGGCCAGCACGGTTGCCGAGGCGGTCACCCGGATCGCGGCCACCGAGCCGGACGTGGTGCTGCTCGACGTGCACATGCCCGACGGAGGCGGCCGGGCGGTGCTTGAGGCGGTCCGGCGTACCCGTCCGGAGGTCCGGTTCCTGGCGCTCAGCGTGTCGGACGCGGCCGAGGACGTGATCGGGTTGATCCGGGCCGGCGCCCGGGGCTATGTCACCAAGACGATCTCGCCCGACGAGCTGACCGCCGCGATCCGTCGGGTCGCCGACGGCGATGCGGTCTTCAGCCCCCGGTTGGCCGGGTTCGTGCTGGACTCCTTCGCCTCGCGGCCGGACGCCCCGGTGGCCGACCCGGAGCTGGACCAGCTCACCAACCGGGAGCGGGAGGTGCTCCGGCTCCTCGCCCGGGGGTACGCCTACAAGGAGATCGCCAAGGAGCTGTTCATCTCCATCAAGACGGTGGAGACGCACGTGTCGAACGTGCTGCGCAAGCTCCAGATGTCCAACCGGTACGAGCTGTCCCGCTGGGCCGCCGACCGCCGTCTGGTCTGAAGGACGTCCGTACCGGTCGGTAGTACGCCGTACCGGCCCGGGGAAGCGGGCGCCGAGGGACGCCCGCTTCCGGAACCACCGGTGTCGATCTGGTGACGATCAGGTACATTGCATCGATGGTTATGAGTGTCCTGGTGTCGCCGGTGCCCGCCGAACGGACGTCCACATCGTCCAGATGGCCAGATACGGCAAGTACTCGCTTGACATCGGAGAGCGTGCGTACCGACGCGGGATAGGTCACAATGAGCGTCGGACGCGGCCTCAGCAGCCCTCGGTCCGGGTGACGTTCTGGCTGCTCACGCTCGTGTCGCGGGGTCATCGGCCGGGCTGGTCCACGCGCGTGAAACATTGCCGGCAACTAACGGGTTGATAACGGCACCTTTCCGCGCTAGGCAGCTCAGTGTCACAGTGTCAGTCACCTCACAGTCCCTCGTGAGCGCCCTGAGGAGGCTCTACTCATGCGCGGGCAATTCCCGTTAAAGATGGCGGTCGGCGCGACCGCCATAATGTTGTTGGCGGCAGGCTGCGGTGGCGGCGGCGATGAGACCGAGGCCGCTGACGCGGTGATCTCGATCGGCATCGGCGAGCCCCAGCACCTGATCCCCAGCAACGCGACCGAGTCCAACGGTGCCGAGGTGCTTGCTGCGCTCTTCAGCCCGCTCGTCGACTTCGACGCCGACAACAAGCCGTACCTGGTTGCCGCCGAATCGGTGGAGTCGACGGACAACAAGGTCTGGACGATCAAGCTGAAGGACGGCTACACCTTCCACAACGGCGAGAAGGTCGGCGCCGACAACTACATCAACGCCTGGAACCACGCGGCGTACGGCCCGAACGGCAACGGCGGCTCGTACTTCCTGGAGCGGGTCGAGGGCTACAAGGACCTGCAGTCCAAGGACCCGGACGGCGAGGAGGGCCCGAAGAAGGCTCCGGACCCGGTCGCGAAGACCCTCACCGGTCTGAAGAAGGTCGACGAGCTGACCTTCACCGTGACGCTGAGTGAGCCGTTCTCCGGCTGGCGTTCGGTCATGGGCTACACCACCTTCTACCCGCTGCCGGCGGCTGCGTGGCAGTCCGAGGGTGTGCTCAAGGAGGACTTCGAGCAGGCTCCGATCGGCAACGGCCCCTTCAAGATGAAGGGCAAGTGGGAGCACGACGCGAAGGTCGAGGTCGAGGCCTACGACGCCTTCCCGGGCGACAAGCCGAAGGTCGGTGGCGTCAACTACCGCATCTTCCAGGAGCAGACGGCCCAGTACGCCGAGCTGATGGGCGGCGGCCTCGACGTCGTCACCCAGATTCCGATCGAGAACCTGGCCAGCGCGCCGACCGATCTGGGCGACCGCTTCAAGACCAGCCCGAACTCCGTCTTCCAGTTCGTCGGCTTCCCGACGTTCCAGAAGGAGTTCGAAAAGGTCGAGGTGCGTAAGGCGATCTCCATGGCGATCAACCGCGAGGAGATCACCACCAGCATCTTCCGTGGTTCGCAGACCCCGGCGACGTCGTTCGTCTCCCCGGCGGTGGCCGGCTACCGCGAGAACAGCTGCGGCGAGGCCTGCACCTACGACCCGGCGAAGGCGAAGGCGGCGTACGAGGCCGCTGGCGGCCCGAAGCAGATCAAGATCACGTACAACGCCGACGGTGGCCACAAGGCGTGGGTCGACGCGACCTGCAACCAGCTCAAGGCCAACCTGGGCGTGGACTGCGTCGGTACCGGTGAGCCGAAGTTCGCCGACCTGCTGACCAAGGTCGAGAACAAGGAGCCGGTGGGCCTGATCCGGCTCGGCTGGATCATGGACTACCCGCTGATGGAGAACTACCTGGGCCCGCTGTACGGCACCGGTGGTTCGTCGAACTACTACGGTTACAGCAACCCGGAGTTCGACAACCTGGTCAAGCAGGGTTCGGCCGCGCCGACCCAGGAAGAGGCCATCAAGTTGTGGCAGCAGGCCGAGGACATCCTGGCCCGCGACATGCCGGTCATCCCGCTGCGGCTCGGCCAGAACGTCTTCGGTCACTCCGAGCGGGTGAAGAACGTCGAGGTCGACAAGTTCCAGAAGGTCGAGATCCTGAAGATCGAGGCCACGAGCTGATCTGATCGCGCCAAGCGGCGGACGGTCCGGTCCACCCGGCCAGCCCGGGCAGACCGGACCGTCCGTTCGAGCCTCACCAGCCCAACCCGGGTCTGGTGAGGCTGCGGTCGCTACCGTCCCATCGCGGTCCGGCTGCCCCTCAGGCAGTTGCCGATGCTCGTCTTGCGAAGGACTTGAGATATGTTCCGCTACTTCGTGCGGCGCCTGCTGCAGGGGGTCCTGACGTTCTTCGGGGCCACCTTCATCGTGTACGCGCTGATGTTCGCCAATCAGAGCGACCCGCTCCAGGCGTTGGCGGGTGAGCGACCACTTCCGGAGAACGTCCGGCAGGCGCTCACCGAAAGGTATCACCTCGACGACCCCTTTATCCTCCAATATGGCTATTACATGAAGGGCCTGCTGACCGGGGACTTCGGCACCTCGCTGACCAACCGGCCGATCCTCGAGATGATGGAGCAGGCCTGGCCGACGACCATCCGGCTGTCGTTCATCGCGATCATCATCGCGGTGCTCATCGCCGTGACCGCCGGCATCGTCTCCGCCATCCGCCGGGGCGGCGTCTTCGACAACACGACGCTGGTCATCACCCTGCTGCTGCTCTCGATGCCGATCGTGGTGCTGGCGCCGCTGGCGCAGCTCATCTTCGGCATGCGGTTGCAGTGGGTGCCGGCCACGGCCGGCGCTGATTCCGGACTGTTCGCGCTCGTGTTGCCGGCGTTCGTACTGAGCAGCCTCGTGATAGCCACCCAGCTCCGGGTCACCCGCGCCTCGGTGGCGGAGAACCTGCGTTCGGACTACGTCCGTACGGCGCGGGCCAAGGGCCTCGCCGACCGGCGGGTGATCGGCGTGCACGTACTGCGCAACTCGCTGATCCCGGTCGTGACGCTGATCGGTACCGACCTCGGCAACCTGATGGCCGGGGCGATCGTCACCGAGGGTGTGTTCAATATTCCCGGCGTCGGGTTCATGCTGGTCCGTGGGATCCGTACGGAGGACGGCCCGCTCGTCGTCGGCTTCGTCAGCATCCTGGTGATCGTCTTCCTGGTGGTCAACCTGGTGGTCGATCTGTTGTACGCGGTTCTGGACCCGAGGATCCGCTATGAGTAGGCGAAGCGCACGAATCAGGAGCAAGCGAAGCGCACGAATCAGTCAGCTCAGCGTGTGTGTGCCTTCTGGCGGCGCCGAGCGCAGCGAGGTGGCGGCATGAGTAAGCGAGGCACCCGATGAGCAACATCGAATCTGTCACCCAGGCCGAGGTCCCCACGGCCATCGGCGTGCCGGTGTCACCCGAGAGCGGGCACGAGAAACCGCGCAGCCTCACCGGAGACGCCTGGGAGGACCTGCGGCGCAACTGGATCTTCTGGACGGCCGCCGTCCTGGTGGTGCTGGTGGTCGTCATGTCGGCCTTCCCCAGCCTGTTCACCTCGGCCGACCCGGGATCCTGCGCGCTGGCCCGCCAGCACAAGGGCCCGAGCGGCGCCGCCCTCTTCGGATACGACTTCCAGGGCTGCGACGTGTACGCGCGCACCGTCTACGGTGCCCGTAACTCGGTGCTGATCAGCCTGATCGCCACCACCATCGCCGGCCTGATCGGCGTGATCGTGGGGATGGCGGCCGGCTACTTCGGTGGCTGGGTGGACGCGCTGCTGGCCCGCGGTATCGACATCGTGCTGGGTATACCGACCCTGCTCGCCGCGATCGTGCTGGCCCGCCGGCTCTCCTCGGACCCGAACGAATCCGGTTTCTGGGCCGTGGCGCTCACCCTGGGCGTCATCACCTGGACCACCGGTGCCCGGATCATGCGGTCGTCGGTCATCTCGGCCAAGAACCAGGACTACGTCGCGGCGGCCCGGATGCTGGGTGCCGGCCCCGGCCGGCTGATGATCCGGCACATCCTGCCGAACGCCGCCGCGCCGTTCGTGGTGGTACTGACCATCCTGCTGGGCGTCAACATCGCCACCGAGGCCACGCTGACGTTCCTCGGTGTGGGTCTCAAGGGCGACGCGATCTCCTGGGGTATCGCCATCTCCGAGTCGGCGCCGTACGTGACGGAGACCGCCCGGCCGCTTGTCTGGCCGTCCGTGTTCCTGGCGCTGACCGTGCTGGCGTTCATCATGCTCGGCGACGCGATCCGCGACGCCTTCGACCCGAGGCTGCGGTGAGCTCATCCATGACCGATATCAAAGCCGAGATCGACGTCCTGCCGGGACTGGACTCCAGTGCCCGGTTGTTGGACGTCGAGAATCTGCACGTCGAATTCCGTACTCAGGCCGGGGTGGCCCGGGCGATCAACGGGGTGGACATCCATCTCGACCCGGGCGAGACGCTGGCGATCCTGGGTGAGTCCGGATGTGGCAAGTCCGTCACGGCCCAGGCCATCATGGGCATCCTCGACTCGCCGCCCGGCTTCGTCACCAAGGGCGCCATCCGGTACCGGGGTGTCGACCTGCTGAAGCTGCCGGAGGAGCAGCGCCGCAAGGTGCGGGCCAACCACATCGCGATGATCTTCCAGGACGCGCTCTCCGCGCTGAACCCGGTCTTCTCGATCGGCTTCCAGCTCGGCGAGCTGTTCCGGGTCCACCGTGGAACGTCCCGGCAGGACGCACGGCGGCGGTCGATCGAGCTGCTCGACCTGGTCAAGATTCCTGCCGCCAGGCAGCGGATCAACGACTATCCGCACCAGTTCTCCGGCGGTATGCGGCAGCGCGTGATGATCGCGATGGCGCTGGCGCTGGATCCCAAGGTGCTGATCGCCGACGAGCCGACCACGGCGCTCGACGTCACGGTCCAGGCGCAGATCATGAACCTGCTCGCCGAACTGCGGCGGGAACGGAACATGGGCCTGATCCTGATCACGCACGACATGGGCGTGGTCGCCGACGTCGCCGACCGCATCTCGGTGATGTACGCCGGCAAGGTGGTCGAGGAGGCGCCGGTCCTGGACATCTACGCCCGGCCTGCGCATCCGTACACCAAGGCTCTGCTGGAGTCGATTCCGCGGCTGGACATGAAGGGTCAGCAGCTCAATGTGATCAAGGGCCTGCCGCCGAACCTGCTCCGGATCCCGGCCGGCTGTCCGTTCCATCCGCGCTGCGCGTACGCCCGGGACGTCTGCCGGGCCGACCCGCCGCCGCAGCAGTACGACGTGGCGCCGGCCCGGACCGCGCGTTGCCATTTCTGGACGGAGGTGGTGGGCGATGAGCCAGCCGGTAGCTAAGGACGTGGTGCTGGAGACCAGCAACCTGGTCAAGCACTTCCCGATCACCCGGGGCATCGTCCTGCAGACCCAGGTCGGTGCGGTACGCGCCGTGGACGGTGTCGACCTGAAGCTGCGCCGGGGCGAGACCCTCGGTGTGGTGGGGGAGTCGGGCTGTGGCAAGTCGACGCTCGCCAAGCTGCTGGTCGGACTGGAGAAGCCGACCAGCGGGTCGATCGACGTGCGTGGGCAGGACA
The DNA here is from genome assembly GCF_015690345.1 of Plantactinospora alkalitolerans. Taxonomy (GTDB): domain Bacteria; phylum Actinomycetota; class Actinomycetes; order Mycobacteriales; family Micromonosporaceae; genus Plantactinospora; species Plantactinospora alkalitolerans. The sequence continues at coordinate 8,527 of NZ_JADPUN010000078.1, read as the reverse complement.
TGACCCGGCTGCGCGGCGCCGAGTTGCGGCGGGCCCGCCGGAACATCCAGATGGTGTTGCAGGATCCGTACACCTCGCTGAACCCCCGGATGACGGTCGGCGACATCATCGGTGAGCCGTTCGACATCCATACCGAGGTCGTTCCCCGGGGCGAGCGGAAGCAGCGGGTCCGGGAGCTGCTGGATCTGGTCGGGTTGAACCCCGAGCACATCAACCGGTACCCGCACCAGTTCTCGGGTGGGCAGCGGCAGCGGATCGGGATCGCCCGGGCGCTGGCGCTCAAGCCGGAGATCATCGTCTGTGACGAGCCGGTGTCGGCGCTGGACGTGTCGATCCAGGCGCAGGTGATCAACCTGCTGGAGCGGCTCCAGGACGAGTTGGGGCTGTCGTACATCTTCATCGCGCACGACCTGTCGGTGGTCCGGCACATCGCCGACCGGGTCGCGGTGATGTACCTGGGCAAGATCGTGGAGATCGGTGTCGAGGACGAGATCTACGAGCGGCCGACGCATCCGTACACCCAGGCGCTGCTCTCGGCGGTGCCGGTGCCGGATCCGACGCTTCGCGGGCAGCGGGACCAGATCGTCCTGGAGGGCGACGTGCCGTCGCCGGCCAACCCGCCGTCGGGCTGCCGGTTCCGCACCCGGTGCTGGAAGGCGCAGGACATCTGCGCCGAGCAGGAGCCGGCGCTGACGGAGCGGGAACAGTCCGCACACCCGAGTGCCTGCCACTTCGCGGAGGAGCGGAACGTGGTGCACGCGGTCGAGTAGACCGCTCAGGCGCCGGTGGTGGGCCTGACCCGGCCAGACCACCGGTGGAAGTAGAACGCCTCCTCATTGCCCGGGGCGCGGGCCGTCATCCATGCGGCCGGCGTCCCGGGCTCGCGTCCGGGGCTGTCGCGCCGGCACCGTCGGCACCGGCCGACGGCGGCTCAGAGCGGGCCGCGACCGGCCCGTAGCAGCAGGAGGGCGAGTTGGGTGCCGTCCGCGCCCAGCGCATCCCGGAACCGGTCCAGGATCTCGCGCTCGCGGGACAGTACGAGCCGGGTGCCACCGGAGGCTATCCGAGTCCTGCCGACCTGCTGGGACAGGGCGGCACGCTCCTGCCAGAGGGAGATCAGCTCATCGTCGATCTCGTTGATCCGTTCCCGCAGCCCGAGAATGTGCTGCGCGGCGTCCGGCTCACTCGTCCCGGTGCCGACGTCGGTGCCGGTCGACTCGACGGGCTGCTCCGCGACCTCTGCCGCCATGGGGTCCTCCTTGGGAGATAGGTCCCCGGTGCCCGGATCCCGATGCGAAAAGCCCCGGGCTCCAGGAGCCCGGGGCTTTTCGTAGGTCATGTTCAGGCGCGACCCACGGCTGCCGGACTCCCGGAGCCGTAGAAAAAGTAAGGCAGCGCCTGATGGATCACGGCTTGAGTATGCCCAGCCAGCGCCGCCCTCGCAAGCGCCTTCGCGATCCTGGTACGACATCGCCCGTCGAACCCGACCGGTTCCGGAACCGTCGGGCGCGGCGAGCGGAGGCGTGGGTTGTCCGCCCATCGGCATAGACTCGCCAGGCGATGCATGCTCTCTTCGAACCCCCGCCGCCCCACGTCCCGCCTACCCAGGATCCGCCCCGGCGCCGCCCGTCGGGCCTCGACCCGCAGGCCCTGCTGGACGGGCTGAACGGGCCCCAGCGGGACGCGGTGACCCATTCCGGCTCGCCGCTGCTCATCGTGGCCGGCGCCGGCTCGGGCAAGACCCGGGTGCTCACCCACCGGATCGCGTACCTGCTCGCCGCCCGGGACGTGCATCCCGGGGAGATCATCGCGATCACCTTCACCAACAAGGCGGCCGGGGAGATGAAGGACCGGGTCTCCGCGCTGGTCGGACCCCGGGCCCGGTTGATGTGGGTTTCGACGTTCCACTCCGCCTGCGTACGCATTCTCCGGGCCGAGCACGAGCACGCCGGGCTGAAGTCGACCTTCTCGATCTACGACGCCGACGACTCGCGCCGGTTGATGCAGCTCGTCACCCGGGAACTCGACCTGGATCCGAAGCGCTATCCGGCCCGGGGACTGACCGCCCAGGTGTCCAACCTCAAGAACGAGCTGGTCGATCCGGAGACGTTCGCCGCCCGGGCGAGCGGGCCGAACGAGCGGGCGCTCGCCGAGGCGTACACCCGCTACCAGCAGCGGCTCGTCGAGGCGCACGCGCTGGACTTCGATGACCTGATCATGGCGACCGTGCATCTGCTCCAGTCGCACCCGCACGTGGCGGAGAGCTACCGGAGGCGGTTCCGGCACGTCCTCGTCGACGAGTACCAGGACACCAACCATGCGCAGTACACGCTGGTGAAGGAGTTGGTCGGCGGCACGGCCGGCATCGCACCGGCCGAGCTGTGCGTGGTCGGCGACGCCGACCAGTCGATCTACGCGTTCCGGGGCGCCACGATCCGGAACATCCTGGAGTTCGAGCGGGACTTCACCGACGCCCGGACCATCCTGCTGGAGCAGAACTACCGGTCGACCCAGACGATCCTGAACGCGGCCAACGCGGTGATCGACAACAACACCTCGCGGAAGCCGAAGCGGCTGTGGAGCGAGGAGGGCGCCGGGGAGCAGATCGTCGGCTACGTCGCCGACACCGAGCACGCCGAGGCGGACTGGGTGGGCCGGGAGATCGACCGGCTCTGCGACGCCGACGCGGCCCGCCCGGGTGACGTCGCCGTCTTCTACCGCACCAACGCCCAGTCCCGGGTCTTCGAAGAGGTGTTCATCCGGGTCGGGCTGCCGTACAAGGTCGTCGGCGGGGTGCGGTTCTACGAGCGCAAGGAGGTCCGGGACGCCCTGGCCTACCTGCGCGCCCTGGTCAACGACGACGACACGGTGAGCATCCGGCGCATCCTCAACACCCCCCGGCGGGGCATCGGCGACCGCGCCGAGGCCTGCGTGGAGGCGCTCGCGACCCGGGACCGGATCTCGTTCGGCCAGGCGCTGCGCGGGGCGTCTGCGGCGCCGGGCATCTCCACCCGGTCCGCGAACGCGATCGCCGAGTTCGTCACCCTGCTCGACGAGGTGCGCGAGCTGGCCACCACGGCGCTGCCGGAGGAGGTCCTGGAGGCGGTGCTGACCCGTTCGGGCTATCTCAGCGAGTTGGAGGAGAGCCTCGACCCGCAGGACGCGGGCCGGGTGGAGAACCTTCAGGAACTCGTCAGCGTCGCCCGGGAGTACACCGAGCGGGTGGAGGCACTGGCCGAGGAGGGGGATCCCGGCGCCACCCTGGCCGGCTTCCTGGAGCAGGTCGCGCTGGTCGCCGACGCCGACCAGATCCCCTCGGACGACCCCGACCATCAGGGCGTGGTCACCCTGATGACGCTGCACACCGCCAAGGGCCTGGAGTTCCCGGTGGTGTTCCTGACCGGCCTGGAGGACGGCGTCTTCCCGCACCTGCGCGCGCTCGGCGACACCCGCGAACTGGAGGAGGAGCGCCGGCTGGCGTACGTCGGGATCACCCGGGCACGGCAGCGGCTCTACCTGTCCCGTGCGGTCACCCGGTCGGCCTGGGGGCAGCCGTCCTACAATCCGCCGTCCCGGTTCGTCGACGAGCTGCCGGAGGACCTGGTCCGCTGGGAGCGCACCGGCGCCGCGTACACCTCGTGGTCGGGCACCGGCGGCGGTGTCGGTGGCCGGTCCGGGTCCGCGGACCGGTCCGGCGGGTTCCGGGGCGGCGGCTTCGCCGGGGGTACGCCCAAGGCAGCGCAGCTCGCCCAGCGGCTCGGCGTGGACGGCAGCCGGCTGACCACGGCGAGCGAGTTGCCGCAGGCGCCGAAGGTCGTGGTCGGGGACCGGGTCAACCACCAGCGGTACGGCCTCGGCCGGGTGCTCGCGGTCGAGGGGCAGGGTCCGGGTGCCCGGGCGCAGATCGACTTCGGCGACCAGACGCTCTGGCTCGTGCTGCGGCACGCCCCGATCGACAAGCTCTGACCCGCCGGGCACCGCCCCGGTTGCCAGCACCGCCCCGGTGCCGGGCCCGGCTCAGCCGGCCGAGCCGGGGCGCTGCCCGGCCCGCTCCTGCACCAGCGCGGCGAAACCGTCGAGCAGGGCCCGTAGACCGGTCTCGAAGAGCCGGTCGAGGTCGAGGTCGTAACCGGTCCGGGCGAAGCTGTCCAGGATCTTGACGTAGGTCGGGTGGGAACCGGAACTGGCCAGCGCGTCGATCGCCGGCGCCTGGCCGTCGATCCACTCCTCCTCGGAGATGCCGGTGGCGGCCCTGGCCTGGGCCTCCCGTTCGAGGTTCGCGGCGAGTCCCTGCACCAGGCTGTAGATCAGGATGTTCAGGTCGAGCATGGTGGCCGGATCGAGACCGAGGCCGTCCAGGGCGGCGAGCACCCACTCGCCGTGCACCATCAGGTTCGGCAGCGGCAGTGGCCTGGTGAGCGGGCTGAGCTGGGCCAGCCAGGGATGCCGCTGGTGCAGTCGCCACAGCGTGCGCGCGCCCAGTTCCAGCCGCGCCCGCCAGCCGGCCGGCGGGGGCTCGGGATAGCCCTGTTCCCCGTACGCCGCGTCGGCCATCAGCAGCGTCAACTCGTCCTTGCTGTTGACATAGCGGTACGGCGACATGGTGGCGACGCCGAGCCGGGCCGCGACCCCGCGCATCGAGAGCGCCTCCAGTCCTTCGGCGTCGGCGATCGCGATGGCGGCGCGGACGACGCGTTCGCGGGTCAGTTCGGGTTCGGTCGACTGGGTGGGGTTCGGGGTGGCACGTCGCCGGCTCCGGCTGGGTTCGGGCGCCGCGTCCGGAACGGCGACGACGGTGCCGACCCGGGGCTGGGCCCGTACGACGCCGTCCTGGCTCAGCGTGGTGAGCGCCCTGGTGGCGGTGGCGAGGGCGACGCCCCACTCGGTGGCGAGCTGCCGCGTCGACGGCACCCGGTCACCGGGCCGGAGATCCCCCTCGGCGATGCGCCGGCGGATGTCCCTGACGATGCGCAGGTAGGGCGGCTCGGTTGTGGCGGCCACCGCTCACCTCCCTCTCTGTCCTAGTACAGATACTACCGGACTGTTCGAACGACGGGGTGCCTGTCCTAGTACAGACCTGGGACATTACCTGTTGCGTGCCCTGAACGTACGCCGTACATTGAGACACACGTACAACGTATCGGGAGGCTTTCGATGGACAGCGTTCTCATCTCCGGAGCCAGCATCGCCGGGCCCGCCCTGGCGTACTGGCTGCGTCGCCACGGCTTCGCCGTCACCGTGGTCGAACGGGCTCCCGCACCGCGCACCGGAGGGCAGGCCATCGACATCCGGGGCGTGGCGCTGGACGTGGTCGACCGGATGGGCATCCTGGAGCCGCTGCGCCAGGTCCGCACCCAGATGCGGGGCATGTCGATGCTCGACGGCGACGGCAACGAGCTCATGCGCTCCACCGAGATGGCCCTGAGCAGCGGCCGGCTCGACGGCGCGGACATCGAGGTGCTGCGCGAGGACCTGACCCACCAACTGCACGAACTGACCCGGGCCGACGTCGAGTACGTCTTCGACGACTCGATCAGCCGGCTGGTCGAGGACGAGCACGGCGTACGGGTCGAGTTCGAACGGGCCGCGGCACGTACCTTCGATCTCGTGATCGGTGCCGACGGCCTGCACTCCACGGTGCGGCGGCTCGCCTTCGGCCCGGAGGCCGAGTTCGTGCACCACCTCGGCACCTACCTGGCGATCTTCCGCACCGAGAACTTGCTGGACCTGGCGGACTGGCAGATCTGGATCCGGAGCGACACGGCCGGCGGCGGCATCTACCCGGTACGCGGCAACACCGAACTGCGGGTCAACCTCGGTTTCGAGTCCGAGCCGCTCGACTACGACCACCGCGACATCGACCAGCAGCGCCGGCTGGTCGCCGAGAGGCTCGCCGGACTGCGCTGGGAGATCCCGAGGCTGTTGAAGGCGATGTGGCAGGCGCCCGACTTCTACTTCGACGCCATGGCGCAGGTCCGGATGGAGAGCTGGTCGACGGGGCGGGTGGCGTTGCTCGGCGACGCCGGTTACTGCGCCTCCCCGCTGTCCGGCCAGGGCACCAGCCTCGCCCTGGTCGGCGCCTACATCCTGGCCGACGAACTCGGCGCGGCGGCCGGCGACCACCGGGCGGCGCTGCGGCGCTACGAGCAGCGCATGCGCCCGTTCGTCCAGCTCAACCAGGAACTCGCCACCGAGAACCCGGGCGGACCCGCCGCGGAGGAGTCGATCGAGCGGGCCAAGAACGCCGTCGTACTGGACCGCTGAGTCGCGGCGGCCGCCGGAGGCGGAACCCTGTCCCGGCGTCGGGGCCGGCGGCGGTGCCGCTCAGCAGCCGAGGTCCACCCCGTGCTTCCGCATCCAGGGTCCCGGGTCGACCTGGTTCCACAGCCCGTTGTGCACCTCGAAGTGCAGGTGCGGGCCCGTGGCGTCACCGGTGGCACCCTCGTACCCGATCACGTCTCCGGCGGCGACGCGGTCGCCGACGCTCACCACGGTCCGGTTCTGGTGGGCGTAGTGGGTCAGGTAGCCGTTGCCGTGGTCGATGACCACCGAGATGCCGTAGCCGGTGTAGGCCCAGCCGGCGGTCACCACGGTGCCGGTCCCGGCGGCGCGGATCGGGGTGTTCTCCGGCATCGCCAGGTCGATGCCGGCGTGCATCGTCCCCCAACGGGGACCGAAGCACGAGGTCGTCTCCGCTCCCGGCATCGGGTCGACCCAGCCGGCGGGGCGCCGGGTCGCGGTCGACTTCCCCGCCGGCGCGGAGCCATCCGAGCGGGCGGCCTTGGCGGCCGGTGGCCGGCCGCTCGTCGAGGGCGCGACGGTCGGGCTGGGAACGGCCGTCGGGGCGACCGTGGGGGTGCCGGGACCCCGCTCGGACCGGTCCGCGCGCTGGGCGGCGGAGGAGCGGGCCGATTCGTCCGCCGCCACCGTCACCCGGTCGTCGCGGTCGTCCGCGCCGTTCGCCATCGCCACGGCTCCGCCGGCCACGCCGAGACCGAGCAGCGCGACCAGCCCGGTGACGAGGTACGGCGTCCGGCCGGCGAGCCCGCGCCGGGGCCGGTGCCGCGCCGGTTGTGCGGCGCTGGCGTCGTACCCGCGCCGGCTGCCGTCGTCGGGGTGCTGGCTTTCGATCGCCTCGGGCTTGCTCGGGTCGGTCTCCGGCACGGGTCGGTCCCTTCGGGTGGCGGTGTGGACCCGAGAATGCTTGTCGATGGCGTGGCCGGGGCGTGCCATCGGGTGCCTGGGAGGGGCCGGAAACAGGGGCCGCGACCTCGACAGGATGCCGGAAATCGGGAAGGTTGACCGGTACACCCGACCCGCTGGCTGTGGCGTCGCTCATACCGGCCGGTGTGGCGCACGGAACTTCACCGAGGAGCGGGCAAAAGAAAACCGCCCAACCGGGAAGGGTTGGGCGGCGAACCGGCGTGACGCGGAGTCAGGACGCGGCTACGTCACTGTACGGATCGTCGACCTGTAGCTGAAGGTCCACTTTCCGGTCCCGGAGGTAGGGGATCGGGTCCGTCGGCTTGCCGTTGACATGCAGTTCGAGATGCAGGTGGACGCCGTAGGAGTGGCCGGTCATGCCGACCAGGCCCAACGGCTCGCCGGCCTTGACCTCCTGGCCCTCCTGGACCAGGACCTGCGAGGAGTTTCCGTAGATCGCCTCGGTGCCGTCGGAGTGCTGGACGATCACGCAGTAGCCGTACCCGCCGAACCAACCGGCCTTGATGACCGTGCCCGCGTGGACCGCCTTGTAGGGGGTGCCCTCGGGAGCCGCCAGGTCGACACCGGCGTGCAGCTTGTTCCACCGCATTCCGTATGGCGAGGTGAAGCTGTAGTCGTCAAGCGGGAGCCGCCAGACCTCGGGGGCGGCGGCCAGCGTGGAGGCCAGGCCGCCGCGGTCGTCGTCCCGGGACGGGCGCTGGGCGTCGGCTGCCCGCTCGCTCAGGTCCTGGCTGGTGGCGGCGGCGTTCTCCAGATCCGCCAGCGCGGACGGGCTGACCGCCTTGGCGTCCGGCAGTGCCCCCGCGCCGAGCGCGACGACACCCGCTCCGACGAACGCGGTGGTGACGACTGCGGCATAACGACTGCGCGGGGGTGTGGGGACGCGACGTCGCCCTCGATAGCGATCGGGCTCAGACGACAGGCGCTGGCGCACGCACACCCTCCGTTGTCGGGTCAGTGTTGCGACCGTCGCCGGCGTTCGGATGACCAAGTGAACTCCGGCTGACCGCGTTGTCACTGGACCGTGGACCTGATGACAACCGTGGGCCACGGTAGCCAACCCCCAGGCCCGCCACAAGTCGCAGCGCCATATTGCCGGCGAGCTGTGCGGGTGTCCGTCATGGAATGCCATATCTCGTAACCTTTTGCGGCCGCCCTCGTTAGTAGCGCTCGGTTACGCTCTGTGCAGCAGACGGTGATCGAGGCGACCGGAAGTCGGGGGCTCTCCCTGAGGGGACCCTTAGGGGTGGCGTGGCGTGTTCCGGCTGACTCGCCGGGTCCGGCGGGCAGTGGTGGTGGGGGG